>NZ_JBEXYK010000015.1:0-164221 GCF_040630865.1 Nonomuraea sp. NPDC005730
GGTCGACCGGACCAACCACCGAGCGGCCATCGCCATCGATGTCCTTACCGACCCCGAATCGACAACCGCCCAAGCACCCTAACTAACCGGCATTGCCTCTAGCGGGCGGCGGCGTTCCAGGATTCTCCGGGTCTGACTGATCCGGGGGTGGTTGCTGCCCGCATACGGGCCCATTCCGACCACTCCATCCGGAGAACTCCTGTCATGACCCCTGTCTCCGCCCGCCGTGGCGCCGTCTACGTCTCCGTGGCCGCCACGGCCTGGGGCACCGGCGGCGCCGCCGGCGCGCTGCTGTTCGAGTCGGGCCATCTCGGCCCCGTCGGCGTCTCGCTCTGGCGCTACCTGCTCGGCGCCGCCTTCCTGCTCGCGCTCACCCGCCGCGCGGCGCGTCCGCGCCGGCTCACCTGGCACGTGTTGCCGATCGGGGCCGGCATGGCCGTCTACCAGACCGCGTACTTCGCGGCCATCGCCGGGTCCGGCGTCGCCGTCGCGACGGTCGTGACCATGGGCGCCACGCCGATCATCACCGCCCTCGGCGGGCGCCTGCTGCTGCGCGAGCCGCTCGGCCCGGTCGCCCGGGTCGCGCTGGCCGCCGCGCCGGTCGGGCTCGTCCTGCTCACCTGGGAGTCCGTCGTCCGGGCCGACTCTCCGTCCGGCACCGGGGCCGGCACCGGGGCCGGCACCTGGGCAGGCATCGGGTACGCCCTGCTCTCGGCCGCCGGGTACGCCGGCGTGACGCTCTTCTCCCGGTACCACCGGGAAGCCGACCCGCAGGGCACCGCGGTCGGCGGGTTCGCGGTCGGGGCGGCCTGCCTGGCGCCCTTCGCCCTGCCGGCGGGCGTGCTGCCCGAGCTGAGCGTGTCGTCGGTGGCGCTGCTGGTCTACCTGGGGGCGGTGCCCACCGCCCTGGCCTACGGCCTGTTCTTCCGCGCGCTCACCGCGTTGCCGGCCACCACGGTCTCGATCATCTCGCTGGGCGAGGCGGCCGGGGCGGCGCTGATCGGCGTCCTGCTGTTCGGCGAGCGGCTGACCCCGCTCGCCTGGTGCGGGTGCGCGCTCCTGCTCGCCGCGGTCGCCGTTCTCGCGCTGAAAGCGGAAACGGAGATGTGAGGTCCAGGGCCCGTGATGAGTTAAGGTCCGGTACGGCGACGCTTGCCGTATCGTCGCTCCGTTCTCTCATCTCGGCATAACGGAACGGCGCCGGCGAAACGTGCGTTGGAGGAACTGTGGCCTCGATAAAGGGAATATTCAGAAACCTCCTGGATCGTCCAGGCGGCGTGAACCTGAGCCCCTATCTGAAGATCGTCAAGGCGGCCGACGAGCGCGCCGGCCGTGTCGGGAAGCTCGAGGAGCTGCCGACGCCTGGCATGGACGATCTGGCCGAGTTCTGCGCCGTCGTGCGGGAGGCCGCCGACCGCACCCTCGGGCTCCGGCCGTACGACGTGCAGTTGCTGGGCACGCTGGCCCTGCTCGACGGCAAGGTGGCCGAGATGGCGACCGGCGAGGGCAAGACCCTGTCGGGCGCCATGGCCGCCGCCGGCTACGCGTTGCAGGGCAAGCGCGTCCACGTGATGTCCGTCAACGACTACCTGGCCAGGCGCGACGCCGAGTGGATGGGCCCGCTCTACGAGGCGCTCGGCGTCAGCGTGGGCTGGATCGACCAGAACTCCACCCCGGAGGAGCGCCGCGCCGCCTACGCCAAGGACGTCACGTACGGGCCGGTCAGCGAGATCGGGTTCGACGTGCTGCGCGACCGGCTGCGCACCGACCCGGCCGAGATCATCGTGCCCGCGCCCGAGGTGGCGCTGATCGACGAGGCCGACTCCGTGCTGGTCGACGAGGCCAGGGTGCCGCTGGTGATGGCCGGCGCGGCCGACCCCGGCAGCGCGGTGCCGGAGATGGCGGCGCTGGTGCGCACGCTCGTCCGCGGCTACCACTACGAGATCGACGAGCAGGCACGCAACGTCTACCTCACCCCCAAGGGCGCCGACAGCATCGAGAACATCCTCGGCGTCGAGCTCTACGACGAGCACGAGCCCGGCACCCTCATCGAGCTCAACCTCGCCCTGCACGCCCACGCGCTGCTCGCCCGCGACGTCGACTACATCGTGCGCGACGGCAGGGTGCAGCTGATCAACCCCTCCCGGGGCCGGGTGGCGCTGCTGCAGCGCTGGCCCGACGGGCTCCAGGCGGCCGTGGAGGCCAAGGAGGCGCTGCCGCCGAGCGAGAAGGGCGAGATCCTCGACTCGATCACCGTCCAGGGGCTGATCCGCCGCTACCCGCAGATCTGCGGCATGACCGGCACCGCCGTCGCGGTCAACGAGCAGCTCGGCGAGTTCTACGGCCTCAAGGTCGCGGTCATCCCGTCCAACCGGCCGTGCGTGCGGCAGGACGAGCCCGACCGCATCTACCCGACCGTGCCCGACAAGGACGCCGCGCTGGTCGAGGAGATCCAGGAGGTGCACGAGACGGGCCGGCCGATCCTCATCGGCACCCTCGACGTGGCCGAGTCGGAGAACCTCGCCAAGCTCCTGCAGCGCCGCGGCATGGAGCCGGTCGTCCTCAACGCCAAGAACGACGCGGAAGAGGCCACGATCATCGCCAGGGCGGGCGAGCGCGGCGCGATCACCGTCTCCACCCAGATGGCCGGTCGCGGCACCGACATCCGGCTCGGCGAGGGCGTGTCCGAGCTCGGCGGCCTCTACGTGATCGGCTCCGGCCGCCACGCCAGCAGCCGCCTCGACGACCAGCTCCGCGGCCGGGCCGGCCGCCAGGGCGACCCGGGCGGCTCGGTCTTCTTCGTCAGCATGACCGACGACCTGATCACCCAGTTCGTCCCCGACGAGCGGCCGCCCGCCGCCGACCCCGACGGCCTGGTGCGCCACCGGCGCGGCGCGTACATCGTGGGCCACGCCCAGCGGGTGGCCGAGGGCGTCAACCTGGAGATCCACCGCAACACCTGGCGCTACACCCGCCTGCTCGAACACCAGCGTGAGCTGATCCTCGAATGGCGCGACAAGGTCCTCCACGGCGACGCCGCCGCCAAGGCGCTGGCCGAGGCCGACCCCGAGCGCTGGGCCGAGCTGCCCGAGGACACCAGGGACGAGACGGCCCGCCAGATCGTCCTGCACGCCATCGACACCTGCTGGACCGAGCACCTGGCCTTCCTCAACGACCTGCGCGAGGGCATCCACCTGCGCGCGCTGGGCCGGATGAGCCCGGTCGACGAGTTCCAGCGGGAGGCCGTGGCCGAGTACAAGGCGTTGCAGGCCGAGGTCGAACGCCGCTCGCTGGAGTCGTTCGAGGCCCCCGAGCCCGACCTCAAGCGCCCGTCGGCCACCTGGACGTACCTGGTGCAGGACAACCCGTTCGGCACGGAATGGGACCGGATCCTCAAGCGGGTGACCGCCGCCACGCGTCGCGGCTGACCCGCCGGGCGTACCTGACAGAAGATGACAGGTACGCCTGCCAGCATGGACGCATGACGACGAAAGCCAAGCTCATTGCCTTCACCATCGACTGCGACGACCCCCGGAAGCTGGCCGCCTTCTACCACGAGGTGACCGGCTTCGAGATCCAGTATTCGGAGGAGGAGTACGCGGCGATCGGCGACGGCACCACGAGCATCTACTTCGGCCGCGTGCCCGGTTACAAGCCGGGCGTCTGGCCCAGCGCGGACAAGAAGTTCCATCTCGACTTCCGCGTGCCCGACCTGGACAAGGCGGTCGAGGAGTACACCGCGCTCGGGGCGGTCAAGCCGGAGTTCCAGCCGGGCGTCACCGAGGAGGGGACGCGCTGGATCGTGTTGCAGGACCCGGAGGGCCACCTGTTCTGCGTGGTTCCCGAGCAATCGTAGGGGCCGCGACGCCGCCGCGGGGGCTCAAGGATCAGCCACAAGTTCGTGCAGGTGGCAGCCGCAATTGGGCGATTTATCAGCCTAAAGAATGATGGTAGTGCTCCGCTTGGCTCTTAAGCTGGAGCAATGCTCCTGCACGGACCCCTGCCCCTGCGTGGGCGCCGATGACCTGGATCGGGCTGCTCATCGCGCTGGCCGGAGCGCTGGGATACGCGCTCGGCGCCGCCCTCCAACAGTACGAGGCCGTGGCCGCGGGCGCCTCGCTCAAGCTGGTCCGGCGCCCCCGCTGGTGGATCGGCGGCGTCATCGGCTTCACCGGGGCGTGCCTGCACGCCGTGGCGCTCAGCTTCGCGCCGCTGGTGGCCGTGCAGCCGATCAGCGTGGCCACCCTGGTGTTCGCGGTGCCGCTGGCCGCCTTCATGTACGGGCGCAGGCCGTACCGGGCGGAGATCCTCGGCTCGATCGCCGTCGCCGTGGGCCTGCTCTGGCTCATGCTGCTGGTGCCGCAGCACAACGTCACGCCCCGGCTGAGCAACGGCGCCGCGCTCGCCTTCCTGGGCGTCATCGCGGCGATCGCGCTGGTCTCTCAGGTGCTCGCGCGGCGCTTCCACGGGCCCGCGCGGGCGCTGCTGCTCTCGGTGGGCGCCGGTGTGGTGACGGCGAGCGTCTCGACGTTCGTCCGGGTGGTCGGCGGCGGGCTGGAGGGCGACTGGGGGCGGCTGATCCACTGGTTCACGCTGGCCGTGCCGGTGCTGCTGGTCTGCGCGGTGGTGCTGCTCCAGCGCTCGTACGCGGTCGGCTACTTCGGCATCGCCTACGCCGGCGTCCAGGTCATCGACCCGATCACCTCGGTGCTGGCGGGGGCGATCCTGCTCGGCGAACCGCTGCCCACCAGCCCGTCCACGGCGATCCCCGCCCTGCTGGCCGGGGCGCTGACCATCGGCGGCACGATCACCCTCGGCCGCCTCACCCCCGACCACTCCAAGCCGGCCCCGGCCCCCGCTCCCGTGCCCCCGGTGCTCACTTCCGCGACGGTGGCCGCCGAGACGGCGTCCGAGGGTGCGGTCACCGGTCAGCGGCCCGCGTCCGGTCAGTGACCGCCTCCACCGGCGGACGCCAGGACAACACGTCGTCCATCGAACGCAGCATCAGCTCCGGGCTGAGCCGGCCCGCCAGGGTCACCGCGAGGTCGCGCAGCCGTACCGCGAGCGGGTTGCGCAGCTTGGTGACCCGGCAGATCGTCATCGACCGCCGCACGACGCCCGACGTGCGCGCCAGCCGGGCGGCGGTGTAGGCGGCCAGGTCGCCGTCCGCCACGTGCGCGAGCACCACGGCGTCCTCCAGCGCCTGGCAGGCGCCCTGGCCCAGGTTCGGGGTCATCGGATGGGCCGCGTCGCCCACCAGCGCCACCTTGCCCCGGTGCAGGGCGGGCAGCGGCGCCTTCAGGTAGTGGACGTCGTTGCGGATGATCCGGGCGGGGTCGGCGGCCCGCAGCAGCGCCGGGATCGGCTCGTGCCAGCCGCCGAACCTGCGCAGCAGTTCCTCCCGCTCGTCCCCGTGGGCTGCGCCGGCGGGTGACAGGTCGGTGGCGTACAGGTAGACCAGGTCGTCGGTGAGCTGGTGGACGCCGAACACCAGCCCCCTGCCCCAGCTCTCCGACCGGGGGATGTCCAGCCCGTTCCGCGGGACGAGCGCCCGCCACGCCGTCACCCCCGAGTACACCGGCCCCGGATGGCCGGGGAACAGCGCCCGCCGGGTCGCCGAGCGGATGCCGTCGGCGCCCACGACGAGGTCGGCCTCGATCTCGCCCGCCTCCGTGCGCACGATCCCGCGCTCGGCGTCCACGCCCGTCACGGTGCTGCCCAGCCGCAGGACGCCCGGTTCCAGGGCGTCGGCGAGCACGTCCATGAGGGTCGCCCGCAGCATGACGACCACCGAGTCCCCGTACCGGGCGTCGGCGTGGTCGGTGGTGGTACGCGTCAGCCAGCGGCCGTCCGCCCGCCGCACGCCGAGCGGCCCCTCCACCGTGGACAGCTCGCGCACCCGGTCGCCCAGGCCCAGCGTGTCGAGCGCCTTGAGGGCGTTGGCGGCGACCGCGAGCCCCGACCCGACGGGCTCGACGGCGGCCGCCCGCTCCAGGACGCTCACCTCCCACCCCTTGCGGCGCAGGGCCACGCCACAGGCCAGCCCTCCGATGCCGCCACCGATCACCACAGCCTTGGGCATGACGCCTCCTTGGTTATTACGTCTGTAGTGTCAGCGTACTACGCCTGTAGTTCGCTCGCACTACCCCTGTAGTATTCGGTCCGTGAAACGAGCGGACGCCGTCGCCGACACGGCCATCACCCTGCTGGCCGAGCGCGGCATGCGCGGCCTCACCCACCGTGCCGTGGACGAGGCGGCCGGGCTGCCGCCCGGGTCGACGTCCAACCTGGCCCGCACCCGGGCCGCCCTGCTGGAGCTGACCCTGTCCCGGCTCACCGAGCTGGAGATGAAGGCCATGGCGATCGCCTACGAGCCGGTGCCGCTCACCCTCGACGACCTGCCCGCCCGGCTGGCCGAGGCGCTGCGCGTGCAGCTCGACGACCGCAGGCGCACCCTGGCCCGCTACGAGCTGGCCCTGGAGGCCACCAGGCGTCCCGAGCTGCGCGAGATCTACAACCGGGCGGGCCGCCACTTCCGCGATCCGGCGCCCGCCATGCTGGCCGCCCTGGGGTCGAAGGACCCGGTGCGCCATGCCCGCCAGCTCGTGGCCTTCGGGGAGGGGCTGATGTTCGACGCGATCGCGGGCGCGGGCTCCGTGCCGTCCGTGGCGGAGCTCACCCTCGCGCTGCGCGACCTGCTGACCGGCATGCTGCGTGACGAGGGCGCCGGCGGATAGGACCGCCGGCGCCCGTGTCGGCCATGCGTGGCCTTCGGCGGCCTACTCCTCGCCGCCCGCGTCCTCGCCGTCCCTCGCGTGCTTGCCGCGAGGCTCCCGGTGGCCGTCGGCCGCGCCGGGCTCGGCCTCCGGCGACTCGTTCTTGGGGGGTGCCTCATGCCTGCCCATACGGGGGGAACTCTCCTTCTCCTCGACCAACAGCTCACGGTGACCGTATGACTACGGTTACGTGCCCGGCAAGGGGGTCGGTTCAAGATCCAGGCCACGAATTCGAGAACAATTCGCGTAACGCCATGATCGGCCGTGATCAGCCGCGATCAGCGGGGTCGGCCGGGATCAGCCGGGACAGGTCGTTCGGTAGGGCACCTCGGGCAGGTGCCGGGTCCAGTCCGCCGCCGACAGGCCCCCGTAGCGGGCGCACACCGCCGACGCCGGATCACCGGCCGCCGGCGACCGGGCCAGATCCAGCGTGAGCACCGTCCCGCCGGCGGCCAGCACGCGGGCCGTGCGCCCGTCGCCCGCCGGCACGGCCCGCGCCGGCCGGTCCGCGCCGCCCACCGGCACCTGGCGTTCGGCCAGCAACACGCGGTCGGGCACGCGCCACACCCGCACCCGGTCGTTGTCCGTCCCGGCCAGCAACCGCCCGTCCGGGCTGAAGCGCAGGTGGCCGGGGGAGGGCCGCAGCCGGGTGCCGAGCACGGGCACGCCGTCCAGGTCGTAGATCTGGATGCCGGTCTCCTCGGCGATGGCCACCCGCTCGCCGTCCGGCGCGAACGTCGTGTACTCCCACGGCATCCGGTCCAGCCACGGCGCGGGCGTGACGCGGTCGCCGCGCCTGATCGTCGAACGCCGGCCCTCGAACGTCAGCGCCACCCGGTCGCCGGGACCGGCCACCGCGTACTCGCCGACGAAGGCCGCCCGGCGGGCCCGCAGGTCCCAGGCCCACCGCTCGCCCGACTGCCGGGCCGCCGCGAACAGCAGCCCGCCCCCCGGGCTGAACCACGCCGACTGCTCGCCCGGCGCCCCCAGCCCCCTCCCGAACGGCGGCCCCACGCCCTGCCCCGACGCGGTGTCCCACAGGTACGACCGGTCCACGCCCACGAAGGCCAGCGTGTGCCCGTCGGGGGACCAGGCCATCGCCCGCACGCTCTGCTCGGGGCCGGCCGTCTCGGCGACCCGCCGGTGCCCGGGGACGTCGTAGACGCGTACCGTGTCCTCGCTCAGCGCTGCCAGCCGGGAGCCGTCGTCGCTGATCGCGTACAGCGAGCGGGGCCCGGCGTGCGGGTCGGTGAAGACGTCCACGGCCGGGTCGGCGGCCGCCGCCGTCAGCGCCCGCCGCGCCTGCGGCACCTGGGCCAGCCGCCAGGCCGCCAGGCTCAGCCGGCGCGCGGTCACCGGATCGGCCACCCGCAGCGCCTCGGCCCGCGACGCGGCGACCTTGGCCATCGCCTGCTCCAGCCGCCCGTCGGCGGCCCCGCGCTGCCACACCGCGAGCAGCGCCGCCAGCAGCGCGACCGACAACAGGCCCGACAGCAGCCCCGCCATGAGCCTCCGGCGCCTGCGCGCGCCGCCGCGGGCCCGCGCGCGGCCCTCGTCCAGGAAGGTCTGCTCGCCGGGGCTCAGGGTGACCCGCCGCCGGCCGCCGGCCGCCCACGCCATCGCCCGGTCGAGGGGTTCGCCCTGGTAGAGGTCGGACTCGCGGCGCCCGCCCGCCTCCCAGGCCCGTGCCGCCCTGGCCAGCTCCCGGTGCACGGGCAGGCCCTCCCGCTCGCCGTCCAGCCACTCGTGCAGGCGCGGCCAGGCCCGCAGCAGCGCCGTGTACGTGATCGTGAGGGATCCCCGGTCGCTGATCGTCAGGATCCCGGCCTTCCCGTACGCCTCCAGCACCCGGTCGATCGCGGCCACCTCGTCGGGGGCGCGTCCGGCGACCAGGTCGTCGCGGAGGGCGGGGGCCACGGTGTCGCCGCCGGACTCGTCGAGCCCGACCAGGCGCAGGAAGACCTCGGGCACCAGATCCTGGTCCGCCCGGCAGAGCTGGAGGTAGAGGGCCTCGGCGCGGACGCCGAGCGGCGGGTCGTCGACCGGCTCGGGTGGCAGGAGGCGGCCGAGCTGGGACTGCGGGGCGTCGAGCAGGGACATGAGCAGGTGGCGGGCGTCGGGGCGCCGCTCGGGGTCGTCGTGGAGCGCGGCGGCGACCAGGCCGCGTAACAGCCGGTCGAGGCGCTCCCCGTTGCCTAATCGCTCGGTGAGCCCGTACGCGGCGAACAGCAGGACGCGCCCCCACGCCTGGACGTCGCCCGCCGGGTCGGCCTCGGCGTCGGCCAGCCCCAGCCCCACCAGGCGCGGCCCGTCGACGCCTAAGATGATCTTGTCGGGCGTGAGCGACCCGTGCACCGCCCCCGCCTCGTGCACCGCGGCCAGCGCGGTGGCCGTGGCGGCGGCCAGGCGGTAGAGGTCGTCACCGGCGAAGGGGCCGTGCCGCTCGACGACCTGGCGCAGCGTCGGCCCCTCGATGTACTCGCTGACCAGATAGGGCGGATCGCCCTGTGGGTACGCCTCGACCAGGCGTGCCGCGTGCACCGAGCGCACCTCCGGGACCGTCGCGTACGCGCCCGGTCCGGGCAGGTGGAGGGCATGGCGACCGCCCGACTCGTCGTAGGCCTCGCGGACGGTGGTCCGCCCGCCGCCGTCGAGCCGGGCGCCGAGCCAGTAGCCTCCCAGCCGATCAGTCATGCGGGATTAGATGCCGCCTTCCGTTCAGCGGTTCAGTCGAGCCCGGTGCTCCGGCCATTCCTCTTCGAGGATGCCGAAATAGACCGTGTCGCGCCAGGTGCCGTCGGGCCTTCTGCGGTGGCGGCGCAGAGTTCCCTCGTGCACGCCGCCGATGCGCCGGATGGCGGCCTGGGAGCGCAGGTTCAGCACGTCGGTCTTGAGCAGGACCCGGTTGTGGCCGAGGCCGAAGGCGTGGTCGAGCAGCAGCAGCTTGCAGTTGGTGTTCACCGCGGTGCGCCAGTGGGCGCGGCCGTACCAGGTCCAGCCGATCTCGACGCTGTCGTCGAAGCCGGGCACGTCGATGTAGGTCGTCCAGCCGCCCGGCCGTCCGGTCTCCTTGGGGATCACCGTGAACGGCACGTGCTTGTCGTCGCCGATGAGCTCGCGGGCCGTCCTGGCCAGATCGTCCTCGGTGCGCGGGGTGGCGATCGGCAGCCAGCGCCAGAGCTCGTCGTCCCCGCCTCCGGCGGCGAACAGGTCCGGGACGTGTTCCAGGGTGAGCGGTTCGAGGCGCACGACGTCGTTCTCCAGCACCACGGGCGCGGGCAGCTTGGCGGTCATGCCGCCACGATAGGCGGCGGTCCCGTCGCAGGTTGACGGCCACCTGGCCCTTTTTGCGGGGAACCACCTGTCGACATCCATACCGGCCGGTCGGTAGGCTCACCGGCATGGACTTCGCCTTCGACACCGTCACCGAGGACCTGCGCGAGCGCCTGCTCCGCTTCATGGACGAATGCGTCTATCCGGCCGAGCCCGCCTTCGAGGAGCAGGCCGCGGCCGCCGGCTGGAGCCCGCCACCGCTGCTCGACGACCTCAAGGACGAGGCGAGGAAGCGCGGCCTGTGGAACCTGTTCCTGCCCGGCGCGCACGGCGCCGGGCTGACGAACCTCCAGTACGCCCCGCTGGCCGAGATCATGGGCCGCAGCCCCAGCATCGCCCCCACCGCCACCAACTGCGCCGCCCCCGACACCGGCAACATGGAAGTGTTGTCGATGTTCGGCAGCCAGTGGCAGCGCGAGGAGTGGCTGCGCCCGCTGCTCGACGGCGAGATCCGGTCGGCCTTCGCGATGACCGAGCCCGACGTCGCCTCCTCCGACGCCACCAACATCGCCACCTCGATCGTCCGCGACGGCGGCGAGTACGTCATCAACGGCCGCAAGTGGTTCATCTCCGGCGCGATGAACCCCAACTGCAAGATCTTCGTCGTCATGGGCAAGACGAATCCCGACGCGCCCAAGCACCGGCAGCAGAGCATGGTCCTGGTGCCGCGCGACACCCCGGGGCTGCACGTCAAACGCGGCATGCACGTCTTCGGCTACACCGACGCCGACCACGGCGGCCACGCCGAGGTGGTCTTCGAGGACGTGCGCGTACCGGCCGAGAACCTGATCGGGGAGGAGGGCGGCGGCTTCGCCATCGCGCAGGCCAGGCTCGGCCCCGGCCGCATCCACCACTGCATGCGCCTGATCGGCATGGCCGAGCGCGCGGTCGAGCTGATGTGCGAGCGGGCCCTGGCCAGGACGGCGTTCGGCAAGCCGGTCGCCCAGCAGGGCGTGGTCCAGGACTGGATCGCCGAGTCCCGCATCAGGATCGAGCAGTTGCGCCTGCTCGTGCTCAAGACCGCCTGGCTCATGGACACCGTGGGCAACCAGGGCGCCCACACCGAGATCCAGGCCATCAAGATCTCCACCCCGATCACCGTCGAATGGATCCTGGACAAGGCCATCCAGGTGCACGGCGCGGGCGGCGTCTCCCAGGACTTCCCGCTGGCCGCGCTCTGGGCGGGCGCCCGCTCCCTGCGCCTGGCCGACGGCCCCGACGAGGTGCACAAGCGGTCCCTGGCCTATCGCGAGCTGAAGAGGTTCATGTGAACGAAGCGCAGATCAAGGAGCGCGTGCGCGCGTTCCTGGGCGAGCACGACCCCGAGGGGGACCGGCCGGCGTTCCTGCGGGCCAGGTTCGACGCCGGGCTGGCCTGGGTCTGGTTCCCCGAAGGGCTCGGCGGCCTCGGCGCGGCCAGGGAGCTGCAGCAGGTGGTCGAGCACGAGCTGGCCGGCACGCCGCAGATCAACAGCGGCGTCCAGGGCATCGGTCTCGGCATGGCCGCGCCGACGATCCTGGCGTTCGGCACGCCGGAGCAGCAGCGGCGCTTCCTGCGCCCGCTGTGGACCGGCGAGGAGATCTGGTGCCAGCTCTTCAGCGAGCCCGGCGCCGGCTCCGACCTGGCCACGCTCGCCACCCGCGCGGTCCGGGACGGCGACGAGTGGGTGGTCGACGGCCAGAAGGTCTGGACGTCGGGCGCCCACCACTCGCGCTGGGCCATCCTGGTCACCCGCACCGACCCGGACGTGCCCAAGCACCGCGGCATGACGTACTTCATCTGCGACATGCACGCCCCCGGCGTCGAGGTGCGGCCGCTGCGGCAGATCACCGGCGAGGCCGAGTTCAACGAGGTGTTCCTGACCGGCGTGCGGCTCTCCGACGACCTGCGGCTGGGCGAGGTCGGCGACGGCTGGCGGGTCGCGCAGACCACGCTGATGAACGAGCGCGTCGCGATCGGCGGCGCGCCCGTGCGGCGCGGCGGCGGCATGGTCGGCGCGGTGCTGGAAGCCTGGCGCGAGCACCCCGAGCTGCGCACCCACGACCTGCACCAGCGGCTGCTGGCGCTGTGGGTGGAGGCCGAGGTCACCCGCCTGTCCGGGGCCCGGCTGCGCGAGCAGCTCGCCGCCGGCCAGCCCGGCCCCGAGGGCTCGGGCATGAAGTTGTCGTTCGCCAAGCTCAACCAGGCGCTGTCCGGCTTCGACGTCGAGCTCCGCCGCGACCTGGGCTACGACGACTGGACGTTCCGCCGCTCGCAGGACGTCGACTTCTACGGCCGCGGCCCCGGCTACCGCTACCTGCGGGCCAAGGGCAACTCGATCGAGGGCGGCACGTCCGAGATCCTGCGCAACATCATCTCCGAACGGGTGCTCGGCCTGCCCTCCGAGCCCCGCGTCGACAAGGACGTGCCCTGGAAGGACCTGCCGCGATGACTCTGCTCTACTCCGAGGTCGAGGAGGAGCTGCGGGCGGCCGTGCGCGGCCTGCTGGCCGACCGCTGCCCGCCGGCCGCGGTGCTCGGGCGCGTCGAGTCGCAGCCCTACGACCTGGATCTGTGGAAGACCCTGGCGGGCGAGATCGGGGTCGCCGGGCTCCTCGTGCCCGAGGAGCTGGGCGGCGCGGGCGCGTCGGCCAGCGAGGTGGCCGTCGTGCTGGAGGAGCTGGGCCGGGCCGTGGCGCCGGTGCCGTTCCTGACCAGCGCGGTGCTGGCCACGAAGGCGCTGCTGCCCACCGGTGACGCCCTGCTCGGCGAGCTGGCCGAGGGACGCAGGACGGCGGCGCTGGTCGTGTCGTTCGCGGCCTCGCCGTACCGGCCGGGGCGCGGGTCGTCGCTGCGGCTGGCGGGCGGGCGGCTGTCCGGCACCGTCACCGGGGTGGCCGGCGCGGACGTGGCCGACGTGCTCCTCGTCCCCTTCGAGGGCAGGCTGTACGAGGTCGAGGGCGCCACCGTGCAGGTCGTGCCCTCGCTCGACCTGACCAGGCCGGTCGCCACCGTCACCCTGGCCGGGGCGCAGGCCCGCGACGTGGGGGAGTGCGACCTGGCCGGCGTGCTGAGGTTCGGGGCCGGGCTGCTGGCCTCCGAGCAGTTCGGCGTGGCCGAGTGGTGCCTCGACACGACGCTCGCCTACGTCAAGGAGCGCCACCAGTTCGCCCGGCCGGTCGGCTCGTTCCAGGCGATCAAGCACCGGCTGGCCGACCTCTGGCTGGACGTGGTCAGGGCCAGGGCCGCCGCCCGCGGCGCGGCCGCCGATCCCGGGGACATCCCGGTCGCGGTGGCGCAGTCGTGGAACGCGGGGGTGGCGGTGCACGCCGCCGAGGAGGCGGTTCAGCTTCACGGCGGGATCGGGATGACCTGGGAGCATCCCGTGCATCTGTATCTCAAGCGTGCCAAGGCCACCGAGATCGCGCTCGGCACGCCCGGCGACCATCGGGAGGCGCTGGCCTCACTCGCCGGTGTCCCCGGCCCCGAGGGAGTTCAGCAGTAGGTCGGCGAAGTGCTTGCCCACCTGGGCGCCGGTCAGCGGCCCGTCCGCGTGGAACCAGGTGCCCAGGTGGTGCACCGAACCGAAGAAGTAGTCCACGACCAGCTCGGCGGGCACCCGGTCGCTGAGGACGCCCGTGCGCTGCCCCTCGGCCACCAGGTCGCGGAAACGTTCGTGGTAGCGGCGGCGCTCGGCGCGTACGGTCTTCTGCTTCTCGGTGGCCAGCAGGTGCATCGACCTGAAGAAGATCTTGGAGTCGTCGAGGTTGGCGGTCGTCGTCTCCACGACGTCGGCCGCGGCCCGGTGCAACCGCTCGCGGACCGTGCCGGGGCCGTCGGCGATGCGCGTCAGCCGGTCCATCTGCATGCGGAGCAGGCGGGCGTAGATCTCGTGCAGCAGATCGTCTTTTGAGTCAAAATAGTGGTACATGGCGCCCTTGGTGACGCCGGCCGCCTGGACGATCTCCTGGACCGAGGTCCCCTCGAATCCACGGGCCGCGAACAGCCTGGTCGCCTCGGCGAGCAACCGCTGCCGAACGGGTTCTTCCTTCACATCGTCCCCCTTGTCACCCGCCATAGCATACCGACTGGTCGGTTGACGGTCTTGCAGGTTTTATTTGCGTCACCTTAGGCTCACCTTGGTTCGTGCTTGGGTATGCCTTAGACCGGCGAGGGATCTTCGGAGTGGCAGATCCTGAGGGTTTCTACTCATTCGGGGAGTTTGCCGTGCCCGGTGGCTCTATCTACGTGCAGCAGGACGAGAAGTACACAGGCTCATCCCCGCAGTGGTGGTACGAGAAGTTCTGGCGCGAGGACGCGTCCAACCGCCGCCGCTCCCGGTACGTCAAGGCGGGCGTGGGCGCGGTGGGCGGCATCCTGCTCGCGTTGCGGTTCGGCTCGGAGTTCATGCTGTTCTGGGGGGCCGTCACCGCCGGTCTCGTGGCCGCCGTCGACTGGTACATCGACTGGCGCTCCTTCCGCGCGACGGCCGTCTGGCGCGGCGCCCGGCGCGGTGAGCTGATCACCGGCCGGCTGCTGCGCAGGCAGCTCGCCAGGCGCGGCTACCAGGTGCTCGACGGCCGCGCGATCCGCGACCAGGCCTCCATCGACCACCTCGTGATCGGCCCGACCGGCATCTGGGTCATCGACAACGAGTCCTGGAGCCCCGACACCGAGATCGGCTGCTACAACGGCAGGCTGTTCTTCAGCGAGAAGTACGGCACCAAGTGGGCCAAACCACTGGTGGACACCGCCGAGGCCTTCGCCGAGCTGCTGACCCGCGAGACCGGGATCGAGGTCACGATCTCGCCCATGCTGGCCGTCCACTGCGGGTTGCTGCCGCGCGGCGGCGTCGTGGTCGGCGAGGGGCTCGCGCTGCTCAAGCCGCGCCTGGTGGCCAGGCGCATCAAGGCGGTCGACGGCGTGGTCTTCACCGACGAGCAGGTCGAGCTGCTGGCCCGCACCGCGGCCAGGGAGCTGCAGAAGGTCTGACCGCCGTCAGGCCAGCGTCTCGATGAACGCGCTGAGCTGGGCGACGTTGCGGCACTCGTGCATCTCGACCACGGTGCCGTACTCGCCGGCGACCGAGTCGCCGGTGTCCCACTGCTGCCTGGGCTCGGGGTTGAGCCAGTAGGCGTGGCGGGCCCCCGAGGTCAGGCGCCTGAGCACGTCGAGGGCCGGCGGCTGGTAGTTGGAGCGGGCGTCGCCGAGGATCAGCAGCGAGGTCCTGGGGCCGATGGCGTCGGAGTGGCGCTCGGCGAAGCCCTCCAGGGCGTGGCCGTAGTTCGTCCGTCCGAAGCGCGACATGTCGGCCTCGTCCGCGAGCCGCGTCATGGCCTCGACGACGTCCGCGCCGGGCACGAAGAAGCGGGTGATCTCGTCCACCCTGTCCACGAACCCGAACGCCCGCACCTTCGTGAACTGCTCCCGCAGCGCGTACGTCAGCAGCAGCGTGAAGTGGGCGAACGACGAGACCGAGTCGCTGGTGTCGCAGAGGATGACCAGCTCGGGCTTGTGCGGCCGGGGCGGTCTGAAGTGCGTGGTCAGCGGCACGCCGCCGCTCTGCAGCGAGGCCCGTACGGTGCGCCGGAAGTCCAGCCGCCCCCTGCGCCCCTTCCTGTGCTTGATCGTCAGCCGCGCGGCCAGCCGCCTGGCCAGCGGATGGACCTCCTTGCGCAGCCTGGCCAGGTCGGCCCTGGTGACGCGGAGGAAGTCGATCTGGTCGAGCGGCGGGCGCACGGCCGAGCGGGCGATGCGCTCGATCCCCGAGTCCTCGGCGATGCGCCGGCGCACGTCGGTGGCCACGGCCTCCTCGAACCGCCGGACGTTGTCGTTGACGCGCTGCCGCACGGTCTTCTCGGCCAACCCGCCACGTTCCTGCCCGGCCAGTACGTTCCGCAGGATGCGGGCCATCAGCGTCTCGGGGGACAGGGCGCGCAGGACGCTGTAGGAGAACCAGTTCTGGCGGCCCGGCCCGGTGGTCTGCTGGCGGCCGAACCGCTCGACCATGGCCTGGGCGAACTCCCGCAGCTCGGCGTCCGTGCTGCCGGTGAGCAGCTCCGCCAGGCGCTCGCGCAGCTCGTCCACCGGGGCCGTGCGCGGGTCGAGCCGGGCCTCGGCGGGGCGGGGGGCGTACATGCCGGTCGTGGACGACGGGAACCACAGGTCGAACAGCACGTCGAAGCCGGGGCGGTAGGCCGGCTTCTTGACCAGCGTGGCCGCGTACGCGGCGCGCAGCGACTCGCGCTCGCTCAGGTCGATCACCCGCAGCGCGCGGGCCGCGTCGAGCCCCTCGGCGAGCGACACCGGCAGGCCCGCCTCGCGCAGCGCGTGCACGAAACCGACATGCCGGTCCACCAGCGATCCGCGCTCAGGCATCCGGCAGCCCCAGCTCCTTGATCGCCCGCGTCTGGTCGGAGGCGTGCTTGAGCACCACGCCCAGCGTCCCGGCCACCGTCGCCTCGTCCAGCTCCTCGCGGCCGAGGGCCAGCAGCGTGTTGGCCCAGTCGACGGTCTCGGCGACCGAGGGCGCCTTCTTCAGCTCCAGCGCCCGCATGGTGGCGACCGTCCTGGCGAGCTGCTCGGCCAGGTCGGCGCGGATGGTCGGCACCTGCGCGAGCACGATGTCGCGCTCCCGCTCCGGCGTCGGGTACTCGATGTGCAGGTAGAGGCAGCGCCGCTTGAGCGCCTCGGACAGCTCGCGGGTGGCGTTGGAGGTCAGCAGGACGAACGGCCTGCGGGTGGCGGCGATCGTGCCCAGCTCGGGGATGGTGACCTGGAAGTCCGACAGCAGCTCCAGCAGCAGCCCCTCGACCTCGACGTCGGCCTTGTCGGTCTCGTCGATGAGCAGCACGGTGGGGGCGGCCGACCTGATCGCCTTCAGCAGCGGGCGTTCGAGCAGGAACTCCTCGGTGAAGATGTCGTCGTCGGCGCTGGTGGCCTGGATGCGGAGCAGCTGCTTCTTGTAGTTCCACTCGTACAGCGCGCGGGCCTCGTCGAGCCCTTCGTAACACTGGAGGCGGACCAGCTCCGAGCCCGTCGCCTGGGCCACGGCCTTGGCGAGCTGCGTCTTGCCCACGCCGGCGGGCCCTTCGACCAGCAGCGGCTTGCCCAGCGCGGCGGCGAGGAACACCGAGGTGGAGATGGCGTCGTCGGAGAGGTAGTCCACGGCGGCGAGCCGCGCCGTCACGTCGGCGGGCGAGTCGAACATCGATGCTCCCTGTCTGCAGGCCGAACTTTATTCTAGCGGTAGGGGCTCGACCCAGGTCGATTCGACCAACATGCGGATCACCGGTATATTCCTCTCTGCAAGCGCCGCTAGCTCAGTTGGTTAGAGCAGCTGACTCTTAATCAGCGGGTCCGGGGTTCGAGTCCCTGGCGGCGCACCGCACGAAAACCCCAGCTCGGCGTGTCGAGCTGGGGTTTCTCGTTTTCACGTGGCTCTGGTCGGCTCGCACCCGTTCGCCGAGTCGGACCTTGAAGGCGTGCACCAGAACGCCAGGCCGGAAGCGGATGGGCCTTCCGGGTTGGGCCAACTGCTCTGGCGCGCACGTGCTGTCGCGCGGACGCCGGCCTGCGACCCGGCAGTGGCACGGGCCGAAGGTGTGAGTCACCCGCCTCCCCGGGCCGTTATGCAATCTTTGCTTGCGGCCATGAGGAAGCTGCGTAATATGAACGTTCATATCGCTGTGGCCCGTTATCCCCGGTCAGCAGCACACTCCCCAGTGCTTCATGTCTAGATGAGCCTCCAGAGGATATGAACGTTCAAATTTTTGCTGAGCCACCCGGCTATCTCGACTTCGCCCGGCTGGGGCCGCTCTCCCGCGCGGCCGCGGCGGTCCTGGCCGAGTCGGCCTGCCGCCGCATCGGCGACATGCCGCTGGCCTGGTTCGAGGAGCAGGCGGCGCGGACGCGCTCGGCGGCGGCGCGGCTGCTGCGGGCGGCCGAGCACGAAGTGGCGTTCGTCTCCTCCACCAGCCACGGGCTGTTCGCCGCCGCCGCCGCGCTGCCGGGAGAGGGCGTGGTGCTGCTGCCCCGGGGTGAGTTCCCCGCGAACGTCTACCCCTGGCTGCGGTTCGAGGGGCGCGGCGGGCTCCGGGTGCGGTGGATCGACGAAGTGCGTCTCACTCCGCAGGTGCTGGCCGAGCACCTGGACGGGTCGGTGCGGGCACTCGCGGTCAGCGCGGTCGACGCGCTCACCGGCTACCCGGCGCCGCTGGGCGCGCTGAAGGAGGTGCTCGGGCCGGGACGCGTGCTGGTCGTGGACGCGATCCAGGGGCTGGGCGTCGTGCCGCTGGAGGTGGAGGCCGCCGACGTGCTGGTGTGCGGCGGGCAGAAGTGGCTGCGCGCTGGATGGGGGGCGGCTCTCTTCCTGGCCCGCGACCGCGTCGCGGGGCTGATGGCGCCAGGGCTCGGCGGATGGTCGGGGGTCGAGGGCCCGCTGGCGGGGCCCGCGCCCCGGCCGCCGCTCGCGGGAGCGGCCGCGCACACGATGACCAATCCCGACTATCCCGGCGTCGCCGCCCTGGGCGTCGCGATCGAGCTGGTCCTTGAGGCCGGCGTCGCGGAGATCGGCCGCAGGACGGCCGATCGGCTGGGTGAGCTGCTCGACACGGCCCGCGCCGCCGGGGCACGGGTGCTGCTGGACGCGCCCGCCGGCGCCGGCGGACCAGTGCCACCCGGCGCCGGCCGTGGCGCCGCGGAGTGGAGCGGCATCGGGTCCTTCACGATGCCCGGCCGGGATCCGGCGGCCGTCCATGCCGCGCTCGCCGCCGCCGGGCTCACCACGACTCTGCGGGGCGAGTGGATCCGTCTCTCGCCACACGCCACCACCTCGGGCGAGGCCGTACAGCGTCTGGCCGCCGCCCTGCACCCCCCGAGAAAGGAATCGTCATGAACCGACCTCTCGTCATGGTCGTCTCCGCGACTCTCGCTCTGGCCGTCACGGCCTGCGGCAGCGGGGGCGGGAGCGACCAGAAGTCCACCGGTCCCGTGAAGATCACGGTCTGGAGCTGGAAGCCCGCCTCCGACGGCCTGGCCTCGGTGGCCAAGGACTTCGAGCAGGCCAACCCCGGCATCAAGGTCGAGGTACAGGTGGTCGGGAACCCCGCGATCTGGGAGAAGATCACGGTGGGGATGGCCGCGGGAGGCAAGGGCCTGGGAGACATCCTGCACATCGGCATCGACTACCTGCCCGGATACATGGAGAAGTTCCCCGGCGGGCTGGCGGACCTGAGCGAGCTGGGCGCCGACAAGTACAAGGACGCCTTCGCCAAGGGTCTGTGGCCGACGGTCACCGGCAAGGACGGCAAGGCGTACGCGATGCCGTGGGAGGTCAACCCGGTCGGGTTCTTCTACCGTTCGGACCTGTTCGACAAGGCAGGCATCGACTCCGCGGCGATCAGGACCTGGGACGACGCGATCGAGGCGGGCAAGAAGCTCAAGGAGAAGACGGGCGCCTATCTGATCGGCCTGAACAAGCCGGCGGCCGGCAGCGTGGACATGGACCTCTTCCAGTCGCTGCTGCAGCAGCAGGGCGCCTTCTACTTCGACCGTCAGGGAGGGGTCACGCTCTCCTCCCCGCCCGCCGTGCAGGCGATGACCCTGATCAAGAAGATGAACGACGCCGGGATCGTCGCCGACACCTCCGGCGAGGGGACGCGGAAGAAGCTGATCAGCCAGGACAAGGTGGCGGTGCTGCCGTGGGCGGCCTGGGCGGTCGGCTACATCCCCGAGATGTGGCCGGAGCAGAAGGGGCTCTGGCGCGTCATGCAGCCACCGGCCGTCGTGCCGGGCGGCAAGCGCACCGCGATCGTCAACTCCACGTACCTGTCGGTCTCCGGAACCAGCCCGCACAAGGCGGAGGCGTTCAAGTTCCTTGAGTACGCGCTGACCAGGCCCGAGGTCATCAACAAGATGTTCAAGGACGGCGGGGTCTTCCCCGCTCTGAACGCCGCCTACGCCGACCCGCGGTTCACCGCCGGGACGGACTACTACGGCGGGCAGCCCGCGCTCAAGACCTTCGTGGACGCGCTGGGCGAGGGCGCGGACGCCACCTACTACTCCGGCGACTACGCCCGCGCCCTGAAGATCGCCAGTGACGCGCAGACCCAGGTCCTGCTGAAGGGCGCCGACCCGGCCGCCGCGCTGAGCCAGGCGGCCCAGCAGTTGTCCCAGCAGTCCGGCAGGAACCTCGCGGGATGACCGCCCGCCTGCTCACCAGAAGAAACGTTCCGTACTTCCTGGTGCTGCCCGCGCTGCTCGGCTTCGTCTGCTTCAAGGCCTATCCGATCCTGGCGGCGGCCTACATCAGCCTGACGACCGGCGCCGGCGCGGCGCGCTCCTTCGCCGGACTGGACAACTACGTCAGGCTGGTGAACGACCCGCTGTTCTGGACGTCGTTGTGGAACACCGCGCTGATCCTCGTCGTCCAGGTCCCGATCATGCTGATCCTCGCGCTGCTGCTGGCGCTGGGCCTCAACTCCAAGCTCGTACGGCTGCGCGCCCTGTGGCGGTTGGGTGTCTTCATGCCCTCGCTGACCGGCCTGGTCGCCTACGGCGTGATGTTCTCGGTGATCCTCAGCAAGGACTCCGGCCTGCTCAATTGGCTGCTCGGCCTCTTCGGCGTCAGCCCGATCGACTGGCTGGGCAGCCCCTTCTGGGCGCGAATAGCCGTCGTCATCGCGCTGACCTGGCACTACTGCGGCTACAACGCGGTGATCTACCTGGCCGGGCTGCAGAGCATCACGAAGGAGCTCTACGAGGCGGCGATGGTCGACGGCGCGGGAGCGGTCCGCCGCTTCTGGTCGATCACCGTCCCGCAACTGCGGCCGATCCTGCTGCTGACGATCGTGCTGTCGGCGATCGGCACGCTGCAACTGTTCGACGAGCCGTTCGTGCTCACCGGCGGCGGCCCGGACAACTCCACCCTGACGATCTCCCTCTATCTGTACCAGAACGGCTTCCGCTACTTCGACTTCGGTTACGCCGCGGCGATCGCCTACGCGCTCACGCTGATCGTGGCCGGCTTCGGGCTGGTGCAGCTCAAGCTCACCGGAGGCAGGAAATGAAGGGCTGGCTGCTGACCTTCGCGCTCGCCGCGTGCTTCGCCCTGTGCGTCGGCCCGTTCTACTGGCTGACCATGGCGGCCACGCACGCCAACGCCGACATCTTCGGCGCCACGCCCACGTTCTCGCCGGGCGACCAGCTCGGAGCGAACACCGCGAAGCTGGAGGAGTCCATCGGCCTGCTCCACGTGCTGGGGAACACGCTGCTCGTGGCGGTCGTCCAGACGTCGATCGCGCTGGTCGTGGCGTTACTGGCGGGCTACGCGTTCGCCAAGTTCGAGTTCCGTGGCAGGAACGCCTTCTTCGTTCTGCTGCTGTCGACGCTGGTGATCCCGGGCGGCGTCACCATCATCCCGATCTTCGAGATGATGAACGACCTCGGGCTGATCGACACCTTCCCGGCGCTCATCCTGCCGAACCTGACCGTTCCGTTCGGGATCTTCCTCATCCGGCAGTCGCTGCAGGCCGTACCCGACGAGTTGCTCGACGCGGCGCGCGTGGACGGGGCGGGGGAGCTACGGGTGCTGTGGCGGGTGGTGGTGCCGGTCATGCGGCCCGCGCTCGCGGCGTTGGCGGTCTTCCTGTTCCTCGGCGCGTGGAACGACTTCCTGTGGCCGCTGATCGCGCTGCGCACGCCCGAGATGTTCACCCTGCCGGTGGCGCTGGCCACCCTCCAGGGACTGGCCAGGACCGACTTCGGCCAGGTCATGGTGGGCACCGCGATCTCCGCGCTGCCCATGATGATCCTCTTCCTCGTCCTTCAGAAACAGTTCATCTCCGGCCTGCTGGCCGGGGCCACGAAAGGTTGACCATGCAGATCTGGGAGCCGCACGCCCTCGGGGAGACGACCGTCGTCCGCGCGGGCGAGGTCGAGGTGGCGATAGCCGGGACGGAGGCGATCACGGTCACCCCGGTCGCGCCGGACGTCTGGCTGATCGACGCCCCTGAAGGGAACGCGGCGCAGTGGAAACTGCCCTGCGTCAACGCCGCGGCATTCTGGACACCGGGCTCGGGCACCCGCTGGATCCCACCGATCTGGAGCTCTCCGACGGCGGCCGGGCTGACCTCCGGCGCGCCCGTCGTCAGCCTTGTCGGCACGGCGGGTGCCAACCTGTGCACGGTGGCCCTGGCCTCGGTGACCGGCAGCTTCACCGGCGGCGTGATCGAGGAGACCGGCGAGTTCGTCCTCACCGTGCAGGGCGAGGGGCTGCGGATACGCCTGGACCTGTCGGATCGGCAGTTCTCCGCGGCGCTGGCCGAGGTCGCCGGATGGTGGCAGGAGGGCCGCGACCTGCCGCCCACGCCGCGTCAGGCCAGGCTGCCCGTGTACTCGACCTGGTACAGCATGCACCAGGAGGTCTCGCGGGAGTCGGTGGAGCTCCAGGCCCGCCTGGCGAAGGAGCTGGGCTGCGCCACGATGATCGTGGACGACGGATGGCAGACGGCCGACCGGTCGCGAGGGTATGCCTTCTGCGGCGACTGGGAGCCCAACATCTCGGGCATCCGGCAGCACATCCAGCGGGTCCAGAGCGACGGCATGGCCTACCTGCTGTGGTACGCGCTGCCGTTCGTGGGCAAGCACAACGCCGCGTTCGAGCGTTTCGAGGGGAAGTTCCTGCGCTACCTCGACCACATGGACGCGGCCGTCCTCGACCCGCGTCACCCCGAGGTGCGCGCGTTCCTCGTCGACAAGCTCGCGCGAGCGGTGGAGGAGTGGGGCGCGGACGGCCTGAAGATCGACTTTGTCGACCGTTTCGGTACCGACGAAGGGGTGGCGGAGCTGCTGCACGAGCTCGACGTCAGGCTCCGGGCGGCGAAGCCGGACGTGCTGATCGAGCACCGCCAGCCGTACACGAGCCCGGGCCTGTGGCCGTACGCGAACATGGTCAGGGCGGTGGACTGCCCGCTCAGCTCGCAGGAGAACCGGCAGCGGACGATCGACCTGCGGCTGACCGCCGGACCTCAGGCCGTGCACTCGGACATGATCCTCTGGCATCCGGACGAGTCCGCCGAGCAGGTCGCGGTACACCTGATCAACGTGCTCTTCTCGGTGCCGCAGATCTCCGTGGACCTGGCGGCCCAGCGGCCCGACCAGCTCGCCGCCGTCCGGTTCTGGCTGGGCGTCTTCCGGCGCCACCTCGCCACGCTGCAGCTCGGCGTGCTGGAACCGCAGGGGGTTGAGCACGGATACCCGCTGGTGCGGGCCTACAGTGAAGAGAGCGAGGTCGTGGCCCGGTACGCTGCCCTGCCTGTGGACGTGCCGGAGATCGCAGAGCTGCTCGTGGCCAACGCCGCCCCGGACACCCGCGTCGTCCTGTACGGGCGGGGTGTCGCGACGGCCGAGGTCCGCGACTGCGGCGGGCGGCTCGTGAGCGAGAGCGAGCTGCGCTTCACCTCCGGCGCGAGCGTGGTCGAGGTACCCGTGGGGGGCCTGCTGACGGTGAGGAGAGACTGAGTGGCGGCACGCCGTGGGATCACCATCGAGGACGTCGCCCGGGCGGCAGGCGTGTCCCGCCAGACGATCTCCAACGCGCTCAATGCCCCGCAGCGGCTCAAGCCGGAGACGCTGGAACGGGTGACCCGGCTGATCGAGGAGCTCGGCTACCGGCCCGACCAGTCGGCGCGCAGCCTCAAGTCGGGCACCAGGCGCATCATCGCCTACCCGACGCCGGTGGACGACCCCGCCAACCCCAACCCGCTGATGGGCGGGTTCCTGGAGGCCATGGTGGCCTCGGCCGGTGAGGTCGGCTACCGGATCCTGCTGCTGCGGCCGTCCCCGGGCCAGAGTCAGGAGCAGGCACTGGACGAGGTGATCGCCGCACGCACCGTGGACGCCTTCCTGCTGTCGGACGTGATGCGTGACGACCCCAGAGTCGCGCACCTGACCGCGGCGGGGTTCCCGTTCGCCGCGTTCGGCAGGACGATGCCGGACCAGCCGCAGTCGTGGGTGGACGTCGACAGCGTTCAGGCGGTCATCGATCTGGTCGGGCTGCTGGCCGCCAGGGGGCATCGGCGCGTGGCCTTCCTGGCCTCCGTCGGCGCGCAACCGTGGATGGAGGACCGCAGAGACGGCTTCCGCGCCGGCGTCCGCAGGCATGGCCTGGTGGGGCAGGAGTTCTCCGCGCCGGGCGACGGCCCCGCGGAGCTCGTCACGGTCACCCGTGAGCTGCTGCGCGGCCGCAACCGCCCGACGGCCATCGTGGCCACCGGTGACTGGCTCGCGCTCGGCGTCTACGCCGCGGCCAGGGAAGAGGGCATCGAGATCGGTGCCGATCTCGCTCTGGCCGCCTTCGACGACCTTCCCCTCACCGCGTTCCTCCATCCCGCCCTGACCACGGTACGGCTGCCGCTCCAGCGCATCGCGCGGGCGCTGATCGGCCGTCTGATCCAGACGGTGGAGGACGGCACGATCCCTCAGGCGGGGCTGCTGCTGCCCGGGGAGCTGGTGATCCGTCCCAGCATCGGCCCATGATGCGCATCGGCTCCGCCTGCTCCGAGCTGGTCGCGATGTTCGAGTGGGCCCGGGAGAGGGCGCTGCGCCTGCAGCACGAGGGCGGCTCGTGGGGCCCCGTCGACGTCGACGAACACCGGCCCGCGGGGACGGGACAGAGCCGCTACCTGCCCTCCTACTGGGCGGGTTATGCACACCGCAGCGGCTTCTACGTCCGCGACTTCGCCCACCAGATCGTCGGCGCCCACCTGCTCGGCATGGCCGAGGCCAACCTCACCATGCTGCGCTGCTTCGCCGCCTCGGCCACCCCCGAGCACGGCTTCCACCCGGTGTGGGCGTTCAACTTCGACGGCTCCTACCTGTCCATCGACTACCGCGGCCCCGACTCCTTCGTCCGCGAGCTGCCCGCGGTGTACGAGCTGGTGGAGAAGGCCGGGACCGCCTACCGATGGACCTGGGACCGTGCCTACGTCGAGGATCCCGTGCTGTGGTCCTACTACCGCAACGCGGTGACGGAGATCGTGCCGCGTGCCACCGGAAGGGGCATCTTCCAGGGCGTGGCCAGCTACAACGAGCTGGGCGGCGAGCACCTGGCGGAGGCGGGGGACTCCGTCGGCTCCCGGTACCAGGCATACCTGGCGATGAGCGCCCTGAGCCGGGCCCGCGGCCTGGACGGCGAGGACTTCGCCTGCCGGGCCGCTGAGCTGAGGCGACACTTCAACGAGGTCTGGAGCGTCGGCGAGAACCCCGCGGACCTGGTGCGCGGCTACACCGTGGACGGCGCCCCCGTCACCGGATGGGGCTGTGAGAACAGCTGGTTCATGCCGCTCAAGGACCTCATCGAGCCAGGTCCGCGCAACGACGCCTACCTCGACTTCATCGACGGCCAAGCCGCCGGCCCCGAGCGCCCCCGCAACATCGAGGCCTACACGTACCTGCCCGACACCTTCTTCCGCCACGACAGGAACGCGGCCGCCTGGCGGTGGATGCGGCACGTCTTCGACCGGCGTGCGGAACCGCACGTCGCGGGCGGCCTCAACGGCGACTATCCGGAGGTGTCCTTCACTCTCGTCAGCCAGGTCGTCGAGGGCCTGCTCGGCGTCACACCCGACGTGAACGCCGTGACCACGCTGTCCCACCTGCCCGACGACATCGCCTGGGCCGAGGTCTCGGGCATCCCCCTGGGCGACGGCACGATCACCGTCCGGCACGACGGCAGGACCGCCACCACGCTCACCAACACCTCCAGCGACACCACCTACCGCTGGCAGGCCCGCTTCCCGGACGCCCCCGCCGTGGTCACGCGGGTCGCACCGGGACAGAGCAGCCTGGTCACCGCTCCCGGCCATCCAGGGTGAGAGTGGGCCCGGCCGGCCTCCCGAAGGGATGGCCGGCCGGGTGGCCCGTCTATTCGAAGAGGGACGGGTCTCCGGTGCCGCGACGGAGGATCTCGGGCTCATCCTGCGAGAGGTCCACGACGGTCGTCGGTGTGGCGCCGCATTCCCCCGAATCGATGACGGCGTCCACCATGTGGTCGAGGCTCTCCTTGATCTCCCAGCCCTGCGTCGAGGGCTCGGTCTCGCCGGGCAGGATCAGGGTGCTCGACACCAGCGGTTCGCCGAGCTCGGCGAGCAGCGCCTGGGTGACGACATGATCGGGGATCCGGACGCCGACGGTCTTCTTCCGGGGATGCAGCAACCGCCGCGGCACCTCCTTGGTCGCGGGCAGGATGAACGTGTATCCGCCCGGAGTCGCCGCCTTGACCAGCCGGAACACCGCGTTGCTCACATGAACGAACTGACCGAACTGCGCGAAGTCCTTGCAGACCAGGGTGAAGTGGTGATCGCTGCCGAGGTGTCGGATCTCTCTGATCCGGTCGAGGCCGTCCTTGTTGCCCAGGCGGCACCCCAGCGCGTAGCACGAGTCCGTCGGGTACGCGATCAGCCCGTCGGCATGCAGAGACTCGACCACCTGGCCGATCAGGCGAGGCTGGGGATTATCCGGATGCAGGTCGAAGTACTTGGCCACGCATCGGATCATAGGAGCACGTACCTCCACGCATGACACGTGGCCCGGCCCGTACGGCCTCTACGGGCGGGACGAGCGGCGCAGGCGTAAGCCGGTGAGGGCGGCGGCGAGGACCAGCGAGCCGGCCAGCACCAGCGCCCGCCCGTCGGGGCCCGCCTCGCCCCCGCCCCCCGTGTTCGCGCCGCCCGTCGGCGTGGCGGTGGGCGTGTCCTCGGAGGTCTCGGCCGGGGGCGTGGCTTCCGCGTCCGAGGTGTCCGAGGTGTCCGAGGTGTCAGGAGTGCTCGGGGTGGTGCCGGCGGCGGTGACGGTGAGGGGGTACGACGCCGGTGCGTCCTTGTCCTGGAGCTCGCACTCGATCAGGCGCTGCTGGGGGGTCGGCCCGAAGTTCACCGACGCGGGCCGGACCGTGCCCGTTCCCGGATGCCGGGGCGTGGTCCGCAGCTCGACCGTGTCCCGGGGGAGCGGGATGACCGCCCCCGGGACGATCAGGCCGGGGCTGCCGACGCCCGTCGCCGAGGTCAGCCGGTCGATCCCGCTGACGGCGGCGTAGGCGTAGAGGTTCACCTCGCCGTCCAGGCCGGTGGCGGGGGCGCGGAGCTCGGCGCCCTCGACGTACGAGCCGCGCCAGCCGATGGTCATCTGCCGGTCCACGGAGGCGGTGGCGGGCACGGTGAGCGTGATGTCCATCTTGACGATCTGCGTCTCGTTCGTACCGGTGGTCTTGCACGTGTACGCCGCCACCGTGCCGCTCTCGGGCGCGGGCGTGGCGAACAGCAGGACGGCCAAGGGCAGGATCAGTGGCAGGCGCACGACGATTTCCCTCTGTGACGGATGTGACACAGAAGGGACGGCGGACGTAAGCGACAGGTTGACCGGACCGTCCACATCCGGACAACGCGTGCTGTGCGGAGCCGGTTCTGTCGGACCCGGGTGGTATCCATGGCTCCCATCAAGATGATCACGCTGGACGGCGGAGGCCCCGGGCTCTCGTGGAGAACGCGCAACTGAAGGTAATCGGTCTGCAACAATTCGTGCATGGCGATGTTGCGGTCAGTCAATGGCCTGCCCCACCACGGGTGCGGCGAGCTGGGGCGGGTGGCCCACGGCGCGCTGACCGGCCCCTCGGAGTCGGCCGGGTGGCCGAGGCTGTTCCTCGGCTACAACACCCTCCCCGATCCGCCGTTCCCGCTGGTCGGCTACCTGCAGTACGAGCTGGCCGTGCCGGCGGGCGAGCTGGATCTGCCCGCGTTGCTGCGCACGATGGCCGACTCGATGCGGGCCCAGCCCGTGCCGCCCAAGACGGCCTTCGACGAGTCCCGGCGGCGGGTGGCGACGGCGATGCGGGTCGACGCGATGGTGGTCGTCGCCCCCGCGCCTGCCCTCGCGCCCACGGAGGGTCAGGTCGCGTGGAGACCTCCGGCGCACCGGGAGGGGCCGCGCAGGCTCAGCACGGCGCACCGGGACGGCGCGTGGGAGCCGGCCGCCGCCCTGGCGGTCGACCGGGAGGGCGCGCGGGTGCTGCTGGTGGCCGGGCGGAGCGCCGAGGGCGGCCGCATCGGGCCGAGGCAGTCGGCGGAGCGGCCCGACACCGCGCTGGCCGGCCTGCTGGGCGAGGTTCTCGACGCCCAGTTCGCCTGGACCAAGGCGGCCTTCGCGCTCTGACGCGGCGCGGCGAAGGCGGCAATGAGCCGGACGCATCCCCGGCCCCCGACTACTCTCCTTTGGAAGGGCATGTCTGGTGGTGGAGGGATTCGTGACGGTCAACGGGGCTGCGAGCCGCGAGGCGTCTCCTGCGGCGATGGCGACCGGTGAGGCGGTCGGCCGGGTCCTGGGCACCCAGGCCGCCTCGCCGCTGTCGTTCTGGGTGGGCCTGGAGCCCGGCAAGGTGCTCCAGCTCGACGACGTCGTGGTGACCAGGCGCGACGTGCCCGGCCACGGCCCGGTGCTGGTCGCCGGCGTGGTGACCACGGTCGAGGCCAGGCACGAGGGCGCCGCCTACGACTCCGACGTGTTCCTCATCGCCGAGGGCGCGCTGCCCGCCGCCGTGGTCGAGGTGGCCGAGGTGCGGGTGACCAGGGTCGAGCCCGAGGTGTTCGTGCCGCCGCTGCCGGGCGCCAGGGTCTTCCTGGCCGGGGCCGGTGACCGCGACCAGGCGCTGTACTTCGACGTGATGGACCGCCGGGTGCCCATGGGCATGGGCCGCGACGGCCTGCCGCTCTACGTCAACTTCGACTTCCTCGACGGCACCCGCGGCGCGCACGTGTCGATCTCCGGCGTCTCCGGCGTGGCCACCAAGACGTCCTTCGCCACGTTCCTGCTCTACTCGATCTTCAACTCGGGCGTGCTCGACGCCGAGTCGGCCAACACCAAGGCCCTGATCTTCTCCGTCAAGGGCGAGGACCTGCTCTTCCTCGACCACGACAACGTGCGCCTCGACGACCAGGCTCGGGCCGCCTACGCCCGGCTCGGGCTGCCCGCCCAGCCGTTCGGCAGCGTGCACGTGTTCGCGCCGCCCCGGCCCGGTGACCCCAACGGCGTGCCGCACGTGTCCGCGCGCACCCAGGGCGTCAGCTCGTTCTACTGGACGCTGGTCGAGCTGTGCGAGGAGGAGCTGCTGCGGTTCGTCTTCGCCGACGCCGACGACGAGCGCGCCGGCTACTCCCTGCTGGTGGGCCAGGTGGCGGCCCGGCTGAAGTCGTGGGCCGAGCCGGTCGGCGACGGCGGCGCGGTCATGATCAGGGGCACCGCCTGCCGCACCTTCGGCGACCTGGTCGAGCTGCTGTCCGACCAGTTGCAGGACGAGGCCACCCGCATCGAGTGGACCGGCGCCCAGACCCCGCTCGGCACGGTCAACGCCTTCCTGCGCAGGCTGCGCAGCGCGGTCAAGCCGCTGTCCCCGATCGTCCGCGGCGACCTGCCGTTCTTCCGGGCCCACTCGGTGCGTACGTCCGACGCCCAGGTCACCATCGTCGACCTGCACAACCTGCCCGAACGCGCCCAGCGGTTCGTGGTGGGCGTCGTGCTGCGCGGCGAGTTCCACCGCAAGGAGACCTCGGGCATGGCCAAGCCGCTGCTGTTCGTGGTGCTCGACGAGCTCAACAAGTACGCGCCGCGCGAGGGCGACTCGCCGATCAAGGAGATCCTGCTCGACGTGGCCGAGCGCGGCCGGTCGCTCGGCGTGATCCTCATCGGCGCCCAGCAGACCGCCTCCGAGGTCGAGCGCCGCATCGTCTCCAACAGCGCCGTACGCGTCGCCGGCCGCCTCGACCCGGCCGAGGCCGCCCGCTCCGAGTACGGCTGGCTGCCCCCGGCCGTCAGGGAACGCGCCACGATCGCCAAACCGGGCACCATGTTCGTCGCCCAGCCGGAGATCCCGGTGCCGCTGGCCGTCGCCTTCCCGTTCCCCGCCTGGGCGACCCGGCCGTCCGAGGCGGCCTCGCGGGTCAGCCCGTCGGCCGACCCGTTCCAGGGCTTGCCGGGCGTCGAAGACGACATTCCGCCGTTCTGAAGGGAGCTCGGTGAAATTCCTGCACACCGCGGACTGGCACGTGGGCAAGGTGCTCAAGGGCCGCTCCCGCATGGACGAGCACCGGGCCGTGCTGCGCGAGCTGGTCGTGGCGGCCCGCGCCCACGACGTCGACGCGGTCGTGGTGGCCGGCGACCTGTTCGACACCTCCGCGCCGACGCCCGAGGCGCAGTCGCTGGTGCTCAACGCGCTCATGGCGCTGCGCGGCGACGGCCGTGACGTGGTGGTGCTGGCCGGCAACCACGACAATCCGCAGCTCTTCGAGGTCTACCGGCCGGTGCTGGGCAAGCTCGGCATGCACGTGGTGGGCGTCTTCCGCCGTCCCGACGCGGGCGGCACGCTGGCCTTCACCGCGCGCTCGGGGGAGCCGGTGCGGCTGGGCGTGCTGCCGTTCCTGTCCCATCGCTACGTCGTACGCGCCGCGGAGGTGCTCACCGGCACCACCGCCGACCACAACCGCGACTACGCCACCCGCATCTCCGAGCTGGTCGGCGCGCTGACCGCGGGCTTCCAGAGCGACACCGTCAACCTGATCACCACGCACGGCACCCTGCCGGGCGGCGCGTTCGGCGGCGGCGAGCGCGAGGCCCAGTCGATCTTCTCCTACTACTTCGAGGCCAACGCCTTCCCGGTCTCCACCCAGTACGCCGCGCTCGGCCACCTGCACCGCAGGCAGCAGATCCCCGGCCCGTGCCCGATCTGGTACAGCGGCTCGCCGCTGGCCGTCGACTTCGGCGAGGAGGGCAACACGCCGGGCGCGCTGCTGGTGGAGGTCACGCCGGGGCGGCCCGCGGTGGTGCGGGAGCTGACGTTCGCCTCGGCGCGCCGGCTGCGCACGGTGCGCGGCACGCTGGAGCAGCTGGAGGGCCTGGAGGCGGGCGACGACTGGCTCAAGGTGATCGTGGAGGAGAAGCCCCGCGTCGGCCTGTCCGACCAGGTGCGCGACCTGCTGCCCGGCTCGGTCGACGTCGTCCTCGACGAGCGGTTCCGCCCCGTGCCCGCGGTGCGCCGGGCGGGGTCGGCCGCGCGCAGCCCGCGCGAGCTGTTCCGCGAGTACCTGACCGCGACCGGCCGCCACGACGACCAGGTCGCCGCCCTGTTCGACCGGCTCTACGACGAGGTGACCGGCTGATGCGTCCCCTGCTGCTGCACCTCGACCACTTCGGCAGTTTCCGCGAGCCGGCCACCGTCGACTTCTCCGACACCGAGTACTTCGCCCTGGTCGGCCCGACCGGCGCCGGCAAGAGCACGATCATCGACGCCGTCTGCTTCGCCCTGTACGGCACCGTCCCGCGCTGGGGCAAGGAGAACGTCATCGCCCACGCCCTGGCGCCGTCGGCGAGCTCGGGCAAGGTGGCGCTGGTGTTCGAGAGCGACCGGCGGCGCTACGGCGTGGTGCGCTCGCTGGTCCGCGACGCCAAGGGCACCGTCCGTACCAAAGAGGCCAGGATCGACGAGCTCGACCCGGCGGCGCCGCTCGACGAGGCGTACGAGATGGTGCTGAAGCCGCTCGCCGAGGGCGAGAACGTCACCCCCGAGGTGCAGCGGGTGACCGGCCTGGAGTACCGGTTCTTCACGCAGTGCGTGGTGCTGCCGCAGGGGCGGTTCGCCGAGTTCCTGCACGCCGCGCCGCGCGAGCGCCAGGACCTGCTGGTGCAGCTCCTCGACGCCGACGTCTACGAGCTGATCAGGCAGCGGGCCGCCCGCGACGAGGAGGCCGCGCGCAACGCCGCTGCCTTCGCCCGCGACCAGCTCGCCAAGCTGGCCGGCGCGTCCGACGAGGCCGAACGGGAGCTGGCCGACCGGCTGGCCGCGCTGCGGCGGCTGGCCGCCACCATCGACACCGACCTCGACCTGCTGCGCTCCCGCGAGGCCGACATCGGGCGGGCCGAGCAGGAACGCGCGTCCGTGGCCGAGCGGCAGTCGGCGCTGGCCGCGCTGCGCATGCCGCCCGCGGTGCCGACACTGGCCTCGGCCCGCCGCGAGGCCGCCGACGCGGTCGCCGCGCTGGAGGCCGAGGCGGCGTCCGCGGAGGCCGACGAGCACGAGGCGTTCGAGGCGCTGGCCGCGCTCGGCGACCGCGCCGAGCCGGTGGCCGCGCTGGCCGCGCTCGACGCCCGCGAGCGCCTCACCGCCCAGGCCGCCGACGCCCGGAAGGCGGCGGCCGAGGCCGCCACGGCGCTGGACCGCCTCACCCCCGCGGTCGCCGACGCCGAACGCGCGCTGACCGACGCCGAGCACGAGCGCGAACGGCTGCGCGACGCCCACACCGCGGCCGGCCTGAGCCACCGGCTGGCCGTGGGCGAGCCGTGCCCGCTCTGCCTGCGCCCGCTCACCGAGCTGCCCCATCACGAGACGCCCGCCGATCTCGGCGCCGCCGACCGCGCCCTGGCCGCCGCCCGCGACCACGCGGCCCGTGGCCGGGCGGCCCTGGCCAAGGCCGAGACGTCGGCGTCGATGCTGGCCACGCAGGCGAGCAGGCTCGACGCCGAGCTGGCCGGGCTGCCCGCCCCCGGCGACCGCAACGAGATCGAAGGCCGCCTGGCCGCCATCGCCAAGGCCGAGGCCCTGGCCACCGAGGCCCGTACGGCCGTGCGCAACGCGCGCAAGAAGCTCGAACGCGCCCGTACCGCCGCCGAACAGGTCGAACGGCAGGCCGAGAGCGCCTGGCAGACCCTCGCGGCCACCCGCGACCGGCTGCTCGTGCTCGCACCCTCCGGCGACGCGCCGCCGCCGCTCACCCGCGACGACCTCCACCGCGCCTGGACCGAGCTGCTCGGCTGGCGCGACCGGGCCGCCGAGGCCGCCCGCGCCGCCCTGACCGAGCGCGAGCAGGAGCTCGCCCAGGCCACCGCCCGGCTCGCCGCCGAACGCCACCGGCTGACCGAACGCCTGGCCGAGCACGGCGTCACCGTCCCGCGCAACGCCACCCCCGACCAGCTCGGCGCGGCCGTCGCCGGAGCGGTCGCGCGGGCCGACGGCGCCCTCGAACGGGTCCGCGAGGAACGCAGGCGCGCCGCCGAGCTGGAGACCGCCGTCGCGGAGAAGGATCACGAGGCCAAGGTCGCCCACGAGCTGGCGCTGCGCCTGCGGGCCAACGCCTTCGAGCGGTGGTTGTGCGCCGAGGCCCTGGCCGTGCTGGTCGCCGCGGCGTCCGAGACGCTGATGGAGCTGTCCGACGGCCAGTACGAGCTGGCGCTGGGCGAACGCACCGGCGACATCGAGGTCATCGACCACGGGGAGGCGGGCCTGCGGCGCAGCGCCCGCACGCTGTCCGGCGGCGAGACCTTCCAGGCCGCGCTGTCCCTGGCCCTGGCGCTGTCGGGGGCGGTCGCCAGAGGGCTCGACTCGATCTTCCTCGACGAGGGCTTCGGCACCCTCGACCCGGCCACCCTCGACACCGTCGCCACCACCCTCGAACGCCTGGCCGCCGGTCAGGAACGCATGATCGGCGTCGTCACCCACGTCCCGGCGCTGGCCGACCGGGTGCCCGCGCGCTTCGAGGTGCTGCGCGACGCGAAGGGCTCGCACGTGCGCAAGGTGGGGCCGTGAACCCGGGGACCTCGGGTTTCACCGTCGACCCCTGGGACCCGGGCTACGCCGCCGCGATCGCCGTCGAGGCCCTGTCCGAGCTGGGCGCCACCAGCGCGGAGCTGGTCCTCGACATCGAGCGGCCGGCCGCCGACTGGAAGCCCGTCACGCCGGGCCCCGGCGCCGCCGTCCCCGAGACGCTGCTGGTCGCCGACGGGGTGCGCCGGATCGACGCCCGCGTGTGGGTGCACGATCCCGACCTGCCGATGCCCGTCCCCGGGATCGCCGCCTCCTACGCCGCCGGGATCGTCCGCTGCGGGCGCGAGGGGGCCGAGCTGGCCGCGATCGAGGTCAACAGGTCGCTGATCTCGGCCTCGCCGTACGCGCCGGAGGTCAAGACCGCGCACGCCTCCTACCTGCCGAACAAGGCCGCCGACTCCAGCTTCGAGGAGCTGTCGCTCGCCCTGCAACGCCAGGTCACCCAGCTGGAGGTGGACCTCGCGGTCCGCCACCGGGCGCTGGGCGACGACCTGCTGCTGGTGGACGGCCCGCTGCGGGGGCGCACCCACCTGCCGCGGACGGTCGGCTACATCAAGACGCACCACGCGGCGTACCTGCCGCAGCCGCAGTCGGCCGTGGTGGCCGCGCTCACGCCGGGCCAGCGCACGCCGGTGTTCCTCATGGGCACGAGCTGGCGCCGGCACGCCTGGTACCTGCGGCTGCCGGTCCAGTCGACGGCGCCGTGGGCGGGGATCGCCCGCTGCGAGGCCAGCGCCGAGCTCGACCCCGCGCAGGTCGTCGAGCTGGCCGACGCGGTCACGCTGGCCCTGCCGGCGCTGGCCGGCGTCGACTACAAGGACCCGCGCGCCCCCCAGAACCTGGTCCCGATCGGCGGCCTGGAGAAGCTGCTCCGCCACCACCTGGGCGACCCCCGCCTGCTCTACCGCTCACTGCGCACGGCCGCCCACCGGTAGCCGGGTCAGCCGGCCGGGAGGGTGGCGGTGACGACCAGGCCGCCGCCCTCGCGCGGGCGGGCCGTCACGTCGCCTCCGTGCGCGACGGCCACCGAGCGCACGATCGACAGCCCGAGCCCGGCGCTCATCCCCGTGACCACCCGTTCGGCGCCGTGCCGGTGGAACGGCTTGAACAGCAGCGGCACGTCGTACGGGGGCACGTTCGGCCCGCTGTTGACCACCTCCACCTCGACCAGCCCGCCGGGGACCGTCCGGCTCGACACCCGTACCCAGCCGGTGCCGTCGCCGAGGTTGTGCCGGATGCCGTTCTCGACCAGGTTGTGCACCAATCGTTCGAGCAGCAGCGCGTCGCCCGCGGTCGGCGCGGGCCCGGCGTCCTCCTCCACCACGACCTTCGCGTCCTCCGCGTCGCGCGCGGTCTGGGCGACCACGTGGGTGACGACGTCGGCGAGGTCCACCGGCGAACGGTCGGCGATCTCCTGCTCGGAGCGGGCCAGCAGCAGCAGCCCCGAGATGAGCCGTTCGTGGCGGGCGTTGATCTGCAGCAGGCTCTCGCCCAGCTCCCTGACGTCGTCGGAGGCGGCACGCCGGTGCATCGCCAGCTCCACCAGCGCCCGGTTGAGCGTCAGGGGCGTGCGCAGCTCGTGGGAGGCGTTCGCGACGAACCTGCGCTGGCCGTCGAAGGAGTGGTCGAGCCGCTCCACCATCGTGTCGAACGTGTCAGCCAGCGTCTTGACCTCGTCCGGGGGGCCGCCGAGCGCGATGCGCTCGTGCAGGCCGCGCTCGGCCATCGGGGCGGCGGCGATCCTGCGCGCGGTCTCGGTCACCAGGTGCAGCGGGGCCAGCACGCGTCTGGCCACCACCCAGCCGAGCCCGACGGCGGTCCCGCACACGACGACGAGCGCGATCGCGCCCTGGGTGAGCAGCGAGGTCACGGCGGCCTCCCGGACCCCTTCCTCCTGCTGCCGCATCCACTTGACGGCGGCGGGGCCGATCAGCTCGACGCCGTCCTGCTTGAGGAAGATCACGTTCTTGCGGGTGCCGTCATTGGTCATGAACCGGTTCTCGAACGACTGCGAGAGCTGCTGGTTGAACAGCAGGTACGTGACGCCCAGCAGGGCCAGCCCCGCCACCAGGAACAGCGCGCCGTACACGAGGGTGAGCCGCAGCCTGAGGGTGGGGTGCGGCAGTCTCATGGGATGCGGTACCCCACTCCCGGCACCGTCTCCACCACCGGCGGGTCGGCCAGCTTGCGGCGCAGCTTGAGTATCGTCAGCCGCACCACGCCGGTGAACGGGTCGGCGTGCTCGTCCCACGCCTTCTCCAGCAGGTGCTCGGCCGAGACGACCGTGCCCTGCGCCCGCATCAGCTCGGCCAGGACGGCGAACTCCTTCTTCGACAGCGGCACGAACCGCCCGTTCCTGAACACCTCCCTGCGCGCCGGGTCCAGCGTGATCCCGGCCCGGCGCAGCACCGGGGGAGTGGCCGGCCGCGAGCGCCGTCCCAGGGCCAGGACGCGCGCGGCCAGCTCGGGGAAGGCGAACGGCTTGGACAGGTAGTCGTCGGCGCCGATGGACAGCCCGCTCACCCGGTCGTCGAGCTGGGCGGCGGCCGTGAGCATCAGCACCCGCGCGTCGGACTCGGAGGCGACCAGTTCCCTGCACACGTCGTCGCCGTGCACGCGCGGCAGGTCGCGGTCCAGGACGACCACGTCGTAGTCGTTGACCGCGATGCGCTCCAGCGCCGCCGCACCGTCGTGCGCGAGGTCGACCGCATGGGTCTCGTCGCGCAGCCATTCGGCGATCGCGCCGGCGAGCATGCGCTCGTCCTCCACCACCAGCACCCGCATTCCGTACCTCCGGCTCGATTCTTGCGCGGGTGGTATTTGATCCGGATAAGCCGGTGATGGAAACGCTGGAGAAACACGTCCGCGTATTGCATCTCCCCTCGTAAGGCCACCGGCTTTCGATGGAGGAGAACATTCATGCGAGGACGATCCCTCATGGCGCTGGCCGCGGCCGCGCTGTTCCTGACGGCGTGCGGCGCCCAGGAAGGCGGATCGGACGTGGCGTCGGTGTCCGGCACCGGCGCCAAGCCGACGGCCGGCGCCTCGGCCACCGCCGACCGCAACGCGCAGGCCGTGAAGTACACCACCTGCCTGCGCGAACAGGGCCTGGACATCGCCGACCCCGGCCCGGACGGCCGGATCCAGATGAAGTTCGACAAGAGCTCCGGCGGCCCGGAGAAGGTCCAGAAGGCCATGGACGCCTGCAAGGCGCTCCAGCCCGCGGGCATGAACCTGGGCAAGGGCGGCGACCCCAAGCAGGCCGAGGACATGCGCAAGCAGGCGCAGTGCATGCGGGACAACGGCGTGGAGGCGTTCCCCGACCCCGAGGGCGGCATGGTCCGCATCACGCCCGAGGTCGGCGACGACCCCGACTTCAAGGCCGCGCAGGAGAAGTGCCGGATGAACATCGGCGGGGGACAGGGGGGCTCTTGATGGGCACGGCCACCATCGACGGAAAGGCCGAGCCGGACGCCTCTTCCCCTCGCGCCCGCCGCCGCGGCGGCGGGCGGACGGCCCTCGTCCTCATCGGGGTGGCCGCCGTCGCGGGGGCGGCGGTCCTGGCGGTCAATCCCGGCGGGGTGCTGGACGGCGGCGCCGCCCCCTCCGCGTCGGCCGGCGCACTGCCCCCGGCCACCACCCCGGTCGTCCGCCAGACGCTGAACGACACCAGGGACGCCGACGGCGAGCTCGGCTACGGCCCGGTCACCACGGCCATGGCCAGGAAGTCCGGCACCATCACCTGGCTCCCGGACAGCGGCGACCAGATCACCCGTGGCCGGTCCCTGTACCGCCTGGACAACAAGCCGGTCATGCTCCTGTACGGCACCACCCCCGCCTACCGCGACCTGCGGATCGGCAGCGAGGGCAAGGACGTCGAGAACCTGGAGCGCAACCTGCGCAAGCTCGGCTACGACGGCTTCACCGTGGACGACGAGTACACCTACGGCACCGCCCAGGCGGTGCGGGAGTGGCAGGAGGACCGCGGACTCGACGAGACCGGCGTGGTGGAGCTGGGACGGGTCGTCTTCGCCCCCGGCAAGGTCCGGGTGGAGAGCCTGGAGGCCGAGCAGGGCCAGCCCACCGGCCCTGGCCAGAAGATCCTCACCTACACGGGCACGAAGAAGGTCGTCACCGCGGAACTGGCCGCCGAGGACCAGCGGATGGCCAGGAAGGGCACCAAGGTCTCGGTCACGATGCCGGACGGCAAGGACGTGACCGGCCGGATCACCGAGGTGGCCACGATCATCGAGCCCGGGGACGGGCAGAACGCCGACCCGGAGACCCGCCTGGAGGTGCAGGTCTCGCTGGGGAACGCCAAGGCCGCCAAGGGGCTGGACCGGGCGGCGGTGGAGGTGACGTTCACCGCCGACCGGCGGAAGGGCGTGCTGACCGTGCCGGTGTCGGCGCTGGTCGCGTTGCGGGAGGGCGGGTTCGGTGTGGAGGTGGTGGAAGGCGGCAGGTCGCGATATGTCGGCGTGAAGACCGGGTTGTTCGCCGGTGGCCGCGTCGAGATCTCCGGCGACGGGCTCACCGACGGCATGACGGTGGGAATCCCGAAATGACCCCCACCCCAAAACCCTCCGAACCCCTCACCCCTGGGCCGACCCCCGCTACGGGCCGGTGTGCGGATCCGGGCGTAGGGCGGGCCATGATTCTGCTCACCGACGTGTCCAGGACCTATCCCGGCGGGGTGGCCGCGCTGGACTCGGTGTCGCTGGAGGTCCGGCACGGCGAGCTGGTCGCCATCGTCGGCCCGTCGGGCTCGGGCAAGTCCACGATGCTCAACATCGTCGGCACCCTCGACCGCCCGTCGGCGGGCCGGGTCGAGATCGACGGCTACGACGTCTCCAAGCTGTCGGACAACCAGCTCTCGGCCCTGCGCGCGACCACGATCGGCTTCGTCTTCCAGCATTTCCACCTGGCCGCCAAGGTCACCGCCCTGGACAACGTGGCCGACGGCCTGATCTACACCGGCCTGCCGCAGGCCGAACGCCGCCGCAGGGCCGGGACGGCGCTGCGCCGCGTCGGCCTCGGGCACCGCGTCCACCACGAGCCGCACGAGTTGTCCGGCGGCGAGCGGCAGCGCGTGGCCATCGCCAGGGCGGTGGCCGGCGACCCGGCGCTGCTGCTGGCCGACGAGCCCACCGGCGCGCTGGACTCGGTCTCGGGCGCCGGCGTGATGGACCTGCTGCACGAGCTGAACGGGAGCGGCACCACCATCGTGATCATCACCCACGACCGGGAGATCGCCGCCGGCCTCCCCCGCCAGGTGAGCATGCGAGACGGCCGGATCGTCTCCGACTCGAACGCGGGCTCGGGCTCGGACGCGGGCTCGGGCTCCGGTTCCGGTTCCGGGCTCGGAGCCGATTCCGGCCAGAGCTCCGGACGCGATGCGGAGCGGCTCGGGAGCGGCGAAGAGCGCGGTGGCCGGTGCGTGCGCGAGCCCGTCGAATCCGAGGTGGCGTGATGGCGACCCTGGAGCGACCCAGGCTCTCCCCGGCCAGGATGCGCCCGCGCGACGTGATGCGCGTGGGCGCGGTCGGCCTGCGTACGCGCCCGCTGCGGGCGTTCCTGTCGGCGCTCGGCATCGCGATCGGCATCGCCGCGATGATCGGCGTGGTCGGCATCTCTTCCTCCTCCAGCGCCGAGCTGGACCGTACGCTGTCCGCCCTGGGCACGAACCTGCTCACCGTCTCCTCCGGCACCACGCTCCTGGGCGAGGCGGCCCAGATGCCGACGGACGCCGAGGCGATGATCGAGCGCATCGGCCCGGTGGAGTCGGTCTCGTCCACGGGCAAGGTGCCCGAGGCCAAGGTCTACCGGAGCGAGGAGATCCCGACGCCCCAGACCAACGGCCTGATCACGATCGCCGCCCGCCTCGACCTGCTGCCGACCGTGGGCGCGACGGTCCGCCGCGGCACCTGGCTCAACGCGGCCACCGAACGCTACCCGGCCGTCGTGCTCGGCTCGGCCGCCGCCCAGCGGCTCGGCATCGGCACGGTCACCCCCGACACGCAGGTGGTGATCGGCGGCGTCCGGTTCACGGTGGTCGGGCTGCTCGACCCGGTGCCCCTGGCCGAGGAGCTGAACGCCGCGGCCCTGGTCGGCTGGCCGGTCGCGGAGTCCAGGCTGGACTTCGACGGGCATCCGACCACGCTCTACACCCGCTCGCAGGAGACGAGGCTGGAGGACGTACGGTCGGTCCTGGCCGGCACGGCCAACCCCGAGGCGCCCAACGAGGTGGACGTCTCCCGCCCGTCCGACGCGCTGGCCGCCAAGCAGGCGACCAGCCAGGCCTTCGCCGGGCTGCTGCTCGGCGTCGGGGCGGTGGCGCTGCTCGTGGGCGGCGTCGGCGTGGCCAACACGATGGTCATCTCGGTGCTGGAACGCCGCGCGGAGATCGGCCTGCGCCGTTCGCTCGGCGCGACGCGCGGCCAGATCCGCACCCAGTTCCTCGCCGAGTCGCTGCTGCTGTCCGCGCTGGGCGGCGCGGGCGGGATCCTGCTGGGGACCGGCGTCACCGTCGCCTACGCCTTCTCCCGCGGGTGGCCGGCCGTCGTGCCCGCGTGGGCGACCGTCGGGGGCCTGGCGGCCACGCTGCTCATCGGCGCGGTGGCGGGGCTCTACCCGGCCGTGCGCGCCTCGCGCCTGTCGCCGACGGAGGCACTGTCGGCGCCCTGAGACAGGCGCCCTGAGACAGGCGCCCTGAGACAAGTGCTCTGAGACAAGTGCTCTGAGGCAGGCGCTCTGAGGCGGGACCGGGCGTCCCGAGTCAGGGCAGGGTGGCCTCGGGGGCGGGGGAGTAGCAGGTCGTCCTGCCGACGATCCTGACGTTCGGGCCGTCGAGCACGGTGAGCTCGAACGTCAGGTTCGTCCGGGGGTTGCGCACGACGGAGACGACAGGGGTCTCGTCACGCAGGTCGAGGTCCTCCACGATCTGGTCGTAGCCCATGTCCTGGAGGGTGTGCAGCAGGCCGTCGGGGGCGTCGGCCGCCTCGCCCTCGGCCCGGACGAGCCGGCGCACCTGGCCGGGCACGCACGAGCGGTCTTCGGTCTCGTCGGAGCGGTCGGCCGGCGACACGCGCAGCGCGGCGCTGGTGAGCAGGGTGTCGGTGTCGGCGGTGAGCTGCCTGGCCGCCTCCTCGAAGGAGGACTGGCGGCCGGAGGTACAGGCTGCCGCGACCGCGACGCATACAAGCACCGCGGACATCACGACCGAGCGACCAGCCAGGCGCACGTTGGGACGATATCGGAGATCAATTCCGGGCGCAGGGGGATTAACGCAAGATTAATGGCCGATATCAAAAGGCCGTCCGCCGCGCATTCTCAGGAGGGGCCGGTTTTCAGCTCGTCCAGCTTGCGTTCGATGCGGTCGAGGCGCCGGCACAGGTCCTCCAGGTCGCCGCGTTCGGCTTCCTCCTCCTCGGGGCGCAGGTGGACCAGGAGCGAGCCGCCGGGCTCCAGGCGTACCAGGTCGGTGTCGGTGACGCTCTCGGCCCCCCGGAGCTGGAGCATCACGTTGAGGTCGGCCTGCCGTACGCCCATCCGGCGCAGCGCGGAGGGGATGAAGTGCCCGTCGCGGGCCAGGACGACCGGCGTGCCCTCGAACGCCCTGCCGACCGAGGGCACGGTCGCCGCCAGCCGCACCACGACCGAGTTGACCGCCACCAGGATCACCACGCCCACCAGGCCGCCGACCAGCGAGTTGTCCGGGCCGATGATCGCGTTCTGCACGACGTTGCTCATCAGCAGCATGACCACGAAGTCGAAGTTGTTGAGCTGCGCGATGCCGCGTTTGCCGGCGATGCGGAGCAGCACGGCGATCGTCACGTAGACGGCGATCGTCCTGACGGTCTTGTCGGCGACCGAGACCCCCAGGTCGAACAGGTCGCTCACCGGCGCCTCAGCTTGGCGATCAGCCCGAGGTCCTCCACGCAGCGTCCGAGACCCAGGGCCACCGAGTCGCTGGGCCGCTCCGCGCGCCGCACCGGCATGGACAGCCCCTCCTGCAGCCGCCGGCGCAGACCGGGCAGCAGCGCGCCGCCGCCGACCAGCACCATTCCCCGCTCGCCCAGGTCGGCGGTCAGCTCGGGAGGGCAGCGTTCCATGGTGTGTTCGGCCGCCCGCACGATGTGCTCGACCGGCTGGACGGCCGCCTCGCGGACGCGCGCCGCGGGCAGCGCCGCCGCGCGCCGCTCGCCGGTGCCGGCGTCCCTGCCGCGGATCAGCACGTTCCCGGTCGGCTCCCGCGTCGCGCGCAGCTTGGCCGACTCGGCCTCCCGCTCGTCGGCCAGCAGGCCGTGCTCGTCCTCGACCAGGCGGGCGACGGCGCGGGTCACGGCGTTCCCGCCGCCGCGCACGGTTGCGGCGGCGACCACGGCCCCGCAGGAGAGCACGGCGACCCTGGCGGCGTCCCTGCCGATGTCGACGACCATGTGCCCGGCGCCGTCGCGGACCGGCAGGCCCGCGCCGAGCGCGGCGGCGATGGCGTGTTTGACCAGCAGGATCCCGCGGGCCTCCGCCTCGAAGCCGGCGTCGCGCAGCGCCACCCGCTCGATCGGCGTGAACTCGTCGGGCACGGCCATCACCAGGCGCGGCCGGGGGAAGGGGTGCCGGTGGACCTTGCGCAGGAAGTGCCTGATCATGCGCCGGGCGAGCTCGCCGTCCTGGGGCAGGCCGTCGCTGATCGGCCAGTACGTCTCGCCGTCCGCGCCGTCCGCGCCGTTCACGGCCTCGGTGCCGTAGCCGAGGACCTTGCCCGTCTCCCTGTCGCGCAGGACGGCCGACGGCTCGTCCAGCACGATGCCCCTGCCCTTGGCGTAGATCCTCGTGCCGGCCGCGCCGAGGTCGATCGCCAGGTCACGACCCAGGAGGCTCATCGCCGTACGGGGAGGTTGAGCATCATGCCTGGGTGTATATCCGGCGCTTCTCCAACGCAACACCAGGAACCGAAGAGTTCGGTTTTACCCTTCGCGCCTCAGGGCGGCCAGGGTCTCGTCGGCCCACTCGATGCCGGAGCGCGCCTGGTGCAGGCCGAGGGACAGCGCGTACTGGCCGAACAGGCCCCCGGGCCGGCAGTCGAGCACCGCGAGACGGGCCTGGAAGTGCGCCTTGATGCGCTCGACCACGGCGACGGCCTGCTCGGTGTCGAGCAGGGCCAGCAGGAACGCCTGGAGAGCGGTCTCGCTGCGCACGGTCGCCGACGGGTCGTGGCCGACCAGCCACTCGGTGACCAGCGCGCGGCCCTCGGCGGTGATGGCGTAGATCTTGCGGCCTCGGGCGCCCTCGTGCTCGACCGTCACCAGGCCGTCGGCGGCCATCTTGACCAGCTCCGGATAGATCTGCGTGTGCCCCGCCTGCCAGACGTGGTTGAGCGAGTGCTCGAACTTCTTGGCCAGGTCGTAGCCGCTGGCCGGGCCTTTGGTGGCGAGCAGGCCGAGGAGCGCGATCCGCAGGGACATGTCCGCCAGCATAGCGAAGACTTGACATGTCAGCTCTTACATATCAATCTTCACCTGTGACTAATGACATGAAGGCCAGGGGCAACGGGCTGGTGTTGCTGGCGGTGCTCGGCGGGATGTTCCTGGCGATGCTCGACCAGACGATCGTCGGCACCGCGTTGCCGCGCATCACCGGCGAGCTGGGCGGCACCCGGCTCTACACCTGGGTGGTCACGGCCTACCTGCTCACCTCCACCGTGACCGTCCCGCTGTACGGCCGGCTCTCCGACCAGCACGGCAGGAAGCCGCTGCTGCTCGTCGGGATGTCGGTGTTCGTGGTCGGATCGGCATTGTGCGGGCTCGCCCAGGACATGACCCAGCTCATCGCCTTCCGCGCCGTGCAGGGGCTGGGCGCGGGCGCGTTGTTGCCGCTGTCGCTGGCCCTGGTGATGGAGATGTTCCCGCCCGGACGCAACGGCGCCCGCGTGCAGGGCGCACTCGGCGGCGTGATGGCGTTGACGTACCTGGCCGGGCCCTTCCTGGGCGGGTTGTTCACCGACCACGCGAGCTGGCGGTGGGCCTTCTATGTGAACGTGCCGCTCGGGATCGTGCTGATCGCGATCGTGGTGCTGCGGCTGCCGTTCCGTCCGGGCACCGGCGGCGGGGGCCGGCCGGACTACGCGGGCATCGCGGTGTTCAGCGTGGCCATCAGCGCCCTGCTGCTCGGCCTGACCGAGAAGGGCCTGGACGGCAACTCCTGGACGTCTCCGCCGGTGGCCGGGCCGATCCTGCTGGCGCTGCTCCTGCTGGCCGTGTTCGTGCTGGTCGAGCTGCGGGCGGCGAACCCGGTCATGCCGATGCACCTGTTCCGGGACCGTACGTACACGCTGGTCAACGCGACCTCCTTCTTCACCGCCTTCTGCATGTACGCCGGCGTGGTGTTCCTGCCGCGCTACTTCCAGCAGGCGCTGGGCGTCAGCGCCACCGAGTCCGGGCTGCGGATCTACCCGATGACGCTGGCCATGGTGGCGGGCAGCGCGCTCATGGGCACGCTGATGTCCAGGACGCGCACGTACAAGCCGTGGCTGGTCGGGGCGCCGTTCCTGCTGGTGGCCGGCAGCCTGCTCTGCCTGAACCTCACCGTGCGCACCGACGGCCTGCTGCTGGCCGGGTGGATGGCGCTGCTCGGGCTCGGCATGGGGCCGATGTTGTCGGGGCTGACCGTGGCCGTGCAGCAGGCCGTCGCGCCGCGGTACATCGGCACGGCCTCGGCCAACCTCACCTTCTTCCGGCAGATCGGCGGCTCGGTGGCACTGGCGCTGGCCGGCACCGCGTACACGTCGGTCATCACCACGGACGCGCCCGTGCACGGGCTCGCGGCCGCGCACGCCTCGGCGGCGGCCGTGGTCATCCCGTCGCTGGGCGTGGCGGGCGCGGTGATCGCCCTGGTCGCGCTGGTGATGATGCCCGGCAGGCGGCTGGAGGAGACGCCCGCCGCGGAAAGCAGAGTGGAGGCCGGTTTCGCGTCGTGAGCGACGTCGTGCGAAGCTGTGGATGTCCCCAGAACCAGGAGGTCCTCATGGCGGAAACACCGGAGCCGGAAGTCAGCGAGACTCCCGAGGACGAGATGAAGCGCAAGTTCCGCGAGGCGTTGGAACGCAAGCGCGGGCAGCAGGCCGACTCGGCCGCGGGTGGCAGGGGCGTGGACCCGTCGAAGATCCACGGGGCGCACGGTCCGGCAGCGAGTAAAAGATCCTTCAGGCGCAAGAGCGGCGGCTGAAAGGCCCGATTTCGCAGGGGGTACGGCATGCCGTGCCCCCTTTCTCTTTACCTCGACAGGTAGATCTTTACCCGGTTCATGACGATTCGTTTGTATTTGTCCGAATCTCTGGGTACCGTCTTAACCAATTACCAGCTGGTGGCGTAGTCCCTACCAGGAGAGGGACGACAGCTGGCGCCGAATCCCGACGTGTCGGGAACCGGGGACCCATCTCATTGGGGTGAATCCGGCCACGTGCCGGTAGGGCATCTCCACGCCCGAACCCGTCAGCTAACCCGGTAGGCGAGATGGAGAGGACTTCACCGTATGTACCACCTCGTCGTACCCCCGGACAGTGTAGTGACGACCGCCTGCTGAGCGGTCTCTTCCCCGACTTCCCCCACGCGCCGCGTAACCACCTTTTCGGCGTTCTGCCCGGTTACGCACCGTAGTCACGCGCGTTCCCCCTGTCCCCTCGCGAAGGACTTCACTACTTCATGTCTCGATTTGGCCTGCGCTCTCTCGCTCTGCTGTCCGTGTCCGCCCTGGGCGCGCTGACGATCTCCGCCACCGGCGCCCACGCCGACACCGGCGACGACCAGAAGATCCTGCTCAAGGGTTCCACCAAGGCCTCCTACTTCTGGGACGACTCCTCCGGCCGCGCCGGCGACACCGGTCTCCCCGCCAGCGGCAAGCCCATGCAGAAGGGCCTGGCCGCCAGCCCGAGCTGGCCCCTCATGACCGAGGGGTACGTGACCTTCAACGGCAAGAAGATGCCGTTCTTCGTGGGCGACCGCGGCCCCGGCGAGCCCTCCAGCCGTGGCGTCATGCTCGACCTCGACGCCAAGACCTTCGCCGAGCTGACCGGCGGCACCTTCAACCCCGACACCCTCGGCGTGGACGGCAACGGCGGCCGCGGCCACATCAAGATCGACTACGTCATCACCAAGTGGGGCGAGGGCAAGGGCAAGAAGAACTACCCCGTGGCCTTCTCCAGCGGCGCGTGGGGCAGGTTCGACGCCAACCCGGCCGAGCCCCCCAAGGTGCTGGCCGAAAAGCCGGCCGACGACGCGGCCGGTTCCGCCGGCGGCCAGGGCGAGGTCGGCAAGACCGTCGCGATGGGCGGCACCGTCATGGCCGGCGCGCTGGTGCTGGCCGGCGGCGGCGTGGTGCTCGGCGGCGAGCGTCTGCGCAAGCTGCTCAACGACTGATCTCCAGACAAACCGCTCTTTACGCCTCGCGACTAGAATGACATTCTGGTCGCTGTGATCCAGCGCGCAGCCGCCAACGGCATCGAGATCGCCTACGAGAGCTTCGGCTCACCCGCGGGCCGGCCCCTGCTGCTCATCATGGGACTCGGCGCCCAGCTCATCCACTGGGACGACGAGTTCTGTGAACTCCTGGCCGAGCAGGGCCACCACGTCGTCAGGTTCGACAACCGCGACGCGGGCCTGTCCACCCATCTCCACGACGAGGGCGTGCCCGCCTGGGGTGCGCCCTCGCCGTATGTGCTGGACGATCTGGCCGACGACAGCGCCGGGCTCATGGACGTCCTGGGCCTGCCCGCCGCGCACGTCGTCGGCGCCTCGATGGGCGGGATGATCGCCCAGGCGCTGGCCATCCGGCACCCCGCCCGCGTGCTGAGCCTGACCTCGATCATGTCCACGCCCAGCCCGCAGGCGGCCCCGCCGACCGAGGCGGCCGCCGCGGTGCTCCTCGCCAAGCCCGCGACCGACCGCGAGACGGTCGTCGCCGGCGCGCTGACGACCTGGGCCGTGCTCGGGTCCCCCGGCTGGGAGCTGGACCGCGAACGCGTCACCAGGCTGGCCGGGCTCGCCTTCGACCGCTGCCACGACCCGGCCGGCACGGCCCGCCAGCTCGCCGCCATCATGGCCTCCGGCGACCGCACGTCCGCGCTGGGCGGGCTGAAGGTGCCCGCGCTGGTCATCCACGGCGAGGACGACCAGCTCGTGCCGATCGCCGGCGGACGGGCCACGGCCGCCGCCATCCCGGACGCCCGCCTGGTCACCTACCCCGGCATGGGCCACGACCTGCCCCGCCCCCTCTGGCCCGCGATCATCGCCGAGATCGCCGCCCACACCGGCTCCGCGGCGCCCGCCCGGCCGGGGCCGGCCGCGTAGCCGCCCACGGAGCCCACGGGGCCGCGGAGCCGTGGCCGGTCAGAGCTCCAGCTTCTCCTCGATGACCTTGAGCATGTGCCGGGCCAGGGCCAGGTTGGCCCGGTTGCGGTCGAGGGCGAGGTAGAGGAACAGGCCCTTGCCGCTGCGGCCGGTCAGCGGGCGGATGATGTGGTACTGGGCGGTCAGCGTGATCAGGATGTCCTCGATGCCGTCCTTGAGGCCCAGCGAGTCCATCGTGCGCAGCTTGGCCTTGATGACCTCGGTGTTGCCCGCCGCCGCGACCTGCAGGTCCAGCTCCTTCGAGCCGCCGAGCGTGCCGAGCGCCATGCCGCTGCCGTGGTCGACGATCGCCGCTCCGATCGTGCCGTCGATGCTCATCATCTCCTTGAGGGAGACGTCCATGCCTGCCATGCTTTCCTCCGCTTCGGTGGGGATGGTCAGTGTTTGCGTGCCACGGCGGCCACGGAGGCCGCCGTCTTCCTGCCCTCCAGCCGGAGGAGCCCGACGTTGGCGCCGGGTCCCGCCAGGACCGTGAGGACGATCGTGGGGCCCGCGGCGTAGAAGGCCACGAACCCGGCGGTGCCGGACACGAGGGTCTCCTCGAACGTCCCGCGGCCCGCCATGGTCAGCATCCGGCCGCTCATCGCGAGCAGCGCCGCCGACAGTGCCGCCACCTGCTCGCCGGTGTCTCCTTGCAGGTCGCAGGCGATGCGCAGGCCGTCGACGGTGCAGGCGACGCTGCCGGTGACGTCCGGCGTGCGGCCGCGCAGGAGCTCCATCTCGGCCAGGACCTCTTGCCGTAGCTCCACGGGTGGCCTCCTCCTGCGTCGTGAGGGGAACCTCACGGCATCTCCTCCAGGGCCTTCTTCAGCCGCAGCAACAGCGTCAGATCGGTCGGGTCGCCCGTCGGCACCGGCCCGGCGGCCGTCCCCGCCCGCCCGTTGCCGGCGGGGACGGCGACCGGACCCGGCACCCGCCTGGGCAGCGCCTCCCCGTCGTCAGGACGGCGTTGCGCGGGCCGTACCGGGTCCGGCGGGACCAGGAGACCGGCGGCGGCCAGCCTCCTGACGGCCAGCAGCACCGCGTAGCCCGACCGGCCCAGGTGCCGGGCCAGCTCCAGCGGGGTCGCCTTGTGGTCGGCCCGTACGACGACCTCCCACTGCACCTGGCTGAGCGCCACCCCGTGGCCGGGAAGGCGCGGGACCGGCCGCACGGGCTGGGTGTCCACGTCGGAGGAGGGCCAGATGCCGGCCAGCTGCTCCCGGCGGCGGGCGCACTCGCGCACCAGCTCCTGGACGTCGAAGAACCACTGCCCGCCCAGCCAGTGCTCCTCCCCGGGCCGGAACTTCGGCCGCACGCCGGTCACCGGCAGCAGGAAGAAGGCGGCGTCCTGGACCACGCCGAGCACGGCGTACTGGAGCTCGGCCAGGGTGACCGGGCCCTCCTGGAGCAGCCGGGCGCGGCCGCCGTCGGCCTGGAGTGCGCGCAGGGCCGACTCGGGCACCCGCCCCCTGGCCGCGAACAGCCGCTCGACGCCCGGCGTCTGGGCGCACTCCATGTACGTCACGCGCCCTTCGGACAGGTAGATCGTGCCGTTCCTGCCCAGGCGGAGCGCCCCCGTCGCGCGTTCGCGGGCGAGTCCGGCGAGGAGTGAGTCGAGCGCGGCCATGGCTCAGGTGGTCAGCAGGTCGGAGATGGCCCGCAGGCGGTAACGGGCCAGGGCCAGGTTCGACCGTTCCGGGTCGAGACGGACGTAGATGACCAGCGGCCCCTCGAAGACCGTCTCCAGCAGCCGGAGCAGGTGGTGCCCCCGGTCGGTGGTGACGAGCATGTCGTCGATGCGCACGATCTCGCCGGGACACGTCCGGGTCAGCCCGTCGGTGGTGGCGCGCAACGCCTCGGTCAGCGCCGCGGCGGATCTGTCGGCGTCCACGCCGGACGCGCTGCTGAAGGCGACCGCCATGCCGCTCGTGCCGTCGACCAGCATGGCGTCGAGCGCGCCCGGTATCGACATGACCTCCGCCAGGCAGGTGTCCACTCCCAGCACCGCGAGCCTCCCTCCGTCGTGGGACGGGGAAAGCGTAGGGGGCCACAAGAGATCAGAAGAGAGGCGATTTACCGAGGGATACGTTTTTATACGGCCAGGACGAAGAAAAGCATCACTCGTGCGGAAATATGATCAATTCACGAGGTTTTTTCACGATGGCGAAGGATTTCGTGCACGTTGTCCTCGGCCCACCGCGCGACCACCGAGATCGGCGCGTGCAGCGAGCGGCCGAGGTCGGTCAGCGCGTACTCCACCCGTGGCGGCACCTCGGCGAAGACCTCGCGGGTGATCAGCCCGTCCAGCTCCATGGCCCGCAGCGTCTGCGTGAGCACCTTCGGCGTCACCCCGCCGATCCGCCCCCGGAGCACGGTGAAGCGCATCGGCCCGTCGCTGAGGCTGAGCAGCACCAGCACCGACCACTTGTCGCCGATCCGGTCGAGAACCAGCCTGGTCGGACAGTTCGGGTCGAAGGCATCGCCGGTATCCATAAGGTACTTATAGCACGATGAAGTAACCAGTATCCATTGGATACTGTGCTTCTCATGAAGATCCTCGTGTTCGGCGCGACCGGAATGATCGGTCAGCGCATCGTCACCGAACTCACCGGCCGCGGCCACGACGTCACCGGTGTCAGCCGCCGCGGTCCCGTCAAGGGCGACGTCCACGACGCCGCCACGCTCGCCGAGGGCTACGACGCCGTCGTCTGCGCCATCGCCCCGCCGCGTGACGGCACCGAGCCCGAGCCGCCGTTCCTGGCCGCCAACCGCGCTCTCATCGACGGCCTGCGTACCGCCGGGGTGAGCCGGGTGCTGGTCGTGGGCGGCGCGGGCAGCCTCAAGGCCGGCCCGGACGTCGACCTGGTCGACACGCCCGGCTTCCCGGAGATCTACAAGAAGGAGGCCAAGGCCGCGCGGGCCGCGCTCGGCCTCTACCGGGAGGTGACCGACCTGGACTGGACCTACGTCTCACCGGCCGCCGAGATCGCGCCCGGCGAGCGCACCGGCGTCTACCGGATCGGCCGCGACGACCTGCTCAGCGACGCCGACGGCCGCAGCTTCATCACCGCCGAGGACTACGCGGTGGCGATCGCCGACGAGCTGGAGGAGCACGCCCACCCGCGCACCCGCATCACGGTCGCCTACTGACCGTCCTCGTCCGGGTCGTTGGGCAGCAGCGCCTTCTCGTCGGGCTTGTGCACCAGCACGTTGTCCACGTACGACTTCACCGCCGTGGCCAGCCCGACGTCGCCGCCCGCGGCCTCCGACAGGTACCAGCGGTGGTCGAGCAGCTCGTGGAAGAGCTGCGCGGGCTCCAGCTTGCCGCGCAGCTCCGCGGGGATGTCGTCGACCGTCGGGTGGAACACCTCGGCGAGCCAGCGGTGGGCCACGATGGCCTCGTCCTCGTGCCGCAGGCCCTTGGCGACCCGGTAGCCGTCCAGGTCGTTGAGCAGCCGCCGCGCCTGGTTCTCCTCCACGTCGAGCCCGGTCAGCCTGATCAGCCGGCGCTGGTGGTGGCCGGCGTCCACCACCTTCGGCCGGACGATCAGGCGGCCGGTGCCGACCTTGCGCCGCACCATCATCTCGGCGACGTCGAAGCCGAGCAGGTTCAGGCGGCGGATGCGCTGCTCCACGCGGTGCCAGTCGACCTCGTCGATGATCTCGCTGTCGGTGATCTCGGCCCACAGGCGGTGGTAGCGGGTGACGATGTCCTCGGCGGTCTCCATGGGGTCGATCGACGGGTGCAGCAGCCCGCCGGCCTCCAGGTCGAGCATCTCGCCGAAGATGTTGGTGTGGGCGACGTCGATGTCGGTCAGCCGCTGGCCCTCGCTGATCATCGGGTGCATCTCGCCGGTCTCGGCGTCCACCAGGTAGGCCGCGAAGGCGCCGGCGTCCCGGCGGAAGAGCGTGTTGGACAACGAGCAGTCGCCCCAGTAGAAGCCGTTCAGGTGCAGGCGCACCAGCAGCACGGCGAGCGCGTCGAGCAGGCGGGTGAGCGTGTCGGGGCGCAGGGTGCCGGACATCACGGCGCGGTAGGGGAGCGAGAACTGCAGGTGCCGGGTGATCAGCGCGGCGTCCAGGCCCTCGTCGCGGCCGGTCACGTACGCGACGGGCTCGACGGCCGGGGCGTCGAGTCTGGCCAGGTCCCACAGGAGCTGGTACTCGCGCCTGGCGTACCGCTCGCTGATCTCCTTGATCGCGTAGACCTTGCCGGACAGCCGGGCGAACCGCACCACGTGGCGGGAGATGCCGCGCGGCAGATCGACCAGATGATGCTTGGGCCAGTCGGCCAGCGGGACGTCCCAGGGGAGCCGGATGAGGTCGGGGTCGCCTAGCGCGCCAGTGATCTGCAGGGGCATGAACGTCAGGATATGGTGCGTAGGTGGACGAGTTTCTCAACTGGTACTTTTCCGACCGTCCAGTCGTCGCCAGCCAATTGGGAGCCGACGGCTACGACCACACCCTCGGCGATTTCACCGCCTCCGCCTGGGAGAACAGAGCCCGGGAAGAGGTCCGCTGGATCGAACGCCTCTCCGACACCCCGGCCGACTCCCTCGACGACGCCATCGACAGAGACCTGGTCCTGTCCCAGCTGAGGGGCTCGGTCGCGCTCGAATCCTGGCCCGAGTGGCGGCGCAACCCCGGCCTCTACCTCTCGGCCGTCTTCGGGTCGCTGTTCAACGCCTTCCAGCAGCGGCTCAAGCCGGAGGCCGAACTGGTCGCCGCCGCCGTCTCCCGCCTGGCCGAGGTGCCCGGCGTACTGGCCGCCTGCCAGGCCAACCTGGACCCCGACCTCGCCGCGCCGCTGCTGGTCACGCGCGGGCTCAACCAGGCCCGTACGGGCCGCAACTTCCTCACCCGCACGCTCCCCGCGATGGTCGGCGACGAGGCGCTGCGCGCCAGGCTGGCCGGGGCCGCCGAACCCGCCGCCGACGCGTTCGACGCGCTGGTGTCCTTCCTCGAAGGCTTCCAGTGCGGCGGCACCTGGCGGATGGGGGAGAAGCTCTACTCCACCCTGCTGCGCGAGCGCGAGATGCTCACGTACGGCGCCGCCGAGCTGCACCAGAAGGGCCGGGCCGCCTGGGCCGACCTGGACGCCCGGATGCGCCGGGTCGCCCTCGGCATGAACGGCACCGAGGACTGGCGGGCCGCGATGGAGTCCCTCATGGACGACCACCCGCCGACCCTGGCGGACATGCGAGCCGAGTACGAGGCCGAGACCCGGCGGGCCCGCGAGTTCGTCCGCGAGCGCGGGCTGGTCACCTTCCCCGAGGGTGAGGAGTGCGAGGTCCTGCCGTCGGCCGAGTACGCCCGTCCGGTGCTGTACGTCGCCCACTACCTGGCGCCGCCGCCGCTCAGCAGCTCGCGCACGGGCATCTTCTTCGTCCCCTACACCCCGGACGACTTCACCGAGGAGCAGGTACGCCAGCGCCTGCGGACCAACGCGCGCGCCCAGATGCCCTCGATCGCCGTGCACGAGGCATATCCCGGGCATCACTGGCACTTGTCGTACATGGCGGACAACCCGCGTACCGTGCGCAAGGTCTTCAGGACGCCGTACTTCACCGAGGGCTGGGCCCTGTACGTCGAGAAGGTGCTGCACGAGCAGGGCTACTTCGACACCCCCGCCACCGAGCTGGCCCACCTGGACTTCCGCCTCTTCCGCGCCGCCCGGATCATCGTGGACACCGCGCTGCACTGCGAGGACATGTCGATCGAGGAGGCCGAGACGTTCATGGCCACCAAGGCGTCGCTGTCGCCGGGCACCGCCCGGGGCGAGGTGAACCGCTACTGCGCCTGGCCCACGCAGGCGCCGTCGTACCTGACGGGGGCCATCGAGATCGACCGCATCCGGGAGTCGTTCACCGGGTCGCTGCGTGAGTTCCACGACCGGATCGCCGGCTCCGGCGGCCTGCCGCTGGGCCTGGCCGAACAGGCCGCGCTGGCCTGACCGGCCCGATCGCGCTCCCCGGGTCAGCCCGGCCGGCGCGGGAACGCCGGAGGGTTGGCCGCGCGGTCCACGACGGCGGCGAGCTGCTCGTCGGTCAGGACCGTCGGCCTGCCCACGGCCAGCCCGCGCACGTAGACCTCGCACAGCCACTCCAGCAGGCGGGTGGCCTCGAACGCCTGCTCCAGCGTCGCCCCGATGGTCACCCCGCCGTGGTTGGCCATCAGGGCGGCCTGCTTGCCCGCGAGCGCCGCCCGCACGTTGGCGGCCAGCTCCGGCGTGCCGTAGGTGGCGTACTCGGCCACCTTGACCACGCCGCCCAGCAGCAGCGCGTTGTAGTGGACCGGCGGCAGCTCGGTCATCGTCGTGGCCACGACCGTCCCGAACACCGAGTGCGTGTGCACGATCGCCTGAGTGCCCGTCGCCTGGTAGACGGCCAGGTGCATGGGGGTCTCCGACGACGGCTGCAGCTCGCCCTCGACCAGGTGACCCTCCAGGTCCACGATCGGGCACGCCTCCGGGGTCAGCCGGTCGAGCGCCACGCCGGACGGGGTGACCGCCACCTGGTCGCCCCGGCGCACGCTCAGGTTTCCCGAGGTGCCGATGACCAGGCCCAGCTCGGCGGCGCGCCTGCCGTACTCGCACAACTGCTCGCGGAGGCTCATGGGTCGGCACAGTAGTCGGTCGTCCGAAATACTTCCAGCGCTTCCCATTGTCACAGGCGGTCGAGTGCCTGGAGCATGAGCCGTTCGAGGTCGACGCGGGTGAGCCGGCCCGGGTAGAGGAGCAGGTGCAGGCTGAGGCCGTCGACCAGGGCGAGCAGGTGTTCGGCGAGGTCGTCGAGGCTGCCGTCCGCGCGCACCTCGCCGGCCGCGCGGGCCTGGCCGAGCAGCTCCCGTACGGCGGCGCGCAACTCGTCGGCCTCGGCGCGCTGGACCTCCGCCAGCCGGTCCGAGGCCAGGCTGCGGCTCCAGAAGCTGACCTCCAGCCGGCTCTCCTGGGTGCGCTCGGCGTCCAGCGGCAGGTTGTCCAGCAGCAGCTCGCGCAGGGCGGCCAGGCCCGTGACGCCCTCGACCTTGCGCGTCAGCCGCTCCCTGATGCGCTGGTGCGACTGGCTCAGCGCCGACAGCAGGATCTCGTCCTTGTCGGCGAAGTAGTGCGCGAGCACGCCGTTGGAGTAGCCGGCCTCCTTGGCGATGGCCCTGGTGGTGGCGGCGTCGATGCCGTCCCTGACGATCACCCTGCGGGCCGCCGACAGGACCTCGGCCCTGCGCTCATCATGATCGACGATCTTCGGCATCGGGATCCCCCTCTTCTCGCGGCGACTCCCACCATATTGACTTTTTATTCGGACGTCTGTCTATTTAGACCATGACCGTCGCCACTGTCGGCGTGCACATCGTCGACATCCTCGCCAGGCCCGTCGAGCACATCCCCGAGGGCCAGGACACCGTACTCGTCGAGCAGATCCGCCTCACCGCCGCCGGCGCCGCCGCCGGAACGGCCGTGGACCTGGTCAAACTCGGCAACGACGTGATCACCATGGGCGCGATCGGGGACGACGAGCTCGGCGACTTCCTGGTGGCCGTCCTCGCCAAGCGCGGCGTGGACGCCTCCCGCCTGGTCCGCAGGGCCGGCGAGCAGACCGCCGCCTCGATCCTGCCCATCCGCCCCGACGGCGGCCGGCCCAGCTTCCACGTGCCCGGCGCCAACCTCGGCGTCACCCTCGCCGACCTGGACCCCGACGTGCTGCGCCGCGCCCGGGCGATCCACCTGGGCGGCATGGACGTCACCTTCGGCCTGGGCGACCCCGCCTTCTTCGCCCTGCTCGACGAGGTGCGCGCGGCCGGCACGATCGTCACGATGGACCTGCTGTCGGAGCTGCCCGACCTGCTGGCGATGGCCCGCGCGTTCCTGCCCCACGTGGACTACGTGCTGCCCAACGAGTCGCAGGCCCTGCTCATGACCGGCGACCCCGACGTGGCCACCGCCGCCGCGACCCTGCTCGCCGACGGCCCCAAGGGCGTGCTCGTCACCCTCGGCGCGGCCGGCAGCCTCGTGCTGACCTCCGGCCGCGGGCCCGAGCGGGTGCCGGCGCTGGAGACGGAGGTCGCCGACACGACCGGGTGCGGCGACGCGTACTGCGCCGGATTCCTGACCGGCCTGCTGCACGGCCGCGACGTTGTCGAGGCCGCCCGCTGGGGCACCGCCGCGGCGGCCCGCGTGGCCACCGGGCTCGGCTCCGACGCCGGCCTCACCGACCTGGAATCCACCCTAAGGACTCTCGCATGACTGACGCCGAACTCCGCGAGCGCGCGCTGAAGGTCGTCCCCGGCGGCATGTACGGGCACCTCAACGCGGCCATCTTCGCCCCCGGCTACCCCCAGTTCTTCCAGCGCGGCGAGGGCTGCCGCCAATGGGACGTGGACGGGCGCGAGTACATCGACCTCATGTGCAGCTGGGGACCGGTCGTGCTCGGGCACCGGCACCCGCGCGTGGAGGAGGCCGCCGCCCGGCAGCTCGCGCTCGGCGACTGCCTCAACGGCCCTGGACCGGTCATGGTGGAGCTGGCCGAGCTGCTGGTCGACACCGTGCCGAGCGCCGACTGGGCGATGTTCTCCAAGAACGGCACCGACGCCACCACCCAGGCGCTCATGGTCGCCCGCGCCGCCACCGGGCGCACGAAGGTGCTGATGGCGCACGGCGCCTACCATGGCGCCGACCCCTGGTGCACGCCCTCCACCGCCGGCACCACCCCGAACGAGCGCGCCGACCTGGTCGAGTTCATCTACAACTCGCTGGAGTCCCTGGAGGCCGCCGCCGCCACCGTCGAGGGCGACGTCGCGGCGATCATCTGCACCCCCTTCAAGCACGACTCCTTCGAGGACCAGGAGCTGGTCGAGCCCGCCTTCGCGCGCGGCGCCCGCGCCCTGGCCGACCGGATCGGGGCGGCCCTGGTGATCGACGACGTGCGGGCCGGGTTCCGGATCGACCTGCGGGGGTCGTGGGAGCCGTACGGGGTGCGTCCCGACCTGACCGCCTGGTCCAAGGCCATGGCCAACGGCTATCCGATCGCCGCCGTCACCGGCACCGACGCCCTGCGCGGCGCCGCCCAGACCCTCTACACGACCGGCTCGTTCTGGTTCTCGGCCGTGGCGATGGCCGCCGCCAAGGCCACCATCGAGACCCTGCGCGACACGGACGGCATCGCCACCATGGAACGCGCCGGCGCCCAGCTCAGGGAGGGCCTGTACGCCCAGGCCAAGTCCCACGGCTTCGTCGTGAACCAGACCGGCCCGGTGACCATCCCGTGGCTCAGCTTCGACGGCGACGCCGACCTGTCCACGGCCCTGTACTGGAGCGACGCCTGCCTGCGGCACGGGGTGTACCTGCACCCGTGGCACAACTGGTTCATGTCGGCGGCCCTGACGGAGGAGGACGTGGCCCGCGCCCTGGAGGCCACCGACCAGGCCTTCACCGAAACCCGCACCCACTTCGCCTGACCGTTTGGCCGGTCGGCATCTGGGGTTGGGCCACCCGTTGCCTGGTTACCGGGTGGGCCTGCTGGTTCCCACCCGGTCGGCGCCTTCGGCGCCCGAGGGAGGCCCGCCCGTTGGTCGGTTGCCGGGTGCGTGCATTGCTCCTGGGCCCGGAACGGCGTCATCGATCTCCCGCGGGCCCGTTCGCTTGTCCGCTGACCAGTAGGCCCGGGGCGCCCCGACGCGGGTGCCCCTTCGACGCCCCAGACCGTCTGGCCTTCTGTTGGGATCCCGTCGAGGCGCACCCAGTGGTGGGACCACTTGGGACCTGGACGAACGAGGCCGCGATCCCCTCCAGAGTCCGTGGTCACGCTACGCGCTCGCCGTGTGACAATAAGTGTCATGCCGTCCCCTCGACATGACGCCCTCAGGCAGATGTTCGCCGACCGCCCCCAACTGGCGGTGGAGATCCTCCGCGACCTCATGGGCGTGCAACTGCCTTCTACTCCGCTGGTGCGGCAGGAGGACCGGTTGTTCAACACCCGGCCCTCCGACGACATCGAACCGGATCTCGGCATCGTGCTCGGCCCGCCACAGAGCCCGGCGCATGCCGTCATCGTGGAGATCCAACAGGACAAGTCCAAAGACCCCCGGCAACTGGCCCGGTACGCCGCCGCGCAATGGCTGATGCTCCGCTGCGACGTGACGGTCCTGGTGGTGTGCCCTGATCGAGCCGCCGCCGCCTACTACTCCCAGCCGATCGACTCCGGGCTGACCGGCTACCGCCTGCAGGCACACGTGCTTGGTCCGGGTGACGTGCCGGCCATCACCGACCCTCGTGAGGCCGCCGCCCACCTGGAACTCGCGGTCATGTCCGTCATGATCCACGGACGCGAGCGCAAGGTGCTGGAGGCGTTCGCGGCGGCCCTGACGGTGACCACCCTCGATCACGCTCCGAAGTATTATGAATACGCACACGGCATGTCCGTGCCTGAGATCGGGCGCATCTTGGAGGAGATCATGAGGTCCAACGACTGGCCGGTCTACAGCCCCTTCGCCCACGAGCACTTCGGCCGAGGCCGTACAGAAGGGATCCAGGTGGGCCGCGCGGAAGGGGTCCGGAAGGGCCGTGCGGAAGGAGTTCAGGAGGGTCGTGCGGAAGCCGCCCCGGAAATCGGGCGGGAATTCGTGCTGTATGCGCTGAACGCGCGTGGGGTCGACGTTCCCGAGGACGTTCGCGCACGGATCAATGCCTGTACCGACGTCGACCTGCTCAAGCGCTGGGCTCTGCGGGCGAGCAGTGTTCAGTCCGCACGTGACGTGTTCGAGGACTCGGACGGGTAGCGCGGTTGGCGGCGAGGTCTCCGGTGGGCGTGGTCGTCGAGGATTCGGCGACCACGCTGCTGGTCAGCGGTTCTTGCGGTTCGGGCGTTCACGGAAGAGATCATGATGTCTACCAATTGGCCGGTCTACAGCCCCTTCGCCCGTCAGCACTTCGGCCGAGGTCGTGCGGAAGGGCTCGAAGAAGGCCGTGCGGAAGGGATCGAGGAAGGCCGTGCGGAGGCCGCTGCCGAAACCGGGCGGGAATTCGTGCTGTATGCGTTGGAGGCGCGTGGGGTCGATGTTCCCGAGGATGTTCGCGCGCGGATCAATGCCTGTACCGACGTCGACCTGCTCAAGCGCTGGGCTCTGCGTGGGAGCAGTGTTCGGTCCGCCCGTGACGTGTTCGACGAGTGGGACGGGCAACGTCCGTAGCCGCGTGCGCAGGTGCACTCGGTCCGGGTTCTGACGATCCGTCTGCTGGTTGAGCCGCAGGTCTTCTCCTGACGACCGGGATCACGGCTGGACGACGGGCGGCGACGTGATCCTGTAGAGCCCGTTGCGGGAGCCGGAGGCCGGGACGGCCAGGACGAGGGCGGTCGCCGGGAACAACGGGGACGGCAGCCCGTCGTACGGGAACCACTGCCATGAGCGGAAGACGTGCGGCTCGGTCACCGCCGGAGCGTCGGCGCCCCGGAGCATGGTGACCGCCGCCGTCACCCGTACGGCTCCCTCCGGGTGGTCCAAGGCCACGCCGGTGACGACCGGCGGCCCGGCGTCGCGGATGCCGGTCTCCTCGGCCAGTTCGCGGACGGCCGTCGCCTCGAAGGTCTCGCCGGGCTCCACCGCCCCGCCGGGCAGGCACCACGACAAGGGCTCGCCCGCCTTCACCCGCTCGCCGAGCAGCACGCGCCCGTCCGGGTCCGTGAGCAGCACGCCGACGCCTACGATGCGATTCACCGTCAAAACCGACTCCTCCCGCCAAGAGCTGTAATGCTGCCAAAAATCCGGACATGGGGTGAGTGTTGTTGACGCTCACGTAAGGAGACCGGATGGGAGCCGATCCCGAGAGCCGGTTCGAGGAGATCTACGCACTCTCCTACAGACCCCTGCTCGGTTACGCGCTGCGCCGCTGCCCCGACCCCGACGACGCGGCCGACGTCGTGGCCGAGACGTTCATGATCGCGTGGCGGCGCATCGAGGAGGTGCCGAGCGGGGAGGAGGCCCGGCTCTGGCTGTACGGCGTGGCCAGGAAGGTGCTGGCCAACCACCGGCGCGGCGAGCGCCGCCACGAGCGGCGCACCGAGGCGTTACGCGCGGAACTGGCCGCCGCGCCCGTGGTCGCCGGGCCGTCCGTCGAGGATCTGTCGCCGCTGGCCCGGGCGTTCGGGACGCTCTCCGGCGACGACCGCGAGCTGCTCACCCTGGTCGCCTGGGAGAAGCTGGACACCGGCCAGATCGCCACCACCCTCGGCATCACCCGCAACGCCGTACGGGTCCGCCTGTACCGGGCCCGCCGGCGCTTCGCCCGCCGCCTGGCCGAGGCCGGGGTCGAGCACACGCAGGCCGTCGCCCTCGAAGGGAGCCCGTTGTGAACATCCCCGATCCCGCGAGCGGGCGCGACAGGGAGTCCCTTGGGAATCCTGCGCGCGGGCGTGACAGGGAATCCGTTGTGAACATGGCCGATCCCGCGCGCAGGCGCCGGAAGGAGCTCGTTGTGAACATCGCCGATCTCGCCCGGGTGCGCGACGAGGAACTGGCGGGGGTGCCCGCCGGGCAGGCGTCCGGCGCGGGGGCGCGGGCGCTCATGGAGTCGATCACGTCCGAGCCGATCACCGCCGAGGAGCGCGGGCCTGTCGCGCGCCGGCGCCGCAGGGCGCCGCGCAAGGTGTTCCTGCTGGGGGCGGTGGTGGCCGGGCTGGCCGCCGTGCTCGCCGTCACGCTGCCGATCTTCGGCCCGGTCACCGAGTACGCCAACGCCGCCGTCACCGTCAAGACCGGCGACGACTTCATCGACGTCGTCATCACCGATCCCGAGGCGGAGGCGGCGGCCTACACCGAGGCGTTCAGGGCCGTCGGCCTGGACGCCACGGTGAAGAAGATCCCGGTCGCGCCCGAGTACGCGGGCATGCTGTTCGGCCCCGCCACCCCAGGGGACTTCCCGCCGGGGACCGGCGTGACCGTCCGCAGCGTCGAGAGTTGCGCGTCGGTCTGGTGCGGCACGATCTCCATGCCGACCGGGTACAAGGGCAAGGTCATCTTCGAGATCGGCCGCCCGGCCGAGCCCGGCGAGCGGTATGCCGCGATGGCGCCGAGCACGGCGGGTTTGGCCGCCGACGGTGTGGCCGGCGTCAAGGTCGTGGGCAAGCCCGTCTCGCACGCCAGGGCCGAGCTGTCGCGACGCGGCCTGAAGATCGAGTACGTGGTGATGTGGTCGAACCCCGACGGCAGCGGCAGCGGTTACGACGTGGCCGCGGAGCACGTCAAGGACGACTGGATCGTCGACAGCGTGATCAAGGTCGCCTCGGACACGGTCAGGGTGGACGCCGTGGCTCCCGCCGACGTCCCCAAGGACTCCCTTCCGCGGGCCGACCGGCCATAGAAATGCTGGGCCCGTCCCTGAGTCCGCGAACCCCGGCACCGGCCTGGGGCGCGTCCAGCGTCCGACACTGCCGCTACCAGCGCAGATCCCCACCATGATCGCGATGTGTCGCTGGAGTACACCCGGCAGATCGTTCGCTCAACAGGCGCTCCACAGGTTCTCAACATCGGCCTGGCTACCTTCGCGGTGTCCAGTACGACGAGCACCAAGGAGAACCCGATGCGAACGCTCAACGCGATGGTCCTCGGTGCGGCGGTCGCCGCCGCGGCTCTGACCGCGGGCGCCCCCGCGCAGGCCTCCGTCCAGACCGGCGCCCAGACCTCCCTCACCACCGTCACCACGGCCGCCGCGGCGGCCGGCCCGACGACGATGTCCTGCCGTGAGGTGCGTGTGTACCGTCCGGAGATGCGCAAGGGACACGTGGCCGCGACGGGCTGGGCGATAGGCTGCTCCAGCAACCAGCGCGTCAAGATCATGCTTCAGCGCAAGCGCTGGTGGGGCTGGCAGAACATCTCCAGCGCCTCCTGGTACGGCGCCGGCAAGAAGACCTTGTACAAGGGCTGCAAGCGGGGGGACACCTTCACCTACCGCCTGCAGGGCCAGGTCAGCTACTACGCGGGAAGCAAGTACGTCGTCCACAACGGCTGGAGCCCCACGATGCGCGCGAAGTGCCCGTGACGCGCTCCGCCCGCCACCCTGAGGGGTGATCTTGAGGCGTTGGGAGACGCATGGAGGCGGCCATCGCGTGATCATTCGGAGTCCGTGAGGACAGCCGAAGATCGTGCGGTGGCCGCAGCGTAGATCCTGACGGCTGGACGGTCATCGCCGCCCAGCCACCCAGTACTGATGACACCGCCACTGCCGGCGCAGAACCCCACCACGATCGCGATGTGTCACTGGAGTACTAGGCGCCTTCGAGGGGTGCCGGGGTCTCCCCGCCCGTCCGGGCCGAGGATTCCGCGGCGGCCCAGGTGAAATGCCCTTCGCCATCAATGACTGTTCACCGGCCGCCCGCGCGGCGAAAACCTGGGCTCTGACCCGATGCACACCCGCATCGTCAGGAGCCGCCAGTGCGGCCATTTCCGCGAGATGTCCGGCGAGCCGCTCGTCGCCCTCGGAAAGGGCTTTGAGCGCCGCGTCGGCGAGCGCGTGCGGCCCGCCCGCGAGTTCCGCCACGGATTTGGCCAGCACCGCTTCCGGGGCCGGTTTGAGATTGGCCGGATTGCCGTCGTACCAGCCGCCGTAAAGGCGCCAGAGATTGCGTACGACGAATTCTGGTTCGTCATAGCGGGCCCGCAGATAGGGCCGGTCGGAATGGCGCTCGGAAGGTTTCACCGAATGCACGATCTCGTCGAGCCTGGCGCCCGCGTTGAGCAGGTCGAGCGTCTGCGTGATGATCGACTCCAGCCATTCGGCCGTCTCCAGCAGCGCCTGCCGCACCCGGTCGGCGCCGAAGACGGGCGCGCCGTGGCTCGGCAGCATGATCTCGGCGTCGAGGGCCGCCATCCGGCGCAGCGCGTGCACCCATTCGCGCGGGTAGCGCTGCACCTTCTGGGGGTTGCCGCAGTTGGGGGTCACCCAGATGAACAGGTCGCCGGGCAGCAGCAGCCGGTGTTCGCGCACGTAGCCGATGGTGGCGTCGTCGGTCTCGCCCTTGGCGTGCAGCAGGTCGAAGGTCAGCCCGCCGCGCCGTACGGTCAGCGCGTCGGTGTAGGTGACGTCGGGCCGCCGGTAGTCGGTGGGCCAGCGCAGGCGGGTGTTCTGGAACTGCCGCTGGTTGATCACCGTGTTGTAACCATTTGTCAGCCCGTAGCGGTCGAACCGCTCGACCACCGCCTGATGGGCGTAAACCGTGGCCCGGGGGCCCGGCTCCTCGAACGGTCCCGTGCCGAAGACGTGGTCGATGTGCCCGTGGGAGTAGAACGCGGTGGTCAGCGGCGCCCGGGACCAGCGGCGGACGTCCTCGTGCAGGCGGGCGGCGGCCCACGGCCCGCCGGTGTCGAAGAGCAGCAACTCGCCCTCGGTCTCGAAGGCGATGGCGTTGCCGAACCCCGCCCACCAGCCCACACCTTCCGTCACGGTCTGGACGCCCTTGCCCTCCATGCCGGTGTCCACGATGCTGTCGTCAGACTCGCCGCGCCACACCCGGTCCGCGTACTCGATAATCATGTGACCCACCCTGCTTCTAGAACGTCGTTCTAGGCAAGGGATCACGGCAAGGTCACGTCTCGATTGCGCCCCCTTGACGCGTGTCGGCGGGCGTTCGTACGTTCGGGCAAACGTTTAGGAAACTTTCCTAACTGAATCCTCTTCGGGAGCCCCCATGACCCACCCGGGCGAGATCACTCGGCGTCAGCTGCTCCGCCGCATCGGCCTGACCGCGCTCGTGGCCGGGCCCGGCGCGAGCCTGCTGAGCGCCTGCGCGACCAGCGGGGGCGGCGACCAGCCCTCGGCGGCGCCCGCCACGTCGATCGCGGCGTCGGCGGACCCCAAGAACCCCTTCGGCGTCGACGTCAAGAAGCCGCTCGAAGTGGTCATCTTCAGCGGCGGCTACGGCGACTCCTACGCCAAGGACCTGCACGAAGAGCTGTACAAGAAGGCCCACGCCGGCGTCACGGTCAAGCACACCGCCACCCAGCAGATCGGCACCCAGCTCCGGCCGCGCATCGTCGGCAACGACATGCCCGACGTGATCAACAACTCCGGCCCCGAGGCGCTCGACCTGGCGGCGCTGGCCACCGAGGGCCACCTGCTCGACCTGACCCCGCTCTACGACGCGCCCTCCTTCGACGACCCGTCCAAGAAGGTCCGCGACACGATCACGCCCCTCGTGCTGCAGAACGGCAAGCTCGACGGCAAGGACCTGGTGCTCAACTACACCGTCTCCCACCGGGCGCTGTGGTACAACGCCAAGCTGTTCGCCTCCAAGGGCTGGAGCGTGCCGAAGACGTGGGCCGAGTTCACCGCGCTCGGCGAGGCGGCCAAGAAGGAAGGCATCGCGCTCTTCGCCTATCCCGGCAAGAAGGGCCCGTACTACCAGCTCTGGAACGTCCTCTACACGGCCGCCAAGATCGGCGGCAACCAGGTCATCATCGACATCGACAACCTCGTCGACAACGCCTGGAAGAGCGAGGCGGTCAAGCAGGCGGTCACCGCCTGGCTGGACATCCAGCAGAAGTACGGCGACAAGGCGTACCTGGGCCTCGACCACACCCAGACCCAGGTCAAGCAGCTCCAGAACAAGGTGCTGTTCTACCCGTGCGGCTCCTGGCTCGAGAACGAGATGACCAAGGACATCCCGCTCGACTTCGAGTACGCCCTGGCCCCCATCCCCGACGTCACCGCCTCCGACAAGATGCCGTACGGCGCGATCCAGGTCGGCGTGGGCGAGAACTTCGTCGTCGCGGCGAAGGGCAAGAACCCGCAGGGCGGCCTGGAGTACCTGCGGATCATGTTGTCGAAGGAGGGCGCGGCGGGCTTCACCAAGAAGACCAACAACCTCACGGTGGTGACCGGCGCCGCCGACAGCTCCGAGTTCCCGCCCGGCCTGGTCAGCGCCGCCAAGGCGCAGCAGGCGGCCGGCGAGAGCATCATCACCGACGCCCGGTTCGAGGGCTGGTACAAGGAGCTGTTCGACTACGGCTGGGAGCAGACCAACGTCCTGATGGCCGGCCGTATCACCCCCGACGAGTTCTGCGCGCGCATGCAGAAGAAGGCCGACGACGTCAAGAAGGACGACTCCGTCACCAAGCAGACGCGGAGCGCCTGAGCACATGGAGCGGTTGCGCAAGTACGGATTCGTCATCGGGTTCCTGGCCGTCCCGGTCACGCTTTACACGGTCTTCGTGATCAGCCCATATGTGCAGGCTTTCCAGCTCTCGCTGACGAGCTGGAACGGCGTCAGCTCGGTCGTCCGATACGTGGGGCTGGACAATTTCGGCCGGTTGTTCGAGGACGACAATTTCTGGCAGGCCCTGCGCAACCACGGAATTCTCCTGCTGGTGCTGCCGCTCCTGACGATCGTCATCGCGTTGTTCCTGTCGTTCCTGCTGAATCTCGGCGGCGGCACCCGCGGCGCGGGAATGCGCGGGGTGTGGGGGTCGAATTTCTACCGGGTGGTGTTCTTCTTCCCCCAGGTTCTCGCCGTGGCCGTGGTCGGCGTGCTGTTCCAGGCCATCTACCGTCCCGACGAGGACGGTGTGATCAACGGCACGCTGGCCAGGCTCGGGCTGTCCGAGCCGATCGGCTGGCTCACCGAGCCGGGCCTCGCGCTCTGGTCGATCATCGCGGTGATGGTCTGGCAGGCGGTCGGCTTCTACGTGGTGCTGTTCTCCGCGGGCATGGCCGCCATCCCCAAGGACTACTTCGAGGCCGCCTCGATCGACGGGGCCGGCCGCGTGCGGCTGTTCTTCTCCATCACGCTGCCGTTGCTGCGCGACACCCTCCAGGTCGGCTGGATCTACCTGGGGATCGCCGCCTTCGACGGCTTCGCGCTGATCCAGGTGCTGGCGGGCGACCGGGGCGAGCCCGACGGCGCCACCACCATCCTGCCCATCACCATCTACAAGACCGCCTTCGACTACCACAAGGTCGGCTACGCCTCGGCGATGGGCGTGGTGCTGTTCTTCCTGACCGTGACGTTCGCCGTGCTGACGCTCCGCACGACCAGGCGTGAAAGGGTTGAGCTCTGATGGCTTCACGTGGAGCGGGCAGGCCGCGGCCCGGCGTGCTGAGCGGGCTCTCCCATGTCGCCCTGGCCGTCTGGGCCCTGCTGATCATCCTGCCGCTGTTGTGGACGTTCCTGGCCTCGTTCAAGAGCAACACCGAGATCTTCGGCGACCCGCTCCAGCTCCCCGGGGCGCTGCGGCTGGACGCCTGGGGCCGGGCCTGGGACAAGGCGCACGTCGGGCAGTACATGCTCAACACGGTCATCGTGGTGTTCTTCGGCACGGCGGGCACGATGTTGTTCGGCTCGATGGCGGCGTACGTGCTGGCTCGCTACAAGTTCCTCGGCGGCAAGCTGATCTACTACTACTTCGTCGCCGGGCTCGCCTTCCCCATCTTCCTGGCGCTCGGGCCGCTGTTCTTCGTCGTCAAGCAGTTCGGGCTGCTCGACTCGCACATCGGCCTGATCATCGTCTACATCGCGTACTCGCTGCCCTTCACGATCTTCTTCCTGGCCGCGTTCTTCCGAACCCTGCCCGAGGCGGTCGCCGAGGCGGCGCTGATCGACGGCGCCTCGCACACCAGGACGTTCTTCCAGATCATGGTGCCGATGGCCAAGCCCGGCCTGGTCAGCATCACGATCTTCAACGTCCTGGGGCAGTGGAACCAGTACCTGCTGCCCCTGGCGCTCATGGGCGGCGCGCCGGACAAGTGGCCGCTCACGCTCGGCATCGCCAGGATCTCCACCAGGGCCGGCTACGAGGCGGACTGGCCGGGCCTGTTCGCCGCCCTGAGCATGACGATCCTGCCGGTGATGGTCGTCTACATCATCTTCCAGCGGCAGATCCAGTCCGGGCTCAGCTCGGGGGCGCTGAAGTGAGTTTCGCCGAACACGGCGTGTAGCCATGCGGCTACTCGTTAGAGTGAGGGGCCTTCCGCCAGCAGACCCGGAGGGTCCCTCATGCGCGTGCCCGCACTCCTGCTCGTCCTGTTCACGGCCGCCGCCTGCGCCGGGCCGCCGGCGCCGCTGCAGGAGGTCGCCAAGCCGAGCCCGCCGGGCGTGCCGGAGCTGAGCGGCGGCGGTGAGTTCACCTCCGGCGACACCGCGGCGATCGCCTACGACCGCCGCCTGGCCCCCGAGGGCGCGCAGGCCAGCCTCACGGCCGAGTCCACCGGCGGCGCGACCCGCACCTCGCTGGTCGTGGAGGGCTTCCTGCCCCGCCATCACTACGGTGCCCACCTGCACACCGCGCCCTGCGGCGCCGATCCCGACGACGCGGGCGGCCACTACCAGCACAACCCCGGCCACGCCGACCCGGCCAGCGAGATCTGGCTCGACGTCACCACCGACGGGTCGGGCGCGGGTCGTTCGACGGCCCGTCATGCCTGGAGCCTCGACCCCGCCGCCCTGCCGAAGTCGCTGGTCATCCATGCCAGGGCCACGAAGAAGAGCGGCGCCCACGCGGGCGAGGCGGGCCCTCGGGTGGCCTGCCTGACGCTGCACTAGCCGAAAGGCGTGCATAATTACACAATTACATATTGTGGAGGTCCCGCGTTGACTAGCCGCCAGTGGCAGCCGCCCCGTTTACGGTTGTTCGAGCAGGTGCACCGCCGGGCCACCTGGCTGGAGCTACTCTACGACCTCGTCTTCGTCGTCGCGGTCGCCGAGCTGGCCGACGTGCTCGCCGGTGGGGCCGACGCCGGTCGCGTCCTCACCTACGTCGGCCTGTTCGTCCCGGTCTGGTGGTCCTGGGCGGGTTACGTCTTCTACGCCAACCGGTTCGACACCGACGACGTCAGCCACCGTCTGCTCGCGCTGCCGCAGATCCTCGCGGTGGCCACGATGGCGGCCAGTGTCAGCGACATCCAGCAACGCTCGGCCCTGTTCGCGATCTCCTACGCCGCGGCCCGGATCCTGCTGGTCGTCGCCTACCTCAGAGCCGGCCGACACGTCCCCGAGGCCAGGCCGCTGACCGTGCGGTACGCGGCCGGGTTCACCGTCGCCGCGGTCATCTGGCTGGCCTCTCTCGCCGTCGATCCGCCGCAGCGGTACGCGATGTGGGCCGTGGCGCTGGTGATCGACCTGGCCACCCCGCTGCTCAGCCGCGGCCACCAGAGCCGGCTCCCGCCGCAGAGCGAGCACCTGCCGGAGCGGTTCGGGCTGTTCGTCGTGATCGTGCTCGGCGAGGTGGTCGCCGCCGTGGTCACCGGGCTCAAGGGGCACGAGGTCACCCCGTCCGTGCTGCTGGTCGCGCTGGCCGGGGTGGCCATCGCGATGGCCTTCTGGTGGTTGTACTTCGACCATGTCGACGAGTCCGTCGTGCTGCGGACCAAGCTGGCCGGGCAGGTTTGGGTGTACTCGCACCTGCCGCTGTCGATGGGCCTGGTGGCGTTCGGCATCGGGATCGAGCACGCGATCATGCACCCGTCGGGGGCGAGCTGGGCCGTCGGGGTGCCGGCCGCCCTGGTCTTCGCCGTGCTCGGCCTTCAGCACCTGTGCTCGGCCGACCGCCGGGCGGGGGCCGTCCGGCTGGCCGCCGCCGTGCTCGCCCTCGCCTCCTCCGCGCTGCCCGTCGCGGCGGCGCTCCCGCTCCTGCTGTTGTACGGCGCCGCGCAGGTGGGCCATGACCTGCTGCGCCCCTCCCCGGAAGGCACATCGTGACCCAGGAAGTGTTCGACCGCCAGCTCGCCGCCATCGCCGACGGGGACCTGGCGGCGCTGCTCGCCCAGTACCACGACGAGGCGGTGGTCGTCCGGTTCGACCGGGCGGCCAGGGGCGCCGCCGAGATCCGCGAGCTGTTCACCGCCTACCTGGCGGCCGGGCCGCGGGTGGAGGAGATCACGTCGCTGCGCATCGAGGACGACGTGATCTTCTACAACGCGGTCATGACCGTCGGCGGGAACCGGGTCACCACGTTCGGGACGCTGGTCGTCAGGGACGGCAGGATCTGGCGCCAGACCGCCGCCGCCCTGCCGCTCACCTGATCGCAGCCGCCATCGGCTGCCAGGGCGCGGCGTCGAAGATCAAGATGATGGTCCGGATCCTCCCGTCCGGGCCGAGTTTGAAGTGCTCGGCCGTGCGCTGCGTGCCGGCCGGTGTGGCGGTGTGCAGGTCGTAGACGAGGGTCGCCTCCGACTCGCCGTACAGCTCGCTGATCAGGTCGACGCCGGTCACCACGCTCACCAGGGCCTCGATGCCGGCCAGGTGACCGGCGGCGTCGGCGGAGGAGACGAACGGGCTGCGGAACGAGAAGCCCTCGCCGATCAACGCCGCCGCGGCCGGCACGTCGCCGCGGAGCCTGGCCTCGTGGTAGGCCCTGACCACCTCGCGGGTGCCCGTCATCGCCCCTCCAGGTGCGCCGAGAGCCGCTGCTGGTTGTCGGCCAGCCGCAGGCACAGGTGCCGCAGCGCGGTCAGGTCCGCGGCCGAGAAGCCCTGGAACATCGCCCGCATCGCCATCCGGGACGGCGTGCGGAACGCCTCGATCCACGCCCGGCCCTCGTCGGTGATCACGGCCAGCACCGAGCGCCGGTCGCGGCTGTCCTGGACCCGCCGCGCCAGGCCGTCGCGCTCCAGGGTGTCCACCAGGCCGGTGACGTTGCGCGAGCTGACCCCGGCGGCCTGGGCCAGGTCGCCGATGCTGATGCCGTCGCCGGCGCCCGCCGCGCCGAGGCGCAGCAGGACGTCCATCGCGCCCGAGCTGAGCCCGCGGCCCTCGCTGCCGTGCGCCCGCATGCGCTCGACCGCCTGGTACGCCGTCCGCACGGCGGCGGCCGCCTCGAAGGGCGCGGTGTCGCCGCCGCCGACGAACTCGCTCATGGCCGCCCTGGCCCGCGGGTCGAAGAGGGAGCCGTCCGGCTCTTGGTCAAATTTATGTACGTCCTTCACAATGAATGTCTACCAGAAAACGTGAAGGCCCGTGCGGAACGCACGGGCCTTCATGGGAGGGACGGTCAGGAGTGGGCGTGCTCGGCCGGGATCGTGCCGAGGCGGCCCGCCTGGAAGTCCTCGAACGCCTGGACCAGCTCGGCGCGGGTGTTCATGACGAACGGGCCGTGGTGGACCACCGGCTCACCGATCGGCTCGCCGCCCAGCACGATCACGTCGAGCGGGTCCTTGGCCTCGATCGTGACGGTCTCGCCCACGGTGGTCAGGCCCGGCCGGTTGCCGAAGCCGTCGAAGACCGCGAGCTGGCCGCCGTGCAGCGGACGCCGCTCGGCGCCGACCGTGCCGCGGCCGGAGAGGGCGTACACCAGGGCGTTGTAGTCCTTGCGCCAGGGCAGCATCAGCCGCGCGCCCGGGGTGATGGTGGCGTGCAGCAGCGTGATCGGCGTCTGCGTGCTGCCCGGACCGGTGTTCCCGGCCAGCTCGCCGGCGATCAGCCGGACCAGCGCGCCGCCGTCGTGGCTGCTCAGCAGCGCGACGCTGGAGCGCCCGATGTCCTGGTACTTCGGCGCGATCATCTTCTTGGCGCCCGGCAGGTTGACCCAGAGCTGGATGCCGTGGAACAGGCCGCCCTTCTGCACGAGCCACTCCGGCGGCGCCTCCTTGTGCAGGATGCCGGACGCGGCCGTCATCCACTGGGTGTCGCCGTTGGTGATCGTGCCGCCGCCGCCGTTGGAGTCGAGGTGCTCCATGACGCCGTCGATCATGTACGTGACGGTCTCGAAGCCGCGGTGCGGGTGCCAGGGCGTGCCCTTGGGCTCGCCGGCGGCGTAGTCGATCTCGCCCATCTGGTCCATCATCACGAACGGGTCGAGGTATTCGAGCTTGATCGCCGCCAGGGCGCGGCGCACGGGGAAGCCCTCGCCCTCGAACCCGCTGGGCGCGGTCTCGACGGCGAGCACCTTCCGCTCGGGGACCCCCGCCACGGGCGCGGGCACGCGGGGGAGGGTGAGCGGGTTCTCAACGGTAACGGCGGGCATGTCGCGCTCCTTCCAGCGGGATCTGCCCCATGCAACCAAGTTGAGATTTCAACTATTCCATCGGGTCACGGGATGCGGGACATCATCCGTTCCATGCCGTTGATCCAGTTGTCGCGCAGCGCCTGGACGGCCTTGGCCGGCTCGTCGGCCAGCAGGAACTCGGCGATGCGGCGGTGCTCGGCGGCCTCGCGCTCCAGGGGCGCGTCGTCGCCGGCGATCAGGTGCGCGTAGCGGCGCATTCCGGCCTTGACGCTGGTGATGAGGTCGAGCAGCCGCTCGTTGCGGCAGCCGCTCAGCAGCAGGTCGTGCCACTCGTCGTCGTGGCGTTCGATGACCTGCTGCTCGGCCACGTCGTCGGGGAAGTCCTGGGCCAGCTTGAGCAGGTCGGGGGCGATCGAGTGCAGGTGGGCCGGGTCGGAGCAGTCGAGGGCCAGCGACTCCAGGGCGGCCACGATCTCGCACAGCTCGCGGAACTCGCGCCGGCTCACCGGGGCGAACCGGAAGCCGCGCCCCTGGGTGCTCTCCAGCACGCCCTCGCCCGCCAGCGTGATCAGCGCCTCGCGCAAGGGGGTGCGGCTGACGCCCAGGTCGGCGGCGAGGGAGGCCTCGTTGATGTCGGTGCCGGCGGCGAAGTCGCCTCGGTCGAGCCGGCTCAGCAGCTCTTCCCTGATCTGCTCGCGCAACGGTCGCCGCTCGATCGGCATGGGGGACTCCCTCTCGTTCAGGACAACCGAATCTTAACCCTTGACGTGATGCAAAATACTGCACTATGAATTCGGCATACAAAATATTACATTGCATGATCGAGGAGTTCGAGTGGGGCTGACCCGGATACCGGGGCTGCTGTTCGGCGGGGACTACAACCCGGAGCAGTGGCCGGAGGAGGTGTGGGCCGAGGACGTGCGGCTCATGGCCGAGGCCGGGGTCAACATGGCGACCGTCGCGGTGTTCTCCTGGTCGCGCCTGGAGCTCGAGCGCGGGGTCTACGACTTCGGGTGGCTCGACCGGGCCATCGACCTGCTGCACGAGCACGGCATCGCCGCCGACCTGGCCACCGCGACCGCGACGCCGCCGCCGTGGCTGGTGCGCGAGCACCCCGAGATGCTGCCGGTGAACGCCGACGGCGTGCGGCTGGAGTTCGGCTCCCGGCAGGGCTACTGCCCGAGCTCGCCGGTCTACCGCGAGCACGCGGTACGGATGGCCACCGCGATGGCCGAGCGCTACGGCGACCACCCGGCGCTGGCCATGTGGCACATCGGCAACGAGTACGCCGACCACACGCTGGAGTGCTTCTGCGCCGAGTCCGCCGCCCACTTCCGCCGCTGGCTGGAAGAGCGGTACGCGACCGTCGGCGGCCTCAACAACGCCTGGGGCACCTCCTGCTGGGGCCAGCACTACACGTCCTTCGGCCAGGTCGAGCCGCCCAGGACGGCGCCGGGCCCGGTCAACCCCGCCCAGCTCCTCGACTGGCGGCGCTTCTGCAGCGACGCCCTCCTGGAGCTGTTCCTGGCCGAGAAGGCGGCGCTGCGCGCGATCACACCGGGCGTCCCGGTCACCACGAACTTCATGAGCATCCTGCACGGCCTCGACTACTGGAAGTGGGCCGCGGCCGAGGACCTGGTGAGCGACGACGCCTACCCCGACCCGGCCGACCCGAGCTCGCACGTGCAGGTGGCGCTCAGCTACGACCTCATGCGCTCGCTGCGGCAGGGGCCCTGGCTGCTGCTGGAGTCCGCGCCGTCCGCGGTGTCCTGGCGCGAGGTGAACGTCCCCAAGCCGCCCGGCATGATGCGCCTGCACAGCCTTCAGGCGCTCGCCCACGGCTCCGACGGCGTGATGTTCTTCCAGTGGCGGCAGGCCAAGTACGGCCCCGAGAAGTTCCACTCGGCGATGTTGCCGCACGGCGGGACGCGTACCCGCGGCTGGCGGGACACCCTGGCGCTCGGCGCCGACCTGCGGCGGTTGTCGGAGGTCGCGGGCAGTGAGACCCGCGCCCAGGTCGCGCTGGTGCTCGACTGGCCGAGCTGGTGGGCCCTGGAGGCGCCCGAGTCCATGCCGTCCAACCGGCTCAGGCTCAAGGAGCTGCTGCTCGCCTGGTACGCCCCGCTGCACGCCAGGGGCATCGCGGTCGACCTCGTGCCGCCGGGCGGTGACCTGTCGCCGTACGAGCTGGTCATCGCCCCGAACCTGTACATGTGCACCGCCGAGCAGGCCAAGGCGCTGGAGGCGTACGAGGGCAGGCTCGTCGTGGGCCCGTTCAGCGGCGTCGTGGACGAGAGCGACCAGGTGCACGAGGGCGGCGCGCCCGGCCCGCTGGCCGATCTGCTCGGCATCGCCGTGGAGGAGTTCTGGCCGCTCTCCGACGGGGACGTCCAGCGGACCGGCCTGGGCGACGCCCGCACCTGGGCCGAGTGGATCAGGCTGGAAGGCGCCGAGCCCGTCGCCCTGTTCGAGGGCGGCGACCTGGACGGCCTGCCGGCCGTCACCCGCAAGGGCACGGCCACCTACGTCGGCTGCCTGCTCGACGACGTGACGCCGGTGCTGGAGCCGCTGCTGGCCGGCATCGACCGCATCGACGTGCCGGAGGGCGTGGAGGCCGTCAGGAGGGGCGGCCACCTGTTCCTCCTCAACCACACCACCGCCCCGCAGCCGGTCACGCTCCCGCACCCGGGGACGGACCTGCTCACCGGGGCCGAACTGCGGGGCGGCATCGAGCTGGCCCCGCGCGACGCCGTCGTGCTCAGGATCGAAGGAGAGAAGTGACGCATCCGTACATACCCAACGCCGAGCCGGGCGTACGAGCCGAGATGCTCGCGGCGGTCGGCGCGTCGAGCGTCGAGGAGTTCTACGCCGACATCCCCGCGGAGCTGCGGCTCGACCGGCCCCTCGACCTGCCGGCGCCGTTCACCGCCGAGCGCGACCTGGTGCGCCACATGAAGGGGCTGTTCGCCCGGAACACCGACACCGAGGAGGCGCTCAGCTTCCTCGGCCACGGTTGCTACCCGCACCACGTGCCCGCCGTCTGCGACGAGGTCAACTCCAGGAGCGAGTTCCTGACCGCGTACGCGGGCGAGCCGTACGAGGACCACGGCCGTTTCCAGGCCCTGTTCGAGTACGTCAGCATGATGGGCGAGCTGCTGGAGATGGACGTCGTCAACGTCCCCACCTACGACGGCTTCCAGGCCTCGGGCACCGCGCTGCGCATGGCCTGCCGCTACACCAAGCGGTCGAAGGTGCTGGTCACCGGGGCGGTGAGCGCCGACAAGCTGAGCAAGCTGCGTGACTTCCTGGCCCCCGACATCACCGTCGAGCTCGCCCCGGTGGCCGAGGACGGGCAGATCGGCGAGGTCGCGCTCGACGACTCCTACGCCGCCCTGTACCTGGAGACCCCGAACGTCTACGGCGTCGTCGAGACCCGTGGCCGGGAGCTGGCCGACCACGCGCACGCCGCCGGCGCGCTGCTGGTCGTCAGCGCCGACCCCATCTCCCTGGGCGTGCTGGCCCCGCCCGCCTCCTACGGCGCCGACATCGTCTGCGGCGACATCCAGTCGCTCGGCATCCACCAGAACTACGGCGGCGGCCAAGCCGGCTACATCGCCACCCAGGACCACGAGCCGCTGGTCGCCGAGTTCCCCTCGCGCCTGTTCGGCATCGCGCCGACGAAGGTCCCCGGCGAGTACGGCTTCGGCGACGTCTTCTACGACCGCACCTCCTTCGCCCTGCGCGAAGAGGGCAAGGAATGGGTGGGCACGGCCGCCGCCCTGTGGGGCATCACGGCCGGGGTCTACCTCGCGCTCATGGGCCCGCAGGGCATGAAGGAGCTCGGCGAGACCATCCTGGCCCGCACCCGGTACGCGATGGACGCCCTGGGCCGGTCGGTCACCGTCCGGCACGCGGGCTCGGTGCACTTCCGCGAGTTCGCGATCGAGGTGGCCGACTCCGCGTCGCTGCTCGCCGGGCTGCGCGAGCGCGGCATCTACGGCGGCGTCCCGCTGGACGAGCGCACGGTGCTGGTCTGCGTGACCGAACGCCACACCATCGACGACATCGACCGGCTCGCGGCAGCCGTACAGGAGGTTGTGCAGGCATGAGCGGGCACGGAGCCGAGTCCTTCGCGCAGTTGCCGGTGGCGCCCAAGCCGCCGCTGCGCCGCTTCCACCAGGCGCGCTGGGACGAGCCGATCATCTTCGAGCTGTCACGCCCCGGCCGCCGCGGCCTGGCCGTGCCCGAGCCGGGCGCGCCGAAGGTCGAGCTGCCCGAGGGCGTCGGGCGGGCCACCCCGCCGAAGCTGCCCGAGATGGCGCAGCCGCACGTGGTGCGGCACTACCTGCGGCTGTCGCAGGAGAACCTGGGCGTCGACCTCAACGTCGACGTCGGCCAGGGCACCTGCACGATGAAGTACAGCCCGAAGGTCAACGACCAGTTCGCCAACGCGATCGCCGAGCTGCACCCGCTGCAGCACGAGGACACCGTGCAGGGCGTGCTGGAGATCTACTGGCGGATGGAGCGCATGCTGGCCGAGATCTCCGGCATGTCGCGGGTGTCGCTCCAGCCCGGCTCGGGCTCGGCGGCGATCTACGCCAACATCGCCATGATCAGGGCCTACCACGCCGCCCGCGGCGAGGGCCACCGGGACCAGGTCATCACCACGATGTTCTCGCACCCCTCGAACGCGGCCTGCGCCAAGGTCGCCGGGTACGAGGTCATCACCCTCATGCCGGACGCCAACGGCCTGCCCGACATCGAGGCGCTGCGCGCCGCCGTCGGCCCGCGCACGGCCGCCCTGATGATCACCAACCCCGAGGACACCGGCATCTACAACTCCCGGATCAAGGAGTTCGTGGACCTGGTGCACGAGGTCGGCGGCCTGGCCTGCTACGACCAGGCCAACGCCAACGGCATCCTCGGCATCACCAGGGCCCGCGACGCCGGGTTCGACCTGTGCCACTTCAACCTGCACAAGACGTTCTCCACGCCGCACGCCTGCGGCGGCCCGGCGGCCGGCGCCTGCGGCGTCTCGCCGGAGCTGGAGCCGTTCCTGCCCGGCCCCGTGGTCTCCTTCGACGGCGACTCCTACGGGCTGGAGACGCCCGCGCAGAGCGTCGGCAAGATCCGGCCGTTCCTCGGCGTCACCCCGAACGTCGTGCGCGCCTACGCCTGGATCATGGCACTGGGCGCGAAGGGGCTGCGCGAGGTGGCCGAGACGGCGGCCCTGAACAACAACTACCTGATGCACAAGGTGCTGCAGATCCCCGGGGCCTCGGCGCCGTGGAACCAGCGCCGGATCGAGCAGGTCCGCTACTCCTGGCAGGAGCTGTCGGAGGAGACGGGGGTGCACTCGGAGGAGATCGGCGTGCGCGCCGCCGACTTCGGCGTCCACTACTGGACCAGCCACCACCCGTACCTGGTGCCGGAGCCGTTCACGCTGGAGCCGACGGAGTCGTACTCGCGGGAGGACCTGGACGAGTACGCGGCGATCCTGGAGCACGTCGCCTCGGAGGCGCGGCGGGATCCGGAGTTCGTCAAGGGCGCGCCGTACAACCAGACGATCCACAAGATCGACCCGACGCCGCTCGAGGACCCCAAGCAGTGGGCGCCGACCTGGCGGGCGTACGTGCGCAAGCACCTGGCCGCGGGCGGCTGAGCCATGACGTCCGGAGGGAACGGCGTGATCGGGCTGGTCGTCAACCCGGTCGCCGGGCTGGGCGGGTCCGTGGGGCTCAAGGGCAGCGACGGCGCCGACGTGCAGCGCGCGGCCCTGGCCAAGGGCGCCGAGCCCAAGGCCGGGCGGCGGGCCGCGCAGGCCGTCGCCACGCTGCTCGCCCGCCGTCCCGGGGCCCGGCTGGTGACCGTGGCGGGGGCGATGGGCGAGGACAGCGCCCGCGCCGCCGCGGTCCCGTACGAGCTGGTGCCCTCCGGCGTCCAGGACGCGACCACCGCCGCGGACACGCGGGCGGCCGTCGCCGCTCTCGCGGAGGTGGACCTGCTGCTGTTCGCCGGCGGCGACGGCACGGCGCGCGACGTGCTCGACGCCGTGCGGGAGCTGGGCGGCCAGGCGCCGCCCGTGCTGGGGATCCCGGCCGGGGTCAAGGTGTACTCGGGGTGCTTCGCGCTCAGCCCCGCCACCGCCGGGTTCGTGGCCGCCGACTTCCTGGCCCGGCCGGAGAGCGTCGAGGCCGAGGTGGTGGACCTGGACGAGGAGCGCTACCGCCGCGGGCTCGTCAGCCCCCGGCTCTACGGTAGCCTGCGCGTCCCGGCAGGCCGCGCGGCCCTGTCGGGACGCAAGGCGGGCTCCTCGGACGCGGCTCCGGCCACGGTCGAGGGCATCGCCCGGGAGGTCGCGGCCCGGCTGCGGCCGGGGGCGCGCTACGTGCTCGGTCCCGGCGCCACCACGGCGGCCGTGGGCAGGGAGCTCGGGCTCGCCACCACGCTGCTCGGCGTGGACGTGGTCGAGGCCCGCGCGGGCGGTGGCGCCGACCTGGTGGCCGCCGACGTGACCGAGGGGGAGTTGTTCGAGCTGGTACGCGGCCGGGAGGCGGTCATCGTGCTGTCGGTGATCGGCGGTCAGGGCTTCGTGCTCGGCCGCGGCAACCAGCAGGTCTCGCCCCGGGTGCTCGACGAGGTGCTCGGTGACGGGTCCGGCGACCGGCTGGTCGTACTGGCCACGCAGCAGAAGCTGGCCGGGCTCGGGGGACGGCCGCTGCTGGCCGACAGCGGGGACCAGGAACTGGACCGGAAGCTGGCCGGGCACGTACGGGTGATCACCGGATACCGCGAAAGCACGATTTATCGCATTTGTGCGGCAAGTGAGGAGTTCTACGGATGAACAGGCTCGATGGCAAGGTCGCGATCGTCACCGGCGGTGCCTCCGGCATCGGCCGGGCGACGGCGTTGCTCTTCGCCGAGGCGGGCGCCCAGGTCGTCGTCGCCGACATCGACGGCGCCGGGGCCGAGGAGACGGCCAAGGAGATCACGCGGGCGGGGGCGGCCGCGGTCGCCGTCCAGGGGGACGTGTCCGCGGAGGAGGACTGCCGGCGCATCACCCGCACGGCCGTGGACACCTACGGCGGCCTGCACGTCCTGTTCAACAACGCGGGCATCATCCGCCGCACCACCGCGCTCGACCTCGAAGCCGACGAGTGGGACCGCGTGATGGCGGTCAACGTGCGCTCGGTGTTCCTGATGTGCAAGCACGCCATCCCGCTCATGACCGAGGGCGGCTCGATCGTCAACACGGGCTCCGGCTGGGGCCTCAAGGGCGGTGGGAACGCGATCTCCTACTGCGCCTCCAAGGCGGCCGTCGTCAACATGACCAGGGCGCTGGCGATCGACCACGCCAAGGCCGGGATCCGGGTGAACTCCGTCAACCCCGGCGACACGAACACCCCGATGCTGCGGGACGAGGCCCGTCAGCTCAACGAGGACTGGGCCGCCTTCGAGGCCGACGCCGCCGACCGGCCGATGGGCCGCTCGGGCAGCCCCGAGGAGATCGCCCAGGCCGTCCTCTTCCTGGCGAGCGACGCCGCCAGTTACATCACCGGTTCCGCTCTCGTCGTCGACGGCGGCGGGCTCGCGTAGCCCACAACAGCACCACCCCCCCGAAGGAGCCCATCATGAAGCGTGCGCTGGCCGTACTGGGTCTGCTCGCCATCGCCACCACCGCCTGCAGCGGCGGTGGCGGGAACGTTCCAGGCGTGAGCGGGAACGCCGCCGCAGGGCAGGTCACCATCCGCTGGTCCACGTGGGGATCGGCGGAGGACGTCAAGCTCTTCGAGTCCTTCACCAAGGACTTCGAGCAGCGTCACCCCAACATCAAGCTCAAGCTGGAGTCCGTCGCCAAGTACGAGGACTACCACCCCAAACTGCTCGCCCAGCTCACCAGCGGCACGGCTCCCGACGTGTTCTTCGTGGGTGACGACAACATCGGCAAGTTCGTCTCCGCCGGTGTCCTCTCGCCGCTCAACGACCAGCTCGCGGGCCCGGACTCCAAGAGCAAGCCCGAGGACTTCTTCGAGGGCGTGTACGGCGGCGCCAAGAAGGACGGCAAGATCTACGGCGTCCCGAACGACACCAACCCCGAGGTCCTCTGGTACGACAAGAAGGCACTGAAGGCCGCCGGCATCACCGAGGACCCGGCCGCCCTCAACCAGGCCAAGCAGTGGACCATGGCCAAGTACCTGGACATGAACGCCAAGCTCAAGGCCGCGGGCATGGGCGGGTCCATCTTCTGGAACTGGTACGGCTCGACGTACTCGGTCGTCAGCGGCTTCGGCGGCAAGGTGTGGGACGGCGGCAAGTTCGTCGCCACCACCGATCCCAAGTCCCGCAAGGCGCTGGAGACCCTGGCCAAGGGCTACCAGGACAAGACGTTCCTGAGCGCGGACCTGCTGCCCGCCAGCAACACCGCGGGCACCCAGTTCATGAAGCACAAGGTCGGCTTCTACGCCGGCGGCCGGTGGGTGATCGACACCATCAAGAAGGGCGGCGACCTGGAGTCCTACGACATCGTCCCGTTCCCGTCCGAGACCGGCGAGCCGATGCCCGGCGCCGTGGCGGCCTCCTACCTGTCGCTCAACAAGGGCACCAAGCAGCCCAAGGAGGCCTTCACCTTCCTGACGGAGTTCGTCAGCAAGGAGGGCCAGCTCATGCGGCTCAAGGACGGTGGCGCGGTGCCCTCGATCAAGGGCGCCGAGCAGGTCGTGCTGGCCGGCAACTACCCCGCGCACGCCCAGACGTTCCTCGACGTGCGTGACACCGGCTTCGCGAACTACGCCGAAGAGGTCTCGGTGCCCGGCCTGACCGCCTCGATCAACGATCACCTGATGAAGGTCTGGCAGGGCAAGCTCGGCTTCGAGCAGGGCATGACCGAGCTGCAGACCCTCGTCGACGGCAAGCTGGGCTAGCGGATGGCCGTGCTCGCCGGGCCGCGCGGCAAGACCGCCGCGCGGCCCGCCAAGAAGCTGCGCGACCGCGACGGCTGGTGGGCCGCGATCTTCCTCGCGCCGCAGGTCGGCGCGCTGGTGGTGTTCCTGGTGATCCCGCTCGGGTTCGCCGTGGTGCTGGCCTTCATGAACTGGGACGGGCTCGGCGAGAAGTCGTGGGCCGGGCTGTCCAACTTCGCCGGCCAGCTCACCGACCCGCTGTTCGGCCGCGCGGTGTGGAACACGATCAAGCTGGCGCTGCTGACCGTGCCGTTCGGGCTCGTCCTCGCGGTGCTGATCGCGGTGGCCCTGAACAGCATCAAGGGCAGCAACATCTACCGGGTCGTGTACTTCATGCCGGTCGTCACCAGCTCGGTGGCCGTCGCCCTGATGTGGCAGGTCATCCTGGCCGGCGACGAGAACGGCGTGCTGAACACCTCGCTCCGGCGCTGGTTCGGCGTCGGCGGCCCCGACTGGCTGCTCGACCCCGGCTGGGTCATCGTGGCGATCGCCGTGGTGACGATCTGGTCCTCGCTCGGCCTCAACGTGGTGATCTTCCTGGCCGGGCTGCAGACCATCCCGCCGCAGGTCGTCGAGGCCGCCCGGATCGACGGCGCGAGCCCCTTCCGGATCTTCCGGTCGGTCACGCTGCCGCTGCTGTCGCCCACGATCTTCTTCTCGACCGTGGTCGCGGTGATCAGCTCGTTCCAGGCGTTCGACCAGATCTACGTGCTGGTGGACCCGAAGGACAACGAGGGCGCGCGCACGATCGTTTACCACATCTTCGATCTCGGCTTCAAGAAGTTCGAGTTCGGGCCGAGCAGCGCCGCCGCCCTGATCCTGCTGGTGCTGACGCTGCTCGTGACGCTGGTCCAGTTCGCCGCGCAGAAGCGCTTCGTCCACTACGACTCGTGAGGCGGTACGCATGAGATCACGGCAGATCGGACTGCACGCCGCGCTCACGGTCGGCGGGCTGCTGATGCTGTTCCCGTTCGTGTGGATGTTGCTCACCTCCGCCAAGGGCGTGCGGCAGATGATCAACGATCCGACGGCCTGGCTGCCCGACCCCTGGACCTGGCAGAACTATCCGGACGCGCTGTCGACCATGCCGTTCGGGCTGGCGTACTGGAACAGCTTCTACATCGCCGCCCTCAACGTGGTGCTCACCCTGCTCACCTCGGCCATGGCCGCCTACGCCTTCGCCCGGATCAGGTTCAGGGGCTCGGGCGTGCTGTTCGTGCTGTTCCTGGCCACGCAGATGGTGCCGTCACAGGTGACGATCGTGCCGCTCTACCTGATGCTGGCCAAGTTCGGCTGGATCGACTCGCACCTGTCGCTGATCGTCCCGACGCTGGCCAACCCGTTCGCGGTGTTCCTGCTGCGCCAGTTCATCAGGGCGGTGCCGATCGAGCTGGAGGAGGCGGCCAGGATCGACGGCGCGGGCCGGTGGCGGTGCTTCTGGAGCATCGTCCTGCCCAACATCCGGCCCGGTCTCGGCGCGCTCGGCATCATCGTGTTCCTGGCGTCCTGGAACTCGTTCCTGTTCCCGCTGATCTTCCTGAACACGCCGGAGCTGGCCACCGTCCCGCTGCTGCTCAGCCAGTTCGCCCAGCAGCACGGCGCGACCGACTACGGGCAGATCCTGGCGGCCTCGGCGATCGCCGTGGTGCCGACGCTGATCGCGTTCCTGATCGGGCAGCGGAAGATCATCAACTCGATGGCCGCCTCCGGCCTGGGAGGAAAGTAAGTGCTGGACCTGCGCGAACGTCCCTTCACCGAGCGCGGCTCGCGGCTGCTCGTCATGGCGGCCGACGACGGCTCGCTGCGCGTCGCCGAGGCGCTCTACGAGACCCGGCTCGACGACACGATCGTCCGCGCCGGTCTGCGGTTCTACGCCGGTTCCCGGGAACTGCGCGTGCGCCGGGCCCTGCCCCACCGGGTGGAGTTCGACGGGGACGTGACCCTGGCCTTCGCCGACCCCGACACCCTCGTCGCGGTCGGCGAGGGCGCCAGGGCCGTCTGGGACGGCGGCGAGGCCGCCATCGACGGCTGCGTCACCCTCGCCGGCGAGCGGACCGTCACCGACGGCGCGAAGGTGCTGGCCCAGGCCGCCGAACGCTGGGCCGCCTGGTTCGCCCGGATGCCCGCCGTCCCCGCCGAGCTGCGCGAACGCGCCGAGCAGGCCTGGTGGACGCTGGCCGTCAACCTGGTGCGCATCCAGGGCAGGGAATCCCTCATCCCCTCCAAGTACGGCTACGTCGGCCTGTGGAACTGGGACTCCTACTTCCACGCCATCGCCCTGCGGCACGCCGACCCGGCCCTGGCCAGGGAGCAGATCCGCATCCTGCTGGACAACCAGCGTCCCGACGGCCTGATCCCCGACGTGGTGCACGACCACGGCGTGCTCGCCGAGACCACCGACCTGCCCCGCTCCGACCTGGCACGGCTGGCCCAGCACGTCGGCGGCGAGCCGATCCCGCACGTCGTGCCCGTCACCAAGCCGCCGCTGACCGCCTGGGCGGTGTGGAAGATCCACGAGGTGGACCCGGACCCGGGCTTCCTGGCCGAGGTCTACGAGCCGCTGGTCAGGTCGCAGCAGTGGTGGTTCGCCCACTCCGACCCGGACGGCGACGGCCTGGCCGAGTACCTGCACCCGTACTCGTCGGGCCTGGACGACAGCCCCATCTGGGACGGCGGCCCGCGCGCCGAGCCCCCGGACCTCAACTCCTACCTCGCCCTCCAGTACGACCGCCTGGGCGACATCGCCGCCGCGCTCGGCAAGGACGCCGGCGAGTGGCGGTCCAGAGCCCAGGCGCTCGTGGACCGCATGGTCGAACGCCGCTGGAACGGCCGCCGCTTCGTCACCAAGGTCGCCGGCGCGGCCGACGCCGACGTGCGGACACCGCTCGACCTCATGCCGCTGTTCACTGGCCGCCTCCCGGGCGAGATCGCCGACCGGCTGGTCCAGGACCTCACCTCGCCCGCCTTCTGGGCCGAGCGGCCGGTCCCCACGGTGGCCTTCGACGACCCGCGCTTCGACCCCGACGCCATGTGGCGCGGCCCGGTCTGGCTGAACGTCAACTACCTGCTCATCGACGGCCTGCGCCGCTCGGGCCACCCGGACGTCGCCGCCGAGCTCGCCGCCCGCACCCTGGCCATGGTGCGCGACGGCGGCGGCCTCTACGAGTACTGGAACCCCCTCACGGGACGGCGGGCGGGCCGCGCCACGACCGGCTTCGGCTGGTCCTCGGCCCTGTTCGTCGACCTCGCCCACGCCGCCCTATGAGGACTTGACGAGCGCGAACGCCCCCCGCGTCAGCACCAGCAGTTCCTGGGCCACCGGGCCCTCCTGGAAGGGGGCGTCCGGGTTCACGGCCGTGGTGGACACCACGTACGTCCGGCCGGCGGCCGTACGGGCGAGGAAACTCATGGCCAGCAGGCCCGGCTCCGAGCCGCCCTTGTACCACACCACGGGCCACTGCGCCTTGTCCAGCCGCAGCCCCGCGTCGGTGATCGACAACACCTCGCCGACGCGGGCGTCCTTCAGCCGGGCCAGCCCGCCGTAGGCGCGGCAGACCTGGGCGGGCGTGGCGAACCACTCCAGCCGGTCCAGCTCGCGCGGCTCGGCCCACGGCCGCACCTTCGACAGCGGCACCTTGTCCACGACCCCGGCGAGGTAGGCGCGGCGCGCGGACGTGCCGAGCGACAGGTACCGCTCGGCGTGCCGGGGGTAGTCGGCGCCCTTGAGCACGAACAGCTCCCGGGTCGTCAGGAACGGCACGTTGCGCCGGTCGCCGCCCCACGAGCGCACGACCCGCTCGACCGCCTTGCGTCCGGCCTTGTGGATCAGCAGGTCGGCGGCGGTGTTGTCGCTGATGGAGATCATCAGCCGGGCCGCCTCCAGCACCGTCACCTTGCTGTTGTCCGGGCGGTCCTGGAGCTCGCCGCTCGGCAGGCTCTTCAGCTCGGGCCTGATCGTGAGCTCGGTGTCCCAGCCGAACGCGCCGCTCCTGATGCGCTCGGCCACCGCGCCCAGCACGTACAGCTTGAACATCGAGCCGAGCGGGAAGGTCTTCTCGCCGGACACCGCGTGGACCGGGCGGCAGCGGCCGTCGCCGGTCAGCTCGGCGGCCAGGAAGCCGGCCCGCGGCGCCGCCTGGCGCAGCCGCTGGTCCAGCTCCGACCAGCTCGCCGGGGCGATGCCCGTGAACTGGATGTAGTCGACCTTCCCGGTGCCGTCCACCCCGAGCGCAAGGGTGAACGCCTTGCCGGCCGCCGTGACGGTCGCCGACAACGACCGTTCCTGGGCCTGGTCCAGCCGGTCCAGCCGCATGTCCTCGAACCCGGCCAGCGCCTGGTTGAGCTGCGCCGGCGGGATGTGTTCGAGGAAGCCCGGCGCGAAGTGCCCGGCCAGCTCGGCGTCGCCGACGGGCAGCCGGGTGACCGCCTCCAGCAGCCAGCGGAGCTGCCGGCCGACGGGGGTGTCGGGGATCTCGACCGCGGCGCTCGCCGTCGGCGTGGCGGTGGCGGACCTGGTGATGGTGGCCAGGGCGGGCACGGGCTGCGTCGCGCAGGCCGTGACCGCCACGGCCATGACGGCGGTGGCCAGCGCGGGGAACCTGTAGTGAGACATGTGCCCAGCCAACAGCCGCGGGCGGGCCCGCGCCCACCATATGGGCCGCCGTTCTCGCAGGTGGGGCTGTCCGTACCGAATGTGCGGTTAACCTCATAGACGCCCTTTCGGTTTCCCCTGACGATGGTGGTCCATGAGTTCCAGGCTGCTCGCCGGGTCGCTGGCGACCATCGGCGCCGGGGGCGCCCTCGCGGGCGCGCTGCTGGGGTCCGGGCTGCCCGCGCCGCCGCAGGAGTGGGCCTTCGGCGTCCTCGGCCTGGCGCTGCCCGGTCTGGGCTGGCTGCTCACCGTCCGCCGCCCCGACCTGCGGTACGGCTGGCTGTTCCTGACCGCGGCCGCCTGCCTCGGGCTCGGCGCGCTGGGCACCGGCGTGGCCGTCAGGTTCCACCACAGCGGGCCGATCGTCGTCTGGCTGTCCGCGCTCTATGCCACGTTCTACGGCCTGACCTGGATCTTCGTCCCGCTGCTCTTCCCCGACGGCCGCCTGCCGTCCCGGCGCTGGCGCCCCGTGGCCTGGATCGGCGGGGTCGCGATCGCCATGCACACGGTGGGAAACGGGCTGTTCGGCGTCAACCCGGCCCGGCCCGGCGAGTTGCCGGCCGAGCTGACGACCGGGTCGATCTGGGCGGCCCTGGCCGGCGCGCTGGGCCAGCTTCTCGTCTTCCTGACGGCCGTCGTCGTCCTCGCCGGGCTCGTGGTCCGCTGGCGGCGCAGCGTGCCCGCCGAGCGCGGACAGTACGCCTGGATGGTCGCCGGCACCGCCGTCCAGATCTTCGCGGGCGTGCTGCTCCTGTTCCTGCTGGACGCGCGGTTGTGGGGCGCCGCGGTGGTGGGCCTGCTCGCGGTGATGGCGGCGCTGCCGGTCGCCGTCCTGGTGGGGATCGTGCGGCACCGGCTGCTCGACATCCGGCTCGGCCTGCGGGGCTCCCGCCTGCACCTGATCTTCGACCTGCGGCCCACCGTGGACGAGGTGCTGTCCGGCCTCGGCACCGCGCTGGCGGCCACGCCCGAGCCGGTCGAGCAGCTCGGCCGGCTCGCCGCCGCCGTCCGCGACGGGCTGGAGGCCAGGTGGGCGGCCGTGGCGCTGGCCGACGGGACCCGGGTGGCGGCGGGCGAGGAGGAGGGCGGGACGGCGCTGACCGTGCCGGTGCGCGGCGGCCTCGGACGCATCGAGCTCGGCCCGCGCCGAACCGGCCGGTACGACCGGGAGGACCGGCGCTTCCTGGAGGCACTGGCCGTGCCCGCCGGGCTGGCGATCCAGAGCGCCGGGCTGGTCGCCCGCCTGGTCAACGCGCAGGAGGCCGAGCGGCGGCGGATCGAGCGCAACATCCACGACGGCGTGCAGCAGCAGCTCGTCGCGCTCATCGCCGGGCTGGAGCTGGCCCGCGTCACCGGCGCCGGTCCCGACTCGCTGGCCCGGCTGCGCGAGCAGGCCCGCCAGACGCTCACCGACCTGCGCGAGCTGGCCGCCGGCATCCACCCGTCGGCCCTCAGCCAGGGCGGCCTGGTGGAGGCCGTCGAGGAACGCTGCTCCGGGCTGCCCGTGCCCACGACCGTCACCGCCGACCCCGGGCTGCGGGCCCGCCGCTTCGCCGACGAGATCGAGGGCGCGATGTACTTCACCGTCAGCGAGGCCGTCGCCAACGCGCTCAAGCACGCCGCCGCCGCCAGGATCGAGGTACGCCTGACCCTGGCACCGGGCCGCGTCCGGGCCACCGTCGCCGACGACGGCAGGGGCTTCGACCCGGCCACCGCCGCCCGCCGGGGCCTGGCCACGCTCGCCGACCGCCTGGACGCGCTGGGCGGCGGCATGGAACTCGACAGCGAACCCGGAAAGGGGACAAGGATGCACGCCTGGGTGCCGGCCGATGCCTGAGCCCGTCCGCACGGTCGTCGCCGACGACCACTACCTGGTGCGCGAGGGCACCCGGCAGCTCCTCGAACTGTCGGGCGAGGTGACCGTCGTCGGCGCGGTCGGCGACGCCGACGAGCTGCTGGACGCCGTACGCAGGCTGGAACCGCAGGTCGTCGTCACCGACATCCGCATGCCCGGCGGCGACTGGCGGCCGGGCTTCGAGGGCATCGACGCCGCCCACCGCATCAGGGCCGGTCACCCGGGCACCGGCGTGGTGGTGCTGTCGCAGTTCTCCGACGCCCTGTTCGCCTTCGAGCTGTTCAAGCACGGGACGGCCGGGTTCGCCTACCTGCTGAAGGACCGCGTGGGCGACCTCGACGAGCTGCTCGGCGCGATCCGGGCGGTCGCCGGGGGCGGCTCGGTCATCGACCCCAAGGTGGTCGAGGGCCTGCTGGCCAGGCGCGAGGTGCGCGGGCAGGGGGAGTCGCTGACCCCGAGGGAGCGGGACGTGCTGCGCGAGATGGCCCACGGCCGCTCCAACGCCGGCATCGGCCGGGCCCTGCACCTGTCGATCTCGTCGGTGGAGAAGAACGTGAACGCCATCTTCACCAAGCTGGGGCTGGAGAACAGCGGCGACGTGCACAGGAGGGTGGCGGCCGTGCTGGCCTACCTGGGCCCGTCCGACCGCTGACTGCGCCTACCCGGGCCGGGCGAGCTCAGCCGAAGACGGCCGGGGGCGGGACCGGGGCGAGCACGGCGTCGCCGTCCTTGATGGGGTAGGCGCCGCCGATGAAGTTCTTCAGCGTCTCCCCGTGCACGCAGCGCGCCTGGGTGAGGCCGCCGGCCGCGCGGCGGGACAGCAGGTCGAGCGGCAGCTCCGTACGCGAGGCCGCGACGATCAGGTTGCCGAACCGGCGCCCCCGCATGATCCCCGGCTCGGCCAGCAGCGCCACGTGCCGGAACGCGTCGCACACCGTGGCCAGCAGCCGCTTGGCGAACGCCAGGCCCTTGCCGTCGGCCATGTTGATCAGCAGCGTGCCGTCGGGGCGCAGCACGCGGGCCAGGTCGCCCATGTACTCCGCGGTGGCCAGCTCCACCGGCATCGTGGCGCCGGTGAACGCGTCGAGCACGACCAGGTCGGCCGAGTCGTCCCACACCTTGGCCGTGCCCTCGCGGCCGCCGGCCACGATGACCTTCAGCCGGGGGACCGAGCGCAGGTCGAGCTGCTCGCGGACCAGGTTGACCAGCAGGCCGTCGGGCTCGATCACGATGTGCCGGGAGCCGGGGCGGGTGGTCGCGACGTAACGCGGGATCGTGCACGCGCCGCCTCCGACGTGGACGCAGCTCAGCGGCCCCGCCGGCAGGAGGTCGATGACGTCGGCCATGAGCCGGACGTACTCGAAATCCAGAAATGTCGGGTCTTGTAGATCGACGTACGACTGAGGTACGCCATCCTTGGACAGCACCCAGCCGTCCTGCCTGTCCAGGTCCCGGAGAAGCTCGACCTCGCCGAACGTCACCGGATAAAGGCCAGGCATCGGTTCCCGCTGTCCACGTGCCACGCTGATCCCTCCCTGGGAGAACCGTATGCGACGCAAGAGGTTGATTGTGCTCGTCATCGCGGTTGTCGCGGTATCAGGGGCGGGCGCCTTCGCCGTTCTGGCCGCCGGGCACGTCAAGGGCAGCGCCGCCAAGACCGCCGCCGCGTACTTCGACGCCTGGCGGAAGGGGGACGTGGCGGGCATGGCCCTGCTGGTCGACCGGCCGCCGGCCGACTTCTTCGACCGGCACCGCGAACTGTCGGAGAACCTGCACGTCGAGTCGATCCGGCTCACCCCGGGGCCGGTGCGCGGCACGGGGGAGGAGTCGGCCGAGGTGCGCTTCGCGGGCGTGCGGGAGCTGACGGGCCTCGGGCCGTGGCCGTTCGACAGCACGCTGCGGCTGGGCGTGCGCGATCGGGCCTGGCGGGTGTTGTGGACGCCCGAGACGCTGCACCCGCTGCTCAAGGACGGCGGCACGCTGGAGGTGGAGGAGGTCGAGGCCCCGGCGGCCGAACTGGTGACCAGCGAGGGCGCCAAGATCCCCAACGACAGCTACGCCGACGCCTATCTCGACCCGCTCAAGCCCGAGTTCGCCAAGGCCAACCACGGGCTGGAGCTGGTGTCGAGGGCGCCGGGACGGCCCGACAAGGCGCTGCTGACCCGCCTGCCGAAGGCGAACGTCGAGCGCACCACCCTGTCGCAGCCGGTCCAGGCCGCCGCCGCGCGGGCCCTGGACGGCGTGGCGAACTCCTCGATCGTGGTGCTCAGGCCGAGCACGGGCGAGATCCTTGCCCTGGCCGACCGGCTGGAGGACAACTTCAGCGCGGTGCGCGACGCCTTCCCGCCCGGCTCCACGTTCAAGACGATCGTCTCCGCCGCGCTGCTGGAGAAGGGGGTCACCACGGGCGACGAGATGGGGTGCCCGGCCTCGTACGCGCCGGACTTCTCGGCGGCGATCAGCAACGACGGCGACGTGGACCGGGGGACCGTGACCTTCGCCGACGCCTACGCCTACTCCTGCAACACCACGTTCGTCGAGCAGGCCACCAGCCGGCTGTCCATGGAGGACCTGCGCCGGACCGCCGCCCGATGGGGGTTCGACCGGCCGATGGCGACCGGCGTGGGCGGCCGGTGCGGCACGATGCAGCAGACCGACGACACGGACATGTTCTCCCTGGACGTCATCGGCCAGGGCACGGTGGTGGCCACCCCGCTGTGCATGGCCACCGTGGCCGCCGCCGTGCAGAGCGGCACGTGGCGCTCGCCCCGCCTGCTGTCGGAGGACGACGTGCGCCGCGTGGACGGCGAGCCGTTCCCCGACGTCAAGCTGGACGAGGGGGTGGTCGGGGCGCTGCGGGAGATGATGGCCGCCGTCGTGGACCACGGGACGGCGAGCCAGGCCGGCCTGCCGGAGGGCGTGGCGGGCAAGACGGGCACCGCCGAGGTGCAGGACCAGACGTCGCACGGCTGGTTCATCGGCTACCGGGACGACCTGGCGTTCTGCGTGTTCGTCAGGAACGGCGGCTCGGGCCGCTCGGCGGCGGTGCCGATCGCCGTGCGCTTCCTGAACGGCCTGTGACGGCCGGACCCGCTCGGTGGGCTTGTGACCATTGGCACTTCAGCTCAATCCGTAACCTACGGTACCGTAGGTTACATGACGACCATCACCGTGAAGCCGAGGCTGCGTGGCTGGTTGCACACCGGGGCGTTGCCGGTGACGCTGGTGGCCGGGTTCGTGCTCGTGGCGCTCGGCCCGACCCTGCAGGCCCGGCTGGCGGCCGGCGTCTACGCGATCACCTCGGGGCTGCTGTTCGGCATCTCGGCGACCTACCACCGGGGCACGCTGGGACCGCGCCTGGCCGAGGTGCTGCGCAGGTTCGACCACGCCAACATCTACCTGATCATCGCGGGCACGTACACGCCGTTCGGGCTGCTGGCCCTCGACGGCGCGGCCAGGGTCGCCGTGCTCTCGGTCGTGTGGGGCGGCGCGCTGGCCGGGGTGCTGTTCCGGGTGTGCTGGATGAACGCGCCGCGCTGGCTCTACACCGTCCTGTACCTGGCGCTGGGCTGGACGGCGATCTTCGTGATGCCGCAGTTGCTCGAAGGGGCCGGGGTGGCCGCCGTCGTGCTGGTGGCCGTGGGCGGGGTCTTCTACTCGGCCGGCGCGATCGTCTACGGGCTGCGCCGTCCCGATCCGTCGCCGCGCTGGTTCGGCTTCCACGAGGTCTTCCACGCCTTCACGATCGCCGCGTACCTGGTGCAGTACATCGCGGTGTCGATCGTGGTCTATTCCCACATGTAGGTCGACATTTGACCCAAAGCTGGTCTCTTTTCGCACGAATCACGGAAAGCAGACCAGTATGCAGGAACTTTCGCGTTCGTGGTGGCTGCTGCTCATTCGTGGCATTGCCGCGATCATCTTCGGTGTGCTGGCGTTGATCTGGCCGGGGATCACTCTGCTGGTGCTGGTGATCTTCTTCGGTGCGTACGCCATCGTCTCCGGCGTCTTCGAGCTCTTCGCCGCCTTCCGGCACGGCGCCCGGTCACGGGCCTGGCTGATCTTCTCCGGCATCGTCGGCATCGTGGCCGGCATCATGGCCTTCGCCTGGCCCGGGATCACCTCGCTCGCGCTGCTCTACCTCATCGCCTTCTGGGCCATCATCTCCGGCATCTCCGAGATCGTGGCGGGCGTACGGCTGCGCAAGTCCATCGACAACGAGTGGATGTTCATCATCGCCGGCATCCTTTCGGTGATCTTCGGTGTCCTGCTCCTCATCTGGCCCGGCGCCGGAATGCTGAGCCTCGTCTGGCTGATCGGCATTTTCGCGATCCTGTATGGAATCGCGATGATTGTGCTGTCACTTCGTTTGAAGAAGTTCACTCGCGGGGCAGGAATACCGTAAATTTTACGGATACGACCGGGTTCCCTCTATGGAACCTCCGGCCTGTCTCACGACATTGGAGAAGGCATGGACGTACACACCCGCCTTGCCCGTCACCTGCTCGTCGATGGCTACCGTCTCGTCCTCGATCTCGAACTCAGCCGTGGCTCCTGGTTGGTGGACGCCCGCAACGGCCGCCGCTACCTGGACTTCTACACCTTCTTCGCGTCCGCCCCGCTCGGTGTGAACCCGCCCTTCGACCCCGACTTCGCCGCGCTGCTCGGCCGGGTCGCCCGGAACAAGCCCGCCAACCCCGACATCTACACCGAGCACCTGGCCGACTTCGTCGACACGTTCGTCCGCGTGCTCGGCGACCCGGAGCTGCCCCACCTGTTCTTCGTCGAGGGCGGCGCCCTGGCCGTGGAGAACGCGCTCAAGACCGCCTTCGACTGGAAGAGCCGGCGCAACGAGGCCGCCGGCCGCCCCCGCGACCTGGGCACCAAGGTCATGCACCTGACCCGCGCCTTCCACGGCCGCAGCGGCTACACGCTGAGCCTGACCAACACCGAGCCGGGCAAGACCGACCGCTTCCCCAAGTTCGACTGGCCGCGCATCGACGTGCCGGCCGTCCACCTCGGCGACGTCGAGGCCGCCGAGGAACGCGCGCTGGCCCAGGCCAGGGCGGCCTTCGAGCGGCACCCGCACGACATCGCCTGCTTCATCGCCGAGCCGATCCAGGGCGAGGGCGGCGACAACCACATGCGGGGCGAGTTCCTGCGCGCCATGCAGGCCCTGTGCCACGAGCACGACGCCCTGTTCGTCCTGGACGAGGTCCAGACCGGCGGCGGCACCACCGGCACGCCCTGGGCCTACCAGCAGCTCGGCCTGGCCCCCGACGTGGTGGCCTTCGCCAAGAAGGTGCAGGTCGGCGGGATCATGGCCGGCCGCAGGGTCGACCTGGTGGCCGACAACGTCTTCCAGCTCAGCGGCCGGATCAACTCCACGTGGGGCGGCGGCCTGGTGGACATGGTCCGCAGCCGCGGCCTCCTGGAGATCATCGAGCGCGACGGCCTGATCGGCCGGGCCGGCACGCTCGGCGGCGTCCTGCTCGAACGGCTCACCAAGCTGGAGGCCGAGCACCCCGACACGGTCTCGGGCGTGCGCGGCAGGGGCCTGATGTGCGCCTTCGACCTGCCCGACCAGGCCGCCAGGGACGGCTACGTGACCCGGCTCAGGGAGGAGCACGGCGTGCTGGCGCTGCCCTGCGGGCCCCGGTCCGTCCGCCTGCGCCCGGCGCTGAACATCCCCGAGGCCGACCTCGAACACGGCCTGGGCGCGCTGTCGGCCGCGCTCTGAGCGCCGCTCACTCGGTCGAGGCGATGCTGGTGGCGCTGCGGCGCGGCCCGCCGTAGCGCCAGAAGAAGTTCAGCAGCACGCTCACCCGGTTGCGCCCGCCCAGCAGGTACGCCACGTGGATGAAGATCCAGGCCAGCCAGGCGGGCAGGCCGCGCATGGTCAGCCCGTTGCGCAGCTGGAGCACCGCCTCGGCCTTGCCGACCGTGGCCATGATCCCCGGGTCGCGGTAGGAGAAGCGGCTGAGCGGCCGCCCGTGCGCCGCGGCCAGGATCTGCCTGCCCACGTGCTTGCCCATCTGGATGGCCGGCTGGGCGAGCTGCGGCAGCGCGTCCGGCTGCCCGGCCAGGTCGCCGGCCACGAAGATCTCGGGATGGCCGGGGACGTTGAGCGCGTCGGTGAGCGTGATCCGGCCGCCCTTGCCCTGCGGCAGCCCCCAGTCGGTCACGTCCTTGGGCGCGGTGACGCCGAGGGCCCAGACGGTCACGTCGCTCGGCAGGCGCGTCCCGTCCTCCAGGATGACGGCGTCCGGCTGCACGCCCGCCACCGTGGCTCCCAGGCGCATCCGGACGCCTCTCCTGCGCAGCGCCGCGGCCGCCGCGTCCCGCAGTCGCGGCTTGTACGGCGCCAGCACGTAGTCGAACCGCTCGACCAGGGTGACGCTCGTCTGGTCGGGCCGGATCTCGGGATGCGTCAGCGGCATCGTACGGCGGCGCAGCTCGGCCAGCGTGCCCGCGGTCTCCACGCCGGTCGCGCCGCCGCCCACCACCACGACGTGGGCGCTCTCGCGCCGGCCCGCCGCGGTGTCCTCCAGGCAGTGCTGGAGCCGCCGCCGCAGGTCGGCCGCGTCGCGCAGCGAGTAGATCGGCAGCGCGTTCTCCTCGGCGCCGGTCACGTGGATCCAGTTGGTGGTGACGCCGGTGGCGATCACCAGGTAGTCGTAGTCGAGGGTGGAGCCGTCCTCGAACTCCACCCGCCGGTCGGACGGGTGCACCTTGCTCAGCGCGGCCCGGTGGGCGCGGACGTTCGGCCACTTCGCGGCGAACGTACGGATCGGGTAGGAGACGTCGGACGTGCCCATCCCCGCCGTGGCCACCTGGTAGAGCAGCGGCTGGAAGGTCGAGTAGGGGTTCCGGTCCACGAGCGTGACCAGGGCGCCGCCCTTGGCCAGTTCCCGCGTCGCGGCCAGGCCGGCGAAGCCCGCTCCCACGACGACGACGCGCGCTCTCCGCACCATGACCACGTTCCTTCCCGGATTCCGTTCCATGGTCCATATGGCACCCAGAGCATCGGTTAAACCATTTCTGCCATAGACACCACCGGGAAGTGGGGAGATCCGGGGTAGGGCACCGGTATGTCTGAGCAAGTGACCACGATGGAACGCCTGGGCCGCCGGATAGCCGAACGTCGCGAATCGCTGAACCTGAGCCGGCAGGACCTGGCCGAGAGGTCCGGCGTGGCGGTCGGCTACGTCGCCTATCTGGAGGACCAGTCCGGCATCTCGGTGCGCGAGGCCCTGGCCCGCCTGGCCGAGGCGCTGGAGACCACCGTGGAGGGCCTGCTCGGGGAGGTGGCCGAGCCCGCCGACGCGGGGCCGGCCTCGGCGCACCCCACATTGGTGCCGCTGGCGGAGGAGGAGTGCCTGCGCCTGCTGCGGCCCGGGGGAGTGGGCCGGATCGCCTTCGAGGGCCGCTACGGCCTGACCGTGCTGCCGGTGAACTTCCGGATGTCGGAGGGGTCGATCGTGTTCCGCACGGCGGCGGGCGGCAGCACCGACGAGGACCTGAGCACGGGTGTGGAGGACGTCGAGTACGAGGTCGCGTTCGAGGTCGATCGCATCGAGGAGCTGACGCGGGGCGGCTGGAGCGTGCTCGTCCACGGCTCGCTGCACCACGTCACGACCGAGGACGAGCGGGCCGAGGCGGAGAGCACGGGCGTCGAGCCGTGGGCCGGCGAACGGCGCCGGCACTACCTGGAGATCAGGCCCACCCGCCTGACCGGCCGCCGGATCACGACCGGCTGAACCTCCGCCGGGTCAGGAGCCGTCCTTCCTGAGCGACAACCACAGTCCGATGGCCGTGACCCGGGAGTCGACGCCGAGCTTGGCGTAGATCCGGTTGACGTGGTTCTTCACGGTCTTCTCGCTGAGGAACAGGCACTGGGCGATCTGGCCGTTGGACTGGCCCGATGCGATCAGATCCATGACCTCGGCCTCGCGTTTGCTCAAGGACGTGATCACACTGTCGAACGCTGCGTCGTCGACTCTCATCCGGCCTCCGGGGGCGCGCAGACGGTCTGATCGCCGATGGCCCCCGTGCTTCCGGCGTTAGCGGTAGACAGCGAGCATAACTCGCATTGTCCTGATTTGGGGGCGTTGTCGGGAGAAAACGACAACAGCCGGTCCCGAGGGACCGGCTGTGCGCTTGGGGTGAGTGAAGGGACTTGAACCCTCGACATCCAGGACCACAACCTGGCGCTCTGCCAACTGAGCTACACCCACCATGGCCGCCCGCTCTGTGACGGCACAGGAAAAGTGTAGCGGGGTTCGGGAGTCTTTACGCCATCCAATTAGCCGCTGACCCGCTCGGCGAGTTGCCGGGCGGTCGCCGAGTCGGGGCCGGGCTGTGCCACGAAGATCGCCGCGCGGTAGTAGCGCAGCTCCCTGATGCTCTCCTTGATGTCGGCGAGCGCGCGGTGGCCGCCCTGCTTCTCGGGGGCCGCGAAGTAGACCCGCGGGTACCAGCGGCGGACCAGCTCCTTGATCGACGACACGTCGACCATGCGGTAGTGGAGCCAGGCGTCGACCCCGGGCATGTCCCTGGCGATGAACGTGCGGTCGGTGCCGATCGAGTTGCCGCACAGCGGCGCCTTCTTCGGCTCCGGCACGTGCCGCCGGATGTAGTCGAGCACGAGCGACTCCGCCTCGGCCAGCGTGACGCCGCCCGGCAGCTCGGGCAGCAGGCCCGAGGCGGTGTGCATCTCGCGCACCACCTGCGACATCTGCTCCAGCGACTCCGGCGGCGGCTTGATGACCACGTCGACGCCTTCGTCGAGCTGATTGAGCTCGCTGTCGGTGATGACACAGGCCACCTCGACCAGCGCGTCGCGCCCCAGGTCGAGCCCGGTCATCTCGCAGTCGATCCAGACCAGCACGTCACTCATTCGATCTCCTCGCCCAGCGGCTCGGAGCAATCCGCCCGCTTGTTACCCCACCAGCCTAGTGCCCCCGCTTACGCGGGCTTGAGCGAGCCGAGAACCTTGGCGACCACGTCGGTGCCCAGATTGTCGGGCACGGAGATGTACAACAAGGTCGGACGCTGTCCCGGCCCGCGGTCCATGAGCACGATCGCGGCGTTCTCCTTCTTCCACTTGTAGCCGTTCTTCTCCGCGACGGCGGTGAAGTCGAGCTGGAACTGCATCACCCACGCCTGCCGGTCGCCGATCTTCGTGGCCTTGTTCTCGATCAGCTTGGTGGTGTGCTGCGGCTCGTAGAACTGGGTGCTGAACTGCATGAACAGCGCCTTGGCCGTCTCCTCCAGCCCCGAGGCGCCGGCGTAGGGGATGAGCGCGGCCAGCGGGCCGGCGTAGGCGTTGCCGATCCAGTCCTTGTCGCCCTCGTAGTTCTCCTGCGAGCTGGCCTGCACGCCGCTCGTCCACATCTGCTGGGACGGGTCCGCGCCGTTGACGTCGCCGTACGCGGGCACCTTCCAGCCGTCGGGCGCCTGGTAGGACAGGCCGCTCCGCGGGTCGGTGATGCGGCCGTCCTGCGGCTGCGGCAGCTCGCCGCCCTGCGGGGGCAGCTCGGTCGGCGGCCCGGCGGAGGGCGGCTCGGCCGTCGGGAACGGCTGCGGCTCCTCGGTGGAGGGCGAGGCCACCGGGGTGCTGCTGCCCCGGTTGAGGAAGAAGATCCCGGCGACCACGATCAGCGCGACCACGACCAGCGCGGCCAGGCCGCCGAACACCCACGGCAGCGGGTTGCCCTGCTTGGGCGGCGGCGCCTGGCCGGGGCCGGGCAGCGGACCGCCGGCCCACTGCGCGGGCTGCTGCCCGGGCTGCGGCCCGTAGGCGGGCTGCTGCCGGGTGGGCGGCCCGTAGGCGGGCAGGCCCTGGGTGGGCTGCCCGCCGTAGGGGGGTTGACCCTGCGCGGGCTGCTGGTCGGCGGGCTGTCCGTAGGGCGGCTGGCCGAAGGAGGGCCGGCCGTACTGGAGCGTGGGGTTCGCCGGGGTGGCCGACCAGTCGGGGGACGACTGGGGCTGCGGCCCCGGGCCCGGCTGCGGCCCGGAGGACGGCTGCTGCGGCTGAGGCTGCCGCTCCTGCGCGTGGGTGGCGTCCGTCCATTGGTTGCCGTCCCACCAGCGGAGCTGCGGCTCTCCGTACGGGTCGGGGTACCAGCCCGCGGGGGTCTGCGTGGTCATGCCCGTCAGATTAGTAAGAACCGCTTTGTTGCGCATTCAGGGAAGGTCAGCACTTGTAGGTGAAGCTCGCCTTGTCGGTACGCGCCGGGCCCGGCGAGAGCACCTTCAGCGTGGCCGTGGCCTTGACGTTGCTCTTGCCCGACAACGTCCAGCGCAGCGGCACCGAGTAGGACGTCTTGTCGGCGCTCGTGCGCAGGCTGCCCTTGACGACCTCCTTGTCCAGGTTCTTGCGCCACTCGTAGCGGATCTCGCCCACGCCCCCGTTGGTGACCAACGTCCCGGTCAGGACGATCGCGCCGCCGCAGCCCAGCGTCTTCTTCGGCGCCACCACGTCGATCGACTGAACCGCCAGCTCGGGGGCGTCCGTCAGCCTGAACCAGGCCACGATCGCGCCCGCCATGACGACCGCGAAGAGCGCCGTGGACAGGATCGTGCGCCGCCGCCGGCGCCGCGACACCCTGGCCACCCGGCCTTGGGACCGCTTCTCCGGCTGGTGGACGGTCGCGGCGCCGTCGCGTCCCTCGCGCCAGATCCGTTCGGCCGTCGTCTCCTGGTGGGGCTGCCGCACGGTGCCGGCGCCGCCTCCTGGACCGCCCACCCCCGGGCCGAACTGCAAGCGCGGCGGCGACCCCGACGCCGGCACGTGCAGCAGCGTGACGATGTCGCCCTCGTCCTGGGGCGCCGGCGGCGGCTGCGCGGCGAACGACGGCGGCTGCGCGAACGCCGACCTGCCGCGCGCCGCCCGCGCCAGCGCGTCCCTGCTGATCAGGCCGCCGGGCAGCGCCGCGCGTTCCTGGCTCAGCATGGCGCGGGCCGGTTCGAGACCGAGCGTGGTGGCCGTGCCCGCGGCCCGTTCGAACAGGCCGGCGGCCCGCGGCGCGGTCTGCGTGAAGGAGGCGGCCAGCCCGCGGGCCAGCGACGCCCAGCCCGCCGCGTCCCGCTCGCGCGGCGAGACCTGACCGCGGATCGCGTCGGACAGGCCGCGCTCCGACAGCAGCGCGGCCCCCTCGGCGGTGATCACCACCGTGCCCGGGTGGACCGAGCCGTGCGTGACCCCGGTGGCGTGCAGCGCGAGCAGCGTCTGCGCGGTCTCCATCAGCACCGACGCCGCCCCGGCCGGGTCGACGGGCGCACCGGCGAGCAGGTCGGCCAGCGTGGGGCTGACCGCCTGCGCGGTGAGCAGCCACACCTGGTCGCCCGCCGCGACCACGTCGGCCACCGGGATCAGCCCGCCCATACCGCCCAGCACGAGGTGCTGGTCGGTCATGACCGTGTTCACCACTCGTTCCCGGACGCCGGGCAGGCCGATGACCCGCGGGTCGAACAGCAGCGCCCCCGCCCTGCGGCCGTCCGGCGAGATGGCGTCGATCCAGTTGCCGAGCTCGGTCATCCACGTGTGCTCGGTCAGCCGGAACCCGGCGATACCGTTCCTGTGGTTGTCCATCCCCCTTGCCCCCCGGCGCGTCTAGCGCTGCTTTCTGTGGCGTCCTGCCATGCGACGTTTCACCGCAAGTGTGACCGGAACCGCGCCGGACGTCATCAGGCCGAGCGCGAGGAGTCCGGCCTGCGCCTTGCCCACCTGGTCCAGGGTGGGTGTCTCGGTGCCGCCTCCGCCTCCGTCGTCGGTCGAGGTCCTTGTCGGCGTCTGCGATGTCTCCGAGGGCGCCGGGCTGGTCGGGGACGTCGTGGTCGGGGGCGTCCTGGTGGGCGGGGCGGACGTCGGGGGCGGGGTGGGGGCGGCCGAGGTGGGTTTGCTGCCGTCGCTGGTCGTGCTGTTCTTGCCCGTGATGTCCGGCTCCGGAGAGTCGGTCGGGGTCGGCTTCGGCGTCCTGACCGGCCTCCTGGTCGGTTTCCGCGTCGGGGTCGCCTTCGGCGTCCTGGACGGCGAGGCCGCCGCCGTCGCCGTCGCCGTCGCCGTCGGCAGGACGGGCGGCGGGGTCGAGACGGCCGGGTCCGCGGAGGTCGGCGTCGGGTCCGGCTCCGGGGTGCTCTCCTCGGGCGTCGCGGTCGGCTCCTCCTCCGTGGGCTCCTCGTCGATCACCGGGTCGGTCGCGCTGGGCGTGACCTCGCTCGTCTGGGCCCGCAGCACCGGCTCGTCGGAGGAGGAGTTGACCAGGATCACGCCCACGGCCACCACCACGCCCACGGCGACCGCGCCGATCGCGACCTTGGCCGAGAGCCTGCTCAGCAGACGGGCGGGGTCGGGGAAACGGCTCTCGGTGAGCGCGGTCTGCGTCTCGGCGGGATCGTGCAGGGGGCTCGGGAACAGCAGGATCAGCAGGCCCGCGAGCGCGGCCAGGCGGCGGCGTCCGCGCTCCTCCCAGTCGGCGCCGTACGCCTCGGCCGCGATGGCCTCCAGCTCGGTCAGGAACGCCTCGGCGGACGGCGGCCGTTCGCCCGGCTGCTTGGCCAGGCCGCGTTCGACCAGGCTCTGGAGCGCCGAGGGCACCTCCTCGACGGGCGGCGGCGCGCTCTGGTGCTGGCGGGCGAGCGCGGCGATGTTGGGCGCCCGGTAGGGCCGGGTGCCGGTCAGGCACTCGAAGAACACGACGGTGGCGGCGTAGACGTCGGTCGCCGGCCCGGCGGCCCCGCCCGCCCACTGCTCGGGCGCCATGTACGGCGGCGTGCCCGCGGCGCCGGCCCCCTCGCCGGCCCGGACCGCGATGCCGAAGTCCACCAGCTTGCTGACGCCGTCGCCCTGGACCATCACGTTCTCGGGCTTGAAGTCGCGGTGGACGACGCCGATCGCGTGCGCGGCGGCCAGCCCCTGGAGCGAGCCCTTGAGCACGACCAGCGCGGCCTCGGCCCCGGTCGGCCCCTCGGAGCGGAGGATCTCGCGCAGCGAGACGCCGTTGATCAGCTCCATGATGATCGCCGCGCCCTGCCCGGACTCGACGTAGTCGATCAGGCGCGCGTGGTGCGAGCTCTGCAGGGTGCCGAGCAGCCGGGCCTCGTGCCGGAACCTGGCCACGAAGCCCATGTCGGACCTGAGCTCGTCATTGAGATATTTGATGGCGACTTCCACGCCGTCGTGGTCGCGCGTGGCCAGGACCACCCGACCGGCGGCACCGCTGCCCAGTTCCCGGACTTCGGTGTAGCCGGGGACCCCCCACTGCCCTTCGCCGTACATAACGGTCTCCTCTGGAGTCATTCGGGCCCCCACCCGCATCAAACGCTGCGTAGCTTAACCAGAGGGAAGGGCTTTCCCACCACCGATATGCCGATATGGCCGAATTTGCGAGGTTAGTCCACCGTGCCGGGCTTATCGGATTGTGGGGATTCCTGTGGTTTGGGTGTTTCCTGTGGTTTTGGGGTTTCTTCGGGCTTTGGTGTCTCGCTGGGGCACTCTGGGGTTTTTCCGCTCGCCCGGTCCGAGCCGTTGGCCGCCTCCGGCGTCGTGCTCGCCGTGACGGTCCAGGTGGTGCCGCACGGGACGGTCCTGAGCGCCCGGCTCACCGTCCTGGTGTACGTGGTGTCGCCGGACAGCGTGAGCCGCTCCGAGCCGGCCGGCTCGCCGCCGAGCAGGAACCCCACGTCCAGCGTCACCGGCCGGTCGTCGGCGGTGACCACCGAGACGGTCGCCACCAGGCCGCTCTCGCCCAGCCCGGCCCTGACGATCGAGACCCGCCGCACCGCGGGCGGGCAGCTGACCTCGGCGCGGGCGGTCCGGACGCGGTCGCCGGCGCGGACCCGTACCGACAGGGTGGAGCCGCAGGGGCGCACGCGGAAGGCGTGGGTGAAGACGCGGGCGTAGGAGGTCCGGCCGGACAGGCTCGCCGTACGGGTGCCGACGGTCTCGCCGTCCACCGCGAACGTGGCCTCGACCGGGATCGCGCCGGTGCCGTCGGCGGTCACGCCGACCTGGGCACGCGCGGTCAGCCCGGGCGCGGCGGGCATCGCCAGCGAGACGCGCAGCCCGCTCACCCGCGTCGGGCAGGCCGGCACCGGCACCGAGGACGACCGGGCGCCGCCCGGCGCGGCGGGGGAGGTGACGACGGTCAGCGTGACGGTCCTGCCGCACGGCCGTTCGCCGATGTCCCAGGTGAAGGCGCGGGTGTAGGACGTCGCGCCGCTCAGCCGCAGGCGCTGGACGTGGCCGTCGCCGCCGGGCGCGGTCCACGTGCCGGTGGCGGTGACGGGGGCGCCCCCGGCGGTCCGGACGGTGACGGAGGCGCGCGCGACGCCGTCGCCGTCGACCGTGACGTCGCCCACGCTCACCCCGAGAACGGTCGCGACGGGCGTCGGCGTCGGGGTGGGTGTCGGCGTGGGCGTCGGTTTGGGGGTCGGTTTGGGGGTCGGCGTCGGGGTCGGTGTCGGGCTCGGTGTCGGGGGCCGGGTGGGCGTCACCGGGGGCTTCGGCGTGGCGGTCCTGGTCGGCTTCCGCGTGGGCCCGGCCGTCGGCGTGCGCGGCGCCGGGGTGGTGGCGGGCGGCCTGGAGGTCGTCGTCGGCGGCGGCAGCAGCTCGGGCGAGGACGCCGGCGACGGCGGCCCCTCGGGAGAGGTCCGCGGCGTCGCCTCGGGCGTGGTCGGCGGCGCGAGCACGGCCTCGGCCGTGCTCGGCGGCGCGGTCACCGCCTCGGTCGTGGCCGGCGGCACCGCGACGGCCGCGCCGACCGGCTGCTCGGGAGGCTGCCGCCGGGCGGCGAGCGCGACCACCACCGCCACCGTCACCACCGCCACCAGGGCGGTGCCCATGCCCACCCGCACCGCGTTGGACCGCAGCCCGCGGAAGACCGTCCTGGCCAGGGACGTGGTGACCTCGGGAGTGGGCTGCGGCGGGGCCGGCAGGAGCAGCGCGAGCAGGGCCACCAGCGCGGCCAGGCGCCGCCTGCCCCGCTCCTCCCATTCCTCGCCGTACGCGGCCCGCGCGGTGGCCTCCAGCTCCTCGACGAAGGCCAGGGCGCTCGGCGGCCGGTCCCGCGGTTCCTTGGCCAGGCCGCGCCGGACGAGCTCCTGGACCGGCTCGGGCGCGTCGTGGAAGGGCACCGGCGCGTGCACGTGCTGGTAGCCGAGTACGCTGGGTTCGGTGGACCGGTACGGCCGGTGCCCGGTCAGGCACTCGAAGAAGACCGCGGTGGCCGCGTACACGTCGGTCGCCGGCGAGGCGGGCCGGCCGGCCCACAACTCCGGCGCCATGTACGGCGGCGTCCCCTCCGGATGCGTGGCCGTGCCCTGCGGCACCGCGACGCCGAAGTCCACGAGCTTGCTCGTCCCGTCGTCGCGCACGAGCACGTTCTCGGGCTTGTAGTCCTTGTGCACGACCCCGGACCCGTGGGCCCTGGCCAGGCCCAGTAACGAGCCCTTCAGCACGACCAGCGCCGCCTCGGGCTCGGTCGTGCCGTTCTCACGCAGCAGGGCGCGCAGCGAGACGCCGTTGACCAGCTCCATCACGATGCAGGCGCCGTTCGGCTCCTGGATGTACTCCCACATCGTGGCGATGTTCGGGTCGCGCAGCGAGGTCAGCACCCGCGCCTCGGCCTGGAAGCGGGACAGGGCGGCGGGGTCGCGCAGCAGCGCCTCGGCGAGGTACTTGATCGCGACCTTCACGCCCGTCTCGTCGTGCACGCCCAGCACGACGCGCCCGCTCGCGCCCGCGCCGAGCTGTCTGATCTCCGTGTAACCGGGAGCACTCCACTCCATCGCCCTCTCCCATCAGGAGCCGGCCCACCTGATGAGACGCGTGATCAAGGAGTCGGGTTTGCCAGGTGGTTCCGGATTCATGGAACTACTCCCGACGGAGGATGTGAACCGGTATATCGATACCTTCTGGAAGTGCCGGATCCGGTTGCGGTTCGCCCCAGGTCGTGACCAGCGGATGCACCCCGGCCCAGACCGGCAGCGCGTAGTCCTCCTCGTCGTCGTCCGGCGCCCCGCCGCGGATCTTGACCGACGCCTCCGCCAGCGACAGGGCCAGCACGGCGGTGGCGGCCAGCTCCTTGCGCGTGGGCGGCCGGACGTAGTCCCACTGGCCGGGCGCGAGCTGCTCGGTGAGCGCGCGCAGGGCCGCCAGCCGCTCGTCGGGATCGCTCACCAGCCGGGCGCGGCCGTAGACGATCGCCGAACGGTAGTTGACGGAGTGGTTGAAGACCGAGCGGGCCAGCACGATGCCGTCCACGTGGGTGACGGTGACGCACACCTCGGTGCCGTCACCGGCCCGCAGCGAGCGCGCGCCGGTGGAGCCGTGCAGGTAGAGGGTGTCGCCGATCCGGCCGTAGCCGGTGGGCACGACCATGGGACGGCCGTCGGCCACCACGCCCAGATGGCAGACGAGCCCGGCGTCGAGCACGTCGTAGAGATCGTTCCGGTCGGTGCTGCCGCGGTGCTTCTCTCGGCCGAGAGTCGTGCGCGGGGTGGAGGAGAGCATGATTCGACGCTAATCGCGAAGTGGACCTATCCTGTAGGGCCACTAACCGACCCTTCCTAGAGACCACTTTCGTGCGCACCCACATTGACCTGCCGGTATCCCTGTCCCGCGACTCGTCCGTCCCGCTGACCACCCAGCTCGCCGGCTGGCTGCGGCACGCCATGATGGGGGGCGCGCTGGCGCCGGGCGAGCGGCTGCCGTCCACACGGGCGCTGGCGGACCAGCTCAAGGTGAGCCGGACGGTCGTCACCGAGGCGTACCAGCAGCTCTACGCCGAGGGCTGGCTGGAGGGGCGCCACGGGTCCGGCACGTTCGTGGCGGCCATGGACTCGCACGTCCCGCCGCGGGAGAGCCCGTACGAACCGGCGCCGCCCGCCCGCCGCCCCGAGGGCGAGTGGATCGACCTGCGCCCCGGGGACCCGTGGGTGCGCGACTACGACCGGGCCGCCTGGAAGCGGGCCTGGCGCCGGGCCGGTGAGCTGCCACCCGGCGACTCGCCCGACCTGCACGGCCTGCCGCGCCTGCGCGAGCTGCTCGCCGACCACCTGCGCAGGGCCAGGGGCATGGCCGTCGGCCCCGAGAACGTCCTGGTCACCAGGGGCACCGGCAACGGGCTCGACCTGTGCGCGCTGGCCCTGCTGACCGGCGGCGGACGGGCGGGCGTCGAGGACCCGGGCTACCACGTGGCCCGCACGGTGTTCGCGGCGAGGGGCGCCGAGGTCGTGCCCTGCCCGGTGGACGAGGACGGCGTGATCGTCGACGACCTCCCGCGCGACCTGCGCGTCCTCTACACCACCCCGGCCCACCAGTACCCGCTGGGCGGCCGGCTGCCGATCCCGCGCAGGGAACGCCTGCTGTCCTGGGCCAGGAGCACCGGCGCCACGATCGTCGAGGACGACTACGACGCCGAATTCCGCTACGACGTCGCCCCCCTGCCCGCCCTCTACGGCCTCGACCCCACCCGCGTCGTGCTGCTCGGCTCGTTGTCCAAGACCCTGGCCCCCGACGTCGGCGTCGGCTGGCTGGTCGGCACGCCCGACCTGGTGAGCCGGATCGCCGCTCTCCGCGGCATGGTCTCCGACCGCACCAGCGGACCGGTCCAGCAGGCCGTCGCCACCCTCCTGGAACGCGGCGACCTCGACCGCCACCTGCGCAGGATGCGCCTGGAGTACGCCCGCCGCCGGGCCGCCGTCGTGGAGATCCTCGGCCCGGTCTGCCGCCTGCGCGGCGACACCGCGGGCCTGCACGTGCTGGCCGAGCTGCCGGCGGGCGACGTCCAGGAGGTCGTGGAACGGGCCAGGGAGCGCGGCGTGCTGCTCGACCCCGCCGACCGCCACCACCACGACCGCGCCCGCCTGCACGGCCTGGTCCTCGGCTACGGCTCGGCCTCGCTCAGGGACGTCCGGCGCGGCTGCGCGGTGCTGGCCGGACTGATCCGGGATGCTCAGAACGGATTGAGTATCTGAGCGCTGGTGGCCGCCGGCCCGCCGTCGGCAGGGTGGCGGGCATGAAACCCTGGCTCCTGCCGGCCTCGCTGATCGTCACGGCGGTCACCGCGTGGCTCGTCCTGTACGCGGGCGTGCCCCTGTCCACCCTCCTGTCGCTGGGCCTGGGCGCGATCTGCCTGGTCTGGCTGGTCGTCCTGCTGACCTTCCCGTGGAACCTGTCCTTCGCCGCCCGGCAGGTGGTGCGCGACATCGCGGTCTCCCGCGAGTCCGGCATCGACGTCCCGGCCCGCGGTGAGGAGGAGGCCAGGACGATCGCCCGCCGCATGCTCGTCCTCGCGGTCGCCGGGCACGTGGTCTCGGCCGTCGTGGTCGCGGTGGTCACGTTCTTCTCCGGGCGGCAGATCGGCTACTACTTCGCCGGGTTCTACCTGCTGGCCACCGCGTTCCGGCCGGCCGGGGCCTACGTCGGGCACCTACGGGAACGGGTCAGGACGCTGGGACGCGAGGTCCACTACCCCCGCCTCGACGTGATCGCGCTGCGCGACCAGGTCGAGGCGCTGTCCGCCGCCTCGGAACGGCTCACCCGGCAGGTCGAGGAGATCGGCGGCGAGCTCGCGGCCGCCAGGGCCGGACTGGAACGTGCCGACCACGACCTGGACCGCCGGATCACGCTGATGGCCCGCCGCTTCGAGGAGACCGTGGACGGCCTCAACGACAACCAGGAGATCATCACCGGGCTGCGCGCGTTCCTCAGGCTGCTTCGCGCGGACCCCACATAGGCGGCTCCAGACCGCGCAGGACGGGCAGCGAGCGGGCCGCGTACAGCGGGTCGACGGGCAGCACGTGCCGGGCCCACCAGCGCGCGGGGCCCGGGTCCGGCGAGGCGTCGGTGAAGCCGAGGGCGTACTCGTCGTACGGCGGGTCGTACAGGTAGCCGGTGGCCACCCCGCGGCGCTCCAGCTCGGCGATGGCCGCGTCCCTGTCGCGCACCAGCAGCGGGACGCGGAACAGCGGCTGGTCCAGGTTGTCCCGCACGGCGGGGGCCACCGTGGGCAGCTCGGCCAGCCGGGCGATCCCGGCCAGCCGCCGCGCCCGCTCGCCGGGCACCTTGGCCAGGCGCCTGGACTGGTACCAGCGGACCAGCCGGCCACGCCGGGCGCGGTAGGCCGCCAGGTCGGCGCGTACCCACGGGTCGAACGGCGGCAGCGCGGGCACCTGCTTGAGCGCCAGCTCCAGCGCGTCGGGCTCCAGGGCGATGCGGTAGCCCTCGCGCTCCTCCTGCATGCCGAGGGCGCGCATGAGCGCGAGCGCGGGGCGGACGAGGTCGAGCCTGAGCGCCGCCTGCCGGGCCATGGAGGTGGCCACGCTGAACAGGTCGGCGCGCAGCGCGCCGGGGACGAGCAGCTCGTCGCGGGCGCGTTCGAGCGCTTCGAGGTCGGCGCGGTCGGCCACCGCGAGCACGCCCCCCGAGCCCGCGCCCGGATGTTTGGACAGGCTGAAGACCCCCGCCTGGCCGAACGTGCCCAGCGGGCGCCCGCCGGGAGCGGTCTCCAGGGCGTGCGCCACGTCCTCGATCAGGATCTTTCCCGTGAAGGCGGACACCTGGTCGGGCAGGCCGTACAGGTTCGTCGTCAGGACGGCGTCCACCGTGGACAGGTCGACACGGGAGACGTCGATGTTGCCGTCACGCGGGGACAGCGGCGCGATCACCGGGCGCAGACCGGCGGCCAGCACGAGGAAGAGGATCTCGTCGGCCGAGACCGGAGACATGAGCAGCCGCTGACCCGGCAGGCACCAGTGGCGCAGCGCGAGGTAGAGGCCGAGGCGGTTGGATGGGAGCCACAGGCAGTGCCGGCCGGTGCGCTCCGCGATGAGTCTCACCCTTGTAGGACGGTACGCAGTCGCCCAAAAGTTTTCAATGCCTTGTCCGCGGTCTTGAGCAGCAGCGGATTGGCCATCACCGTGGCGCGCGTCTTGCGTACCGGCACCCGCATCATCCAGTGGACCCCGGCCGCCACACCGGCCCTGGCCACCCGGCCCTCGGCGACTTCCAGCTCGCCGTTCTTGAGCTTCTCCTTGTACTCCTTCTCGCCCCGGCCCATGTCGATCACCTGGACGCCCGACGCGGCGGCCGCCTCGGCCATCGCCAGGTGGTGGATGAGCCCGGGGGAGTACTTGGCGTAGGTCGTGTCGTAGGCCGGGAACCAGCCGGCCAGCGTCGTGCGGGTGCGCACCCCGAAGTGCCCGGCCACCGGCACGTCGTCGACGTAGATCATGTCGAGGACGCCGGCGAAGCTGTCGGACCGGGTCGCGAGCAGCCGCTCGACCAGCTCGACGATCCACCGCTGGGCGAACCGGTCGGTGCGCCCGGTACGCCGGTACTGGTCGGTCTTCCAGCCGAGCAGCGTGTGCAGCGGCCCGGGGTCGGTGATCGCGTAGTCGTGGCGCACCGTCCCCGACTCGCGCTGCAGCTTGCGCGACTTGGCCAGGGTCGACTTGTACGTCTTGCCGGACCGGGCCCGCAACGTCTCGGTGTAGGAGCCGTAGCCGTCGCGCAGGTCGATGATCGGCGAGGGGTGCGTGGTCTGCCGCCCGTCGAGCAGCGGCTGGCCCGAGACCAGGTGGTCGAACTCGTAGACCGACAGCCCGCAGTCCTTGATCAGCCGGTGTGGGGCGAGGTCGAGGCCCTTGGCGTGGACCAGGCCCTGCGCGTCGGTCAGCCCCGCGGCGACCGGCTTGCCGATGCCCAGCGGATGGCGTTCGAAGGGGAAGAAGCCGACGATGTCCGGCCCGTCGTACAGGACGGCCACCCGGACCACATCGCGGAGCTCGCCCACCGTGACCGTGAACTCCGGGGACAGGAAGGGGTTGTCGAAGGCGGCGTCGGACTCCTGCAGGGCGCGCCATCGGCTGAGTTCGGGCAGTCCCAGATCGCGAGGGTGGGCAACGGTGACGCGCATGGGCTCCTACTGTCGGCTTACCACAACCTGACCAGCATGCGGTCAGAGGTGTATGGCCAGGTTAAAGGATAGGCATCCATGCCTGGGATGTGCCGGGCCTACTGTTATGCAACTCTCAGCTGGCTTTCAGGACCGAGTGGCGTTCTAATGTGTGTCCATGACCGTACCAGGGATCGACTGGCCGCGACTGGTGTCGTGGCTGGGCAGGAACGTGCCGGACGCAGGGGAGCCGCTGTCCGTCTCGCTGATCTCCGGAGGCAGGTCGAACCTGACCTACCTGGTGGAGGCGCGCGAGCGCCGGCTGGTGCTGCGCAGGCCGCCGCTGGGTCACGTGCTGCCCACCGCCCACGACATGCGGCGGGAGTGGCGGGTCATCTCCGCGCTGGCGCCGACGCCCGTGCCGGTGCCCGGGCCCGTCGCCTTCTGCGCCGACGAGGACGTGGTCGGGGCGCCGTTCTATCTCATGGGGTACGTGCCCGGCGCCGCCGTCCAGACCCGGGACGAGCTGGGCGAGCCGACGCCGGCCCAGACGCGGCGGCTGTCGGAGCGGCTGGCCGAGGTGCTGGCCGCCATCCACGCCGTGGACTACCGCGAGGTGGGGCTCGGCGACTTCGGCCGCCCCGAGGGGTACCTGGCCCGGCAGCTCGATCGGTGGTGCCAGCAGTGGGAACGGTCGAAGACCGCCGACCGGCCCGACTACGACAGCCTGGTACGGCGGTTGCGCGAGCGGCTGCCCGCCGCCTCCGACAGCACCCTGGTGCACGGCGACTACCGGCTGGACAACACGCTGGTGCGCCTGGCGCCGTCGCCGGCCGAGATCGAGATCATGGCCGTGGTCGACTGGGAGATGTCCACGCTCGGCGACCCGCTGGCCGACCTGGGGCTGACGCTGACGTACTGGCACGACCGCGGGGACGACGAGCGGGCCCGCATCCCCGTGGCGGGGGACGTGACGGTGGCGCCGGGGTTCATGAACGCCGCCGAGTTCGCCGCCCACTACACAAAGGTGTCAGGGCGCGATATTTCAGACCTTGGGTTCTATGTGGCCTTCGGCAATTTCAAGCTCGCGGTGATCGTGGAGGGTATCCACGCCCGGTTCAAGCAGGGTAAGACCGTGGGGGAGGGGTTCGACCGCATCGGCGCGGCCGTGCCGACGCTGATCTCCCGCGCCCATCGCATGCTCGACCAGCCCTGACCCCGCAAGGAGCCCCATGAGCACAGTTGCACTCATCACCGGAGCGGCCAGCGGCATCGGCGCCGCGGTGGCCAGGCGGCTGTCGTCGGGCGGCGCGAAGTGCGTCCTCGTCGACCGCGACGGCGAGGGCGTCGAGCGGGTGGCCAAGGAGGTCGACGGCGCGTGGCTGGCCGCCGACGTCAGCACCGAGAAGGCCTCCCTGGAGGCCGTCGCGCTCGCCGAGCAGCGGTACGGCCGCCTCGACCTGGTGCACCTCAACGCCGGCATCTCGGGGGGCGTCGACCTGGCGGCCTTCGACCTGGAGCGTTACCGCGCGATCGTCGGCGTCAACGTGGACGGCGTCGTCTTCGGCGTGCGCGCCAGCGTGCCGCTGCTGGCCAGGTCGGGCGGCGGCGCGATCGTGGCCACGTCCTCGCTGGCCGGGCTGGTGGCCTTCGCCGGCGACCCGATCTACACCATGACCAAGCACGCCGTCGTCGGCCTGGTCCGGGCGCTGGCCGAGCCGCTGTCCCAGCAGAACATCCGGATCAACGCCGTCTGCCCCGGATTCACCGACACTCCGCTGGTGGCCGCCGCGCGGGAGATGTTCGTCGACGCCGGATTCCCGCTGCTCACGGCCGAGGACGTCGCCGCCGCCGTCGAGTCCGCCTTCTACGCCGAGACACCGGGCACCCTGCTCATCGTGCAGCCGGGTAGGCAGCCGGTGCCGTACCGTTACTCCGGGGTTCCCGGACCCGCGGGCGGTCAGCGCCCACCCGCTTCCGATTGACGGCAAGTCTGCTGCAAGCGGAACGATTACCGTCATAAGGGCCGGGCGCTGCCTGGCCTTTGTACGTTGCGTGATGGTAAGGAGCGTTCCGTGATTCCCACCGAGGGCAGACACGCGCGCAAACGGTCGCCATGGCCGATCGCCCTGGGGGCCGGCGTCCTCGCGGTCGTGCTCGTCGTCGGCATCATGGTCTACGCGGGCATGCGGTCGAGCCCCCGCGAGGGCTTCAGGGGCGGCGAGGTGGCCGAGGTCGGGCCCACCCAGGCGCCGCCGCGGCTCGAACAGCCGCCCGTGCTCCACGACTGGCCCCGGTGGGGCATCACGCACACGCAGTACAGCACCGAGACCGAGCCGCGACAGGTCGTCGAACAGGCCAGGGGCATGCTCGGGCGGGTGCCGATGCTGCAGAACCAGCACATCATGGGCTGGGGCGTGGGCAACCCGGAGCCGAGCCCCGGCCAGTTCAGCTTCCGCGACCTCGACCGGCGGCTGACGTTCATGGCGTCGTCGCGGGCGGTGCCGGTGATCACCCTGTGCTGCGCGCCCGACTGGATGAAGGGCGGGCAGCCCGGACGTACCGACTGGAGCAAGAACCACACCGTCGCCCCCAAGCCGGAGCACTTCGACGACTACGCCAAGCTGGCCGCGCGGGTGGCCCGGCAGTACCCGACCGTCAAGTACTACATGGTGTGGAACGAGTTCAAGGGCTTCTGGGACCCCTCGACCAACCGCTGGGACGCCGAGGGGTACACCCAGCTCTACAACAAGGTCTACACGGCGTTGAAGAAGGTCGACCCGCAGATCAAGGTGGGCGGGCCGTACATGCCGATCGAGAGCGGCTCGGGCGGCGGGCCCTCCGAGCTCAAGGGCCCGTGGGGGACCGTCGACCAGCGGGCGCTCGACGCGATCGAGTACTGGATCGAGAACAAGAAGGGCGCCGACTTCATCGTCGTGGACGGCGCCTCGATGACGACCGACAAGGGGAACGTTCCCGACGACTTCGGCGCGCTCGGCAAGTTCGGCGCGATCACGAAGTGGCTGCGGGAGAAGAGCGACGACCTGCCCGTCTGGTGGGCCGAGTGGTACGTCGAGCCGGAGAACTCCGGCTGGAGCGAGGAGCGGCGCACGGCCGTGCAGGCGGCGGCGCTGATGGAGTTCGCCAGGAGCGGCGTCACCACCGCCCTGTACTGGAACCCGCAGGTGAAGGGGACGGGCCAGTGTGACGGCTGCCTCTGGGTTCCCGGGCGGGGGGACGAGATGCCGATGGCGGGGCTGCTGAGCGGGTTCACCCGGTGGTTCCCGGCGGGGGCGCGGCTCGACGGGGCGGTGACGTCGTCCGACCCGAAGGTTAAGGTGCTGGCGCAGGAGCAGCAGGTCGTCATGGTGAACACGTCCGACCGGGAGGTGACGGCCACGGTGGACGGCAAGGCGGTGACGCTGGGGGCGTACGAGATCAAGTGGGCGGGAAGAGGCGGCGCCTGACGGCCCCCCGGCGCTCATGGTTCCCGCTCCCGGCGGGTTCGCACCCTCTGGAAGGGCGGCTCGAAGTACCGCCTGGAAGGGCGCCTTCGGCACCCGCTGAAGGCGCGCCGTTGCTCCGTTACCGGCGAAGTGCTGCGTTCAGCCCGCGCCTCGACTGCTGGGGTTCGCCGGCCGACCTGCTGCACCGACACCACAGCACCGTCACCCCATGTCGAACACCCACGTGAGGCCCCGCGGCATCCCCCTCCCCCCGGCCTGCCCCCAAGCCGTCTCGCCTCGCCTCCGGCCCCTCTCGACGCCAGAGCCCGCCCAGGCATCTCGACACCTGAGCCCCGGCGTCTCGCCCCTGGAACCCATCCAGGGGCAGCCGCCCGGCACGGTCCACCGCTTCACCGATCCCGACACCCATGAACGTAGAGTGGTGCTTCATAAGCTGAAAGTGACCGACTTGTGATGCCGGGGACCGTGATGACCGACAGCAACGCCGAGCCGCCCATCGTGCACATCCTCGACCCGATGAGCGCGGCCTACGACGCCGCCTTCGCCACCTTCCTGGCCCACACCGACCAGAAGATCCGGGCCCGCGAAGAACTGGCCCGGGTCGTGGGACGGCTGCCCCACCGCCGTACGTTCATCGACGCCGGCGCGGGGACGGGCGAGACCACCGCGTGGCTGGCCCCCAGGTTCGACCGGACGATCGCCATCGAGCCGAACGAGCACCTGCGGGCGGAGCTGGCCCGCCGGTGTCCCGAGGCCACGCTCCTCAGCCAGGACATCGCCACCGCCGATCCGGCGGAGACGGCCGACCTGGTGTTGTGCGCGCACGTCCTGTACTACCTGCCGCAGCAGTCCTGGCTGCGCCAGCTCCAGAAGCTGGCTTCCTGGACGGCCGAGGGCGGCTTCACGGTGGTCGTCATGCAGAACCCGGACAGCGACTGCATGCGCCTGCTGCGCCGCTTCACCGGCCACCGCTACGACCTGGACGCCCTCGGACGCGCCTTCGCCGCCAGCGCCGGCACCGAGTGGGAGATCGGCATCAGCACCGACCCGGCCTCCGTCACCATGCCCGACCTGGAAACCGCCCTGGCCGTCGCGCAGTTCATGCTGAACGTCGTCCCGCTGTCGCAGCCGCCCGTCATGGAGGAGGTCGCCGCCTACCTCCAGGAACACTTCCGCACCCCGGACGGCTACCGCCTGAGCTGCGACCAGGACTTCCTGGAACTCCAGCGCAACGGCCCAGACGCCTGACAACCACCCGCCCGAACGGGCCGCCCATCTCAAAGGGCCGCCAGTCTGAACGGCTCAGCGGCGGCCCGACATCCCCGAAGCGGCCCCGACGCAGCCCTGACGAACCTGCGCGATCGGCCCTCATCCACCCTGGGCGCGCGGCGGCGTGACAGCCATCGTGAAGGCGGTCTCGGTGAGGAGTGCGTGGTCGAGCGGGATGTGCGGTCGTGTGCCGCGTTCGAGCTGCTGGAGGCCGAGCACCACCGCCAGCGCGAGCAGCGCGCGCCGTTCCGCCTCCTCCTCGTCGAAGCCCAGCGCCACCAGAAGCCCGGCGACGAAGTCGACGCGGCGGCGGGTGACCCGGGTGACGATGTCGGCGACGCCCTCGCGTTCGGCGTCGAGGTAGAGGCGGCTCTCGCCGCCACGCCGCCCCGCACGGGCCGCGACCGTGCCGAACAGGGCGCGCAGCCGGGCGCGCGGCTCGCTCTCGGCGGAGGCGGCCGCGATGATGTGCTCGGTCTCCTCGGCCTCCCAGCGCTCCATGACCGCCCGGACGAGAGCGCCGCGGTCGGCGTGGTGCCAGTAGAAGGAGCCCTTGGTGGTGCCGAGGTCGCGGGCGACGGCCTCGACCCGCACCGAGTCCAACCCGATCTTGGTGAACCGCGCGTACGCCGCGTCCACCCACTGTTCCGCCGTGATCCGGCCCCCTTGCGCCATTCGCCATACGGTACCGTATAGTCATCACCATACGGCACCGTATGGAGGCGTCATGAGAACACCCGTCTACTGGTCGTCCGCCCTGGACGACATGCCCGCGCCCGACTACGCCGACGTGATCGTCGGCGTGCTGCCGCCGCGCGCGACCGACGACCCGCGGACCTGGGCGCAGGCCGTCTTCTCGATCAGGTCCATGCCCCGCTGGATCACCGCGGCCATGTGGCTGCGCCAGGCGGTCGTGCCGCTGGTCGGCATCCCTCGCGCGCCGCGCGACGTCTTCCAGGTCGCCCGGGTCGAGGGGGACGAGGCGCTGATCGTGGCCGACGACCGGCACCTGGACTTCCGCTGCGGGGTGGGGGTCGATCGCGAGGCCCGGCTCGTGCGGGTCACGACCACCGTCCGGCTGAAGGGCCGGCGCGGCCGGCTCTACTTCTGGCCGGTACGCCTCGTGCACCCGATCGTCGTCCGGGCCATGCTCCGCTCCGCCCAGCGCCGCCTGGCGAGCGTCTAGAGGGTGACGACGACCTTGCCCGTGGCGTGGCCCTGCTCGATGTGGGCGATGGCCTCGGGCACCTGGTCCAGCCGGTACGTCCGGCTGACGACCGGGACGACCTCGCCCGCCTCGATGAGCCCGCGCACGGCGGCCAGCGTGTCCCGGTCCCCGGCCGTGACGAAGTTGACCAGGCGCTGCCGGACGAACGGCTTCGTCGCGAGGATGCGCAGGATGCGACCGATCGGCCCGAGGAGCGACCCGCCGCCGGAGCCCGAGTTGGGGACGTAGGTGCCGGCGGAGGTCAGGGCCCGCCGGTAGTCCGCGAGACGCCGGTCGCCGACATTGTCGAGGATGACGTCGTACCGGCCGGTGTGGTGGGTGAAGTCCTGCCTGGTGTAGTCGATGACCTCGTCGGCCCCCAAGGACGCGACCAGCTCCGCCTTGCCGCCGCTGCACACGCCGGTCACCTCGGCGCCCAGCGCCTTGGCGATCTGCACGGCGAACGTCCCCACCCCGCCCGCCGCACCGACGACCAAAACCTTCTGCCCCGGTTTGACCTCGCCTCTGGTGGCCAGGGCCTCGTAGGCGGTCAGCGCCGCCAGCGGCACGGCCGCCGCCTGCTCGTACGTCGCACCGGCCGGCTTCTCCAGCAGCACCTTGTCCTGGGGGACGGCGACGTACTCGGCGAAGGCGCCCCGGAAGTGGCCGAACACCTCGTCGCCGGGCTTCAGCCGGGTGACGTTGCGGCCCGTCGCCTCGACCTGCCCGGCCAGGTCCATGCCGAGCCCCTCGAACTTGGGCCGGCGCAGCCCGGAGACGGCCCGCATCACGTACGGCAGACCGCGCACGAAGTGCCAGTCACCCGGGTTGACGGCCGCGGCCCGCACCCGGACCAGCACGTCGTCGTCGCCGACCGGCGGCGGATCGACCTCACGCAGTTCGACGACGGCCTCGGGCGGACCGTAGGCGGCGTAACGGATGGCCTTCATGGCACGCTCCTACTCGACGGTTCTGAGGATCTGCTCGATCGACGCCGTACGGGCGCGCAGCTCGGCCAGGTCGGCGGCCGAGCGCTGCTGGGCGTCAAGGGTGTTCTCGGCGAGCTGCTCGAACCTGTGCACGAGCCGGCGCAGGTCGTCCTTCTGCAGGGCCTCCAGCTTCGCCTTGCGGAAGTCGAAGAGGCCGACGATGACCAGGCAGATCAGGAAGCCGGTCACGAGCAGCACGCCGAGGATGAAGATCACCTCGGGCCAGGCGGTGGGCATCAGGGGCGCTCCTTGGGCTCCGGGTCGGGCGCGGTGAGGGTCTTGGCCGCCTCGGCCAGCGCCGCTGCGGTGAGGTGGACGTCGAAGTCGGTGACTTCGTAGTACTTCATGGCCTTGCCGTCCTCGGAGAGCTCCAGCGTGCCGACGATCAGGCCGGCCGCTTCCAGCCGCCGCAGGTGCATGTGGAGGAGCGGACGGCTGACGCCGATCTCGCGGGCCAGGTGGCTCACATAGTCGCGGCCGGCGGCCAGGGTCGCGACGATGCGCACCCGCAGGGGGTTGCCCAGCGCCGCCAGCATCTCGACCAGCTCGTCACCGGTCGGCCCGGCATCGGTCATGGTTTCCCGTCACGTGAAAGATTTTCCTTACACGTAGGAGCGTACATCGCCCAAGGGGTCTTTGGACAGACGAATTCAGACGGCTTGCGCGGAGTCGCGGGTCCGGCGCCGCTCGCCCGTGGGCCTGCGCCAGTACGTCAGGAAGCGCAGCACCCACTCCACCGGCCCGTACCGGTGGTCCCTGAGCCACCAGTGGCTGTAGAGCACCTGGACGGCGAAGATGGCCAGCGCGATCAGCACCTCGACCGCGGGACTGACCCGGTCCACCAGAGCCAGGCCGTAACCGGTGAAGATCAGCGAACAGATCAGCGACTGGCCCAGGTAGTTCGACAGGGCCATCCGCCCGGGAGCGGCCAGGGCCCGGCCCACCCGCGGCAGGTACGGCAGCACCCGCAGGAACGTGGCCGCGTACGCGGCGGCCAGCAGCGGCGCGGTCACCAGGTCGATGGCCTCGCCCAGGAACTTGTTCACCGTGCCGTTCCAGGCCGACTGCGTGTAGACGAAGGCGCCGGCCAGCCCGACCGTGAACCCGGTCCACTGCAACCGGCGCAGCGCCACCTTGTGCTCCGACAGGTTCCGCAGCACGCCCAGCTTGCCGACCGCCAGCCCGATCAGGCACGCGGCCAGCACCGCCGGCCCCTGGAACAGCACCCGCAGCAGGACGATCAGCGACAGCTTGCGCATGTGCTCGGAGATGATCTGCCAGAACACCCCGCCGAGGGCGGTGTCGGACCTGGCGGCCTCGGCGGTGCCCTCGGCGACCGTGCCGGACGCGTCCAGGCCGACCATCGCCAGCAGGGCCAGCATCAGGAACCCGAACGCGAGCATCAGGGTCAGCAGCCCGGCCAGCACGATCGCGGTCTTGGGACCGATCCTGCGCAGCACCAGCAGCGCGATCCCGACGAACGCGTACGTGGTGAGGATGTCGCCGGGGAACAGCAGCACCGCGTGGGCCAGGCCGATCAGCAGCAGCCCGCCCAGGCGGCGCAGGAACATCGGCACGAACGCCCGCCCCTGCCGGACGGCCGAGTCGAGCTGGAGCGTGAAGCTGTACCCGAACAGGAAGGAGAACAGCAGGTAGAACTTGTTCTCCATGAACAGCGTCACGGTCCAGCGCACGACCCAGTCGAGCGAGGAGTCGAAGCCGGGCTCCGCCATCCCGGCCATCCGGTAGCCGGAGGCCAGGAAGGCGATGTTGACGACGAGGATCCCCAGCAGCGAGAAGCCGCGCAGGGCGTCCACAGAAGTGATCCTCGCAGCCGCGAGTCGTGCATCGGGCATGGCGGGAAGTGTCTCCTGTGTCCTCATCAGGCGTACATCATCCCGCAAAACCTTAGCGTTTCCTGTGAATTCAGTTATTTAGTGCGATGTGGATAAATCTCTCCACGATCACTGCTACAGAGATCAAAAACGCCGGGATGGCCAGGAACATCAGCCCTCTGCGCGCCCGTCGTGCCCGGTCCGGCCCGTTCAGCCGGATGACCTCGTAGCCGAACAGCGCCACCCACGTCACGACCAGCGCCCCGATGCCGACGGGCGTCCACGGCGAGGTGGGGTCGCCACGCCCCTTGTAGGGGTTGGGATCGGGGATCTCCATGCCCTTCACGAACTTCTTCCAGGTGTAGAGCGCGGCGTCGTCGTTGGAGAAGACCTTCTTCAGGTCGGGCGAGGCGTCCAGCGCGGCCCGGAACCGCTGTCCCCAGTCCTCCGGGAAGCCCTCGTTGAGCTGCAGGTAGCTGACCTGCCCGCGGCTCACCATCAGGTACGAGTTGCGCGGCTGCTCCTTCAGCTTGGCCACCGCGTCGGCGATCTGCGTCGGGTCCTTGTGCACCAGCGCCTGGACGCCGAAGTTGACCAGCTCGACGTCCCGCTCGCCCCACGGCAGGGTCGGCGTGACCTCCCGGCCCTCCTTGGGCACCAGGTAGAGCACCTTGGCGCTCGGCTTGTCGTGGTCGTAGACGTAGTGCAGGGCGGCGACCTCGCCGGTGGTGACCCGTTCGAACTTCTCGTTGCCGTACCGGGCCAGCAGGAACGCGAAGGCGAACAGCACCGCGAAGCAGGCCGCGAGCACGACCGAGATCTTCCTGGTCAGCTCGGGGTTGAAGCGCACGTTCCGCCTGCGCAGCGGCACGGTCTCCTCGCGCACGTCCGCGCTGTCGGCCGGCAGGTTCGGGAAGAACGCGTAGGCGGCCAGCAGGCAGGAGCCCGGCAGCGCGAACATGTAGATGCGCAGCCCGATCTCGCCGCCGTAGCTCTGCAGCCCCAGCGCCAGCACCGGCACGCACAGCAGGATCAGCGCGGACCGGTCGAACACCCCGCGGCGCAGCCGCCGGACCAGCCCGGCCGCCGCCAGCGAGAGGATGACCCCGAGGATGCCGAGCCGCGCCTGCAACACCAGCGCGTGCGCCGGGTCGCTGCCCTCGACGCGGTCGGAGGTGGCGCTGCCGATGTTCTGCAGGATCTTGCCCAGGCCGCCGAAGATCGCGTCGATCTGGCCCGCCCAGAACCCGACCGTCATGTAGCTGATCCACGCCAGCGTCACGAGACCGAGGAAGAACGGCAGCGCCCACGTCAGCGAGGTCCGCTTGAAGATCAGGAACGCGGTCACCACGCCCATCATCATGAACGGCGTGATCTGGTGCGAGGCCACCGACGCGAAGAACAACGCCAGCAACATCAGCAGCATCAGCAGCTTGTCGGCCCGGTAGGTGCCGGTGTTCACGATCTCGCCGGGCGTCATCGCGTCGAGCCTGCCCAGCAGCTTGCGCAGCCCCTTGGGCGGGACCGGCTTGGTTCGCGGCTCCACCCGTCCGAACCAGCGCAAGAGGATCGCCACGAACGCCAGATACAGGGCGAAGGTGAACCCTTGCGGCGAGAAGTAGTCCTGCCCGATCCACTGCACGAGGATGAACAGCAGCGCCGCGAACCAGCGCGCCCGCGTCGTCGCCACCACCTGGCGCAGGATCAGGACGAACGGGAGCAGGTAGAGCAGGTTCGACAGGAGCGGCGTCCACTGCAGGATCGTCGTCATGTCGGTGATGCCGGCGGCCTTGGTGACGAACGCGAACAACGCGAAGAAGCCCGGCCAGCCCATGCGGGCGTCGATGCTGATCGCCGTCTCGCCCGTCCTGGAGATGAACTCCACGAAACCGGCATGAATGTACGCCGTGGGGAAGCGCGGCTCGCTGGCCACCAGCGCGCCCGCGCCGTGCAGGGCGAACGTGATGGCGGCGATCTGGAACAGCAGCAGGAACTTGCGGTCGGTGCTCTGGGCGACCGTGACGAAGAACGACACGATCATGATCAGGATGGCGATGAACGCCGTCGCCGGCAGCGCCGCGATCAGGCCCAGGCCGTTGATGTTCGCCGGGTCCACACCCCGCAGCGGGCCCGGGGGCACGCGCAGGGCGAGGATGTACATGAGCAGGCCCTCGAGCACGAGGACGACGGGCAACCACTTGGGCGCGCTGGCGATCAGCGCCCCGACCCGCCCTCCGGCGACCCGGCCCTTCTGGCCCGCGGCCACGGGCGCGCCTTCGCCGCCCCGCGGACCGCCCACGACCTGCCCGTCACCGGAAGCCGCCGGGGGCCGCTCGACAACCGGAGCCCCAACCCCCGACGCCACAACACTCCCAGCAGCACCGGCACCAGCAGCACCGCCGGCCGTCCGGGAAGCAGGCGCCCGGAAGGCAACGGTCCTGCCGTCACTCTCACCGTCACTCTCACCGTCGCCCTCGACGGCAGCCCCACCAGGACGGCCCGCCTTGGAACCGGTGGCACCAGCCCCCTCGGGCCCGCTGCCCTGGGCACCGGACACACCAGACGCACCGGCGCCGGTAGTACGGGCGGCACCAGCGGCATCCGCGCCGGACGCGCCCGCGTCGGCGACACCGCTGCGACCAGCGCCCGCCTCCCCGTTCGGCGAAGTGCCCCCCGCGTCGGACGCCCCAGAACGAGCAGCCCCCGTCGCACGCGCTCCAGCCGAGCCCGCAGCACCCGAGCCGGAGCCCTTCGGGCCGCCTCCTGCACTTGGGGATGCCTCGGGGCTCTTCGAGGAGGTGTCGCCGCTGTCAGCAGTCGTGGGGGAGCCGCCCTTGGCGGCCCCGGACGCGGAAGCCTGGGAAGACTCCGCCGCAGGCATCGGCATGGTCCCGGCGGCCGACGAGCCCTTCGAGCCCGAAGCCGCGCCGCTCGAAGCCGCGCCGCTCGAAGCCGCGCCGCTCGAAGCCGCGCCGTCCGTGGGCGCCCCCTCAGGGCCGGACGGGCCGGCCGCCGGGGGCGGGGCGTGGGGTGCCCTGGCGGTGAACGCGTTGGGCCCCGCGGACTCGGGCTGCCCCTCCGCGTCACGCTCCGCGAACGCCTGCGCAGGCCCGGTAGCGGGCTCGTCAGCCGTGGGCGGGTGGCCGATGTGCACGGCTCCGGGGACGCGGAAGGCCGTCGTCGTCTCGGCGTTCACCTCCGCCGAGGAGTCGGACGCCTCCGGCGCCTCCTCGTCCGACGCCGATGGGGACGCCGGAGCGCCCCCTTGACCGTCGTCGAACGTCAGCCGCGGGATCACCCCCGTGGCCTCCGGATCGAAGGGCGTCTCTGTCTCCTCCCCGGCGTCCTTGCGAACGTCGGAGGAGCCGGTCTTCCCCTTAGTCATGCCATCGCCGTCCCGTTGCCTCACGTTGACCATCATGCGGCCCCGGACGACCCCTGAGTGACAGTCGGCTGCCCAGTTTCACCAAATTTGAGTATTTTGCGTAGATTTCCGAAGATCAGAAGTGCCACCAGCAACTCGCTGAAGAGCAGCCCGTAACCCACTGCGTTCACCCCGAAGCGCGGGAAAAGGGCCACCGTGGACACCAGCACCAGCACCGCCAGCCCGATCTGCACGAGCGCCAGCGTGCGCGCGTGGCTCTGTGCCCGCAACGCGCTCAGGTACACCTCGATCAGCACCCGCGGCAGCACGGCCAGCGCCATCAGCCGCAGCAGCGTGGACCCCTCGTCGGCGAACTCGGCGCCGAAGACGGTCAGGATCAGCGGCGCGCCGATGATCGCCACCACGATGATCGGAGTCACGATCATGAAGCCGCGCCGCAGCGCCCGCCGGCAGTTCAGGGCCAGTTTGGAACGATCGAACGAACCCTCGACCGTCAGCGACACCGCCATGTTCATGGCCAGCAGCTCGATCATGCTGGCCAGGGTGTGGGCCATCGAGAAGCGCCCGAACGTGGCCTCGCCCACCTTGGTCGCCACCACCACGGGCACCAGGTAGACGATCGCCAGGATCGACAGGGTGCCGGGGAAGTCACCGGCCAGGAACCGGCCGATCTGCCGCAGGCCGGGCGGCTCGTGGGCGGTGCCGAGGCTCTTGACGTGCCGGGGCACGACGACGCCGAAGATCAGCCAGTTGACCGGGATCAGCGCGAGCGCGGTGGGGATCATCCACGAGACGAAGATCCCGCCGTCGGGCAGCGCGCCGGCCAGCGCGACCAGCAGGCCCATCTTGACCAGGCCGAACACCAGGTTGTTGACCGGCACCCAGGTGGCCTTGCGCAACCCGGTCAGCACGACGTCCTGGAGCGTGAAGACGGCCCACACCAGCACCGAGGCCAGGAAGAACAGCCCCGGCCCGAATCCGGCCAGCACCGAGTACGTCTTCCCCCACAACGGCAGCGTGAGCAGGAAGCCGAGCGCCGCGACCCCGCCCGTGGCGGCGGCCAGGCCGTAGCCGCGCAGGATGAGCTCGGGCGTGCGCCGCCCGGCCACCGGCAGGAAGCGGGCCAGCGCGCCCACGAAGCCGAGCGCGGTCAGCGACGCGAACAGCCGCATCGCGGTGATCACCGCCTGGCCGCGCCCGAACTCCTCGGGGGTGTAGAAGTGCGCCGCGAGCAGCCAGTAGCCCATGCCGAGGGTGCCCGTGACGACCGTGTTGGCCATCAGGGCGTAACCCTGGCGGAAGAGCGGATTGCTGAGGTCGCGGAGGATCTTTTCCCGCAGGCTAGACATTTCCGCGCACCCGCTGCAGCCCGTACCTCGTCCGCCGGACGACCGCGTACCCCTTGGTGAGGATGCGTTCGCGCAGGTAGATGAGAGGTACGGCGTTGCCTTCGACGGCGCGCCTGAACATGCTGATGGTCGTCGGCTTGCCGACCGTCAGCCGGGGGATGGCGAGCATGTCGTGGCGGTCGGCGGCGATGGTGTTGCTCACGGCGCAGGCGGCGAAGTAGCCGGCCTTGCGCACCTCGTGGCGGACCCGGGCGCTGGAGTAGCCATAGGGGTAGGCCATGGTGGCGACCGGCGCGCCGATCTTCTCCTCCAGCAGGCCCTTGTTCCTGCGCAGCTCCTGCCGCAGATCGTCGGTGCGGAGCTGGTCGAGCTGCGGGTGGCTGTGGCTGTGGCCGCCGATCTCGATGCCGTTCTGGGCGGCCTCACGGGCCTGGCCCCACGACAGCATGTCGTCGAGCGGACGGCCCGCGGCGTCCTTGCCCGCGTCGGACACCCAGCCGCTGGTCAGGAAGACCGTGGCCGGGAAGTTGTAGCGGTCGAGCAGGGGCAGCGCCTGGCTGTGGAAGTCGGCGTAGCCGTCGTCGAAGGTCAGGACGACCGGCTTCGCCGGCACCGTACGGCCGTCGATCTTGTTCAGCGCGGCCACCAGGTCGCCCAGCGTGAGCGGGGTGAACCCGCTCTCCGACAGGTAGGCGAGCTGCTCGGCCAGGTCGGACGGCCGCACGGCGTGCGGACGCGTGTCGTCGTTGGGGCTGTCGCTGACCGAGTGGTACATCAGGATCGGAATGCGGATCATGAGCGTGCCACCTTCAGCCGTGCCGTGCCGACCACGTAACCCCAGGTCGTCCAGGCCAGGCCGACGACGATCGCGGCGGCCCTGCCCAGTCCGGACAGATCGCCGCGCAGGGCGTCGCCCACGCCGCGCAGCGCGCCGAGCGGCAGCGTCTTCATCGCGTGGGCGCGCTCGCTGGCCAGGCCGTCCTGGGTGCCGACCTCCCGCGTGACCAGGGCCTTCGACAGGCCCTCGGCGTAGCACCTGGACCTGAAGTAGGCGAAGCCCTCGCGCTGCCTGGACACCTTGTGCCCGATGACCGCGCGGGGCTCGAACAGCATGACCGAGCCCGGCTTGCGCTGGCTCAGCCTGATGCAGAACTCGGTCTCCTCGCAGCCCAGCGGGCGCGACTTGCGGCCCTGCACGCTGCGGCCGATGCCGCTGTGGAAGCCGCCGACCTCGGCGACGACCTCGCGCAGGAAGGCGGCGTTGCCGCCCATGACGTTGCGGATCGGCGCGCGTACCGCGGGCATGCCGCGGTACGTGCATCCGACCGTCCAGTCGAACTCGTACGGGAACCAGCGGGGCCGGCGCTTCGACGCCCACAGGGGGTCGGTACGCCCGCCCACGCCCACCACACCGGATTCCTGGAAGCCCTCCTCCAAAGCCTCCAGCCACCCCGCGTCGGCGACCGCGTCGTCGTCGAGAAACGCGACGATCTCACCGGTGGCCGTGGCCACGCCGGTGTTCTTGCCGCCGGACAGCCCCTGCTCGTGCGTGTTCTCCACCACGATGGCCTGTGGATAGGCGCGCTTGAGCTTCAGGTGCAGGTCCGGATTGTGGTCGACCACCAGGATCAGCTCGTGTGCCGGGCGGCTCTGGTTCTCGACCGACTCGACTGCCTGCCTGATGTCCTCCCAGCGCTCTTCTGTGTAGACGCAGATGACAACAGACGTGTTCACAACGGTTCCTCTTACGCGACGCCTCGGTCAGCGGCGGGAGTGGCGGTGGGCTCAGGCTGAGGGGCGGAGGGCTGGCGGCGCCACTCCTTCAGGATCGTCTTGAGCACACGGAAGCCATCTCGTACGGCACGCAGGTTGCTCTCGCCGTGAATGCGGTTGCGTTCGTGGCTGGGCACCTCGTGCACCTTCAGCCCGGCCTTGGCCGCCCGCACGTTCATCAGGGTCTCGACCTCGAAGCCGTCGCAGTCGAGGTCGAGCACGTCGAGGTGACGCGCCCAGAACGCGTTGTAGCCGTAGCACAGGTCGGTGTAGCTGGTCTTGTACATCACGTTGACGATGCCGGTGAGGACCTTGTTGCCCAGGCGCCGGTTGAGCGTCAGGTCGTCGCTGCCGCCGCCGGCGGCGTAGCGCGAGCCCTTGACGAAGTCGGCCCCGGTCACGAGGGCGCCCACGAACGAGATGATCTCGCGGCCGTCCGTCGAGCCGTCGGCGTCGATCATGACGATGATGTCGCTGGTGCACGCGGCGAAGCCGGCGGACAGGGCGTCGCCCTTGCCCTTGCCGGTCTGCGTGACGATCTTCACGTTGGGCCGCAGGCGCTTGGCGACCTCGACGGTGTCGTCGACGGAGTTGCCGTCGACGAGCACGATCTCGTCGACCCACTGGGGGATCGTCGCGAAGACGTGCGGCAGGTTCTCGGCCTCGTTCATCGCCGGGACGACCACGCTCACCGTAGGGGAAATGGCCAGGTGAGGGGTGACGGGCGTGAAGCTCGAAGGGGGCGGCATGGAACGCAAGGGCGACTTCTGGACCTTGCCGTTGTGCTTGGTGATCTCGGGACTCATGACGAGGGATATCCTTCCGGGACCCGGCCCTGTTCACCGCACGGAGCCATCCCCGGGTGCTGCGGGAATGGCGGAGCCGACGAGCGGTGCATTGTTGGGTCCTGTGGAGTGAGGGTGTGTGCTGTGCCGGGGGGTGGTGCCGGGAGCGTTCAGCCGGCTCCCGTTGGTTCCTTGACTACATTGGGTGACTCCTGCTGCTGCTGCATCGAGCTGCGCACCCGACCAAAGCCCTTGAGGACGCGGTCGGCCGCCTTATAAAGAGACGGTCGATCCAACACGATTGTTCGAGCTTTGTTGAAAGGAGTTCGGCCCATCCAGTGGACGGCCGCTGTCGCGGACGGTCGTGAGATGCGGCCCTCGGCGACGTACAGGACCCCGCTCTTGAGCCAGTCTTTGTACTCCTTGCCGCCCTTGCCCATGTCAACCATGTGCATCCCGTCGTTCGCGGCGGCCTCGGCCATCTGCAGGTGGTGGACGATGCCGGGCGAGTAGCGGGCGTACTCGGTGTCGTAGGCGGGGAACCACCCTACAAGCGTCGTGGCCGTACGGAGACCGAAATGCCCGGCAACAGGCACGTCCCCGGCATAAAGCATGGTGAGGATGCCGGAGAAGTCCGATGACTTCTCGGCATGCATCATGTCGATGAGTTCGACGATCCAGGGCTGGGCGAACCGGTCGACCCGGCCGGTGCGCCGGTACTGGTCGGACTTCCAGGCCAGGAGCGTGCGCAGGACCTCGGGGTCGGTGGCGTTCCACTCGAAGCGCAGGCCGCCCTGCTCCCGGCCGAACTTGCGCTCCTTGTAGCGGACGGTCTTGAGGTTCTTGGGGGAGTTGGTCTTGACCTGCTCCAGCCAGGAGTCGAAGCCGGAGGTGAAATCCATCACGGGGGCCGGGCGCACGTCGGCCTCGTACGGGGCGAACGTCGGCTGGCCGGCGACCAGGTGGTCGAAGTCGAACACGCTGAGCTTGCAGGCGCGCAGCAGCTGTTTGGCGTCGAGCCGCAGGTCGGGGACCGCGATCAGGCCATGGCAGGTGGTCAGGAAGCCGCCCAGCGGCTTGCCGATGCCGAAGCTGTGCCGCTCGTACGGGAAGAACCCGGCGATGCGGTTGCCGTCGGAGATGACCGCCACCCTCACGTAGTCACGCAAGCGGTCCATCGCCACGGCGAACTCGACGGAGAGGAACGGGTTGTCCAGACTCGGATCGGCCTTCTGGAGCTCGCGCCATCGGGCGCGTTCGGAGTCTCCGAGGTCTCTCGGGCGCACTACCTGGATGTTCACCTTGCCCTGGCCCCCTGTTCGGTCTGCATGTTCTTCCCCCGGTACAACACGCGAAGCACGTACATGAACCCTCCGAGCACGGCGACCGTCGCCACGCCGGCTCTGGGCGACCATGCGTCGAACAGCAGCATGGCTTCGGCGAGGAGCACGTTCAGGACGAGGCTGGCCGCGGCTCCTACTGATAGTGCGGCAAGGGGGTCACGATCGCGCAACAGTCCCACCACTGCCGCCCCCGGCACCACCATGAGGAACAGGGAGATCAAGAACGGGCGCAGCGGCGTGTCGAGGTCGAACAGCGCGACCACGGCCCCCGCTATGCAGGCGAGCGCCAGCAGCCATGCCAGCGCTCTGCGGTGCTTGAGCATCTCCTGTTTCTCTCCTGCTCTTTCTGGTCAAGACATGGTTGATCGAATTTCATGGGACCAATCCGGGTCCGGGCACGTCAATGCCGACGCTTGGTGAGCCCTTGAGGTTCACCGGCATGGCGAAATTTCTCCTGTGACTTCCGCCACATGACGTGGTGACTCCGGGTTTCCGGACGTGTTCCCCAAGCTAACCAGAATGCCCTATGTGGCCTATGATGTTCGAGCCAGGGTCCTGTTTATCCCGTTATGTCCGCTCGCTCTGGGGAACTGTTCGTCACCCTTGTGGTGCCGCGTCCACATTCGACGTCTGCGCTTCGCTCGGCGTCTCGGACGGCTCGGCGGTGGGGGTGGGCGGATCGGAGGGGGGATCGGACTCGGGGGCGCGGTCGGCGTTCCAGGCCAGCGAGCAACTGGCGGCGCCGCCGTTCGAGGTGAACGACACGCGGCCGCGGCCGCCGGCGCTCGGGTCCACGACGGTCACCCAGATCGACACCGAGCCGCCGGCCTTGACCGAGCCGCTGGCGGGGAACACGTCCAGGCCCTGTGACGCGGTCGCCACCCAGGAGACCGCGGCGTTGCGGGCGCGCAGCCCGATCTTGGCGGCGCCCGCGATCGAGGCGGGGCACGTCGTGCCGAGCCGGGCGACCGGCGCGGGCCTGCGGCGGCTGACCGTGGGCGCGGCCGGCCCGCCGCTGGGCCGCCGGGCGGGCCGCCGGACCGTCGGCGTGGCGGAGGGGGACGTCTCCGGCGCGTCGGCGCTCGGCGTGGGCTCGGGCGTCACGTCCTCCTCCGGCGCCGGCTCCGGTGTGAGCTCGGGGGAGAAGGAGAGGGTGGGCGTGGGCGTCAGGGTGAGCGCGGTCTGTGCGGCGTCGCCGCCGTTCATCACGACCACCGCCCCGGTCGCGGCCAGCACGCACGCCCCGGCCAGCACCACCGGCCCGAGACGGCGCGGACGGCGGCGGCGCGAACGCCGTTCGGCGGCCACCGGGAAGCCGGTCCGGTCGAAGTTGTCGCCGCGGTCGGTGATCAGCGTCCTGGTCTGGTCGCGCCCGGGATCGACGCAGGTGTCCACCACCCGGCGGCGCAGCGAGAGCGGCGGGAACTCGACCGGCACCAGGTCGAGCAGCCGCGACGCCGGGACCTGCCGGTGCTTGCCCTCGGTGCACACCTCGCACCCGGCGATGTGCCCCGACAGCCGCCGCCGCAGCAACGGAGTGAGCGGCCCCTCCCACGAGTCCACCATCGCCGACAGGTCCGGGCAGTGCGCGCGGCCCGTCTTCGCCAGGACGACCGCCGCGGCGGCGTTCTCCAGCTGGTCGCGGGCCCGGCCCAGCCGGGTGGCGGCCTGACGGGAGGTCAGCCCCAGCACCGAGGCGACCTCGACCGGCGTCAGGCCGTGACGCAGCGACAGCAGGACGATCTCGCGCTCGTTCCCGCTCGGCTCGCCCAGCGTCTCGCGGACCAGCCCGGCCAGCTCGGAGTCCGGCTCCCCGGACGACGGCGCGGACGGATGCGCCTGCGGCAGGCCTCCGGCGGGCGTGCCGCGGTGCGCCATCCTGGCCCGGACCTGGAACCTGGTCAGCGCGTACACCCAGGCGCGCAGGCGGCCGGCCTCCTTCAGCCGGTCCACGCAGCCCTGCGCGGTCACCAGGGCGTCGTGCACGGCGTCGGCGGCCGAGTCCCGGTCGCCGATCAGCGAGAGGGCGTAGTCGTAGAGCCGTTCGCCGTAGGCGTCGTACAGGGCGGCGGGAGCGTCGGTGTCGGCCCGCCGCAGAGCGGCGACCAGTTCCTGATCGTCGGCGCGGCCGACCGTCGGCCATCCAGGCACGGATTCCCCTCCCCGCGGGTGGAACGGGCGCTGAAGCCCCCACGCGGGAGAGGACGCCGCCTCGATCGGCCAGGTTGACCGGGGCGGCCGCGGTCATGCCCAACCGGCATGACCTCGTGATCCGTGTGACGGGAGTGGCTCAGCCGTCGCAGTCGGGGGCGCAGAGCCGGCGTTCCATGCCCTGGAGGAAGAAGTCGCGGACCTGGAGCACGTCCTTGGCGATGTAGGCCTCGCCGCCGGTCGTCTTGGCCAGCGTGTCCATCTGCTTCCTGCCCGCCTCGGCCTCCGGCCCGAAGGCGATGAGCAGGATGCTGATCGGCCGCTTCGGGTTGTAGGTCTTCTTGAGGTACTGCAGGATCTGGGCGTTCGTGACGCCGCCGTCGGGGTCGTCGTTGCCCGCGCCGTCCGTGAGGATCAGCAGCGTGTTGATCTTGTCTTCCTGGTACGTCTTCGTCAGCTCGCCGTAGGCGGCCTTGATGGTGTCGTTCAGGCCGGTGTCGCCGGTGGCCTTGGCCTGGATCTGCCCGAACCGCTGGACCAGCGCCTGCTTGCGGAGCACGCCGTTGGTGGACTCGGCGAGCGGGCCGACCGAGACGAGTTCCTGCCAGTCCTTGCCCTGTCCGTCCATGTGCGTGGAGAACGTCCACAGACCCAGCTCGGAGTCGGCCGGGAACAGCCCCAGGCCCTCCATGGCGATCTTGTTGATGGCCTGCATGCGGGTCATGTTCGTGCCGGGGACGGGAAGCGCCATCGTGCCGGAGACGTCGAGCAGGGTGAGCAGCCGGGTGCCGAGGTTCAGCCGCGACCAGGTCTGCACCATCGCGGCCACGCTCTTGGCGTCGGGCCTCGGCAGTGCCTCCGGCTTGGCGGGGACGAACCCCTTCTCCTTCGTCAGCGTCTCGCCGGCCTTGCCGTCGGGGCTGCGGAAGCCCGCGTCGCGCAGGATCTTCTTGGCCGCGTCCGTGCCGAGGTCCTGCTTGAAGTCCGCGGCCGCCTTCTGGACCGCCGGGTCCTTGGTGACGATCGTGAGCGGGTAGTCGAGGCTGAGCGTGCCCTCCTTGGGATAGAGGGCGACCACCGGGGCCTCGGGCTTCTTGGCGTTGTGGGCGTAGACGGCCTGCTCGGAGGCGACGCCGACCGGCACCTTGCTGCCCGACCTCACCGTCAGGCTGGCCAGCAGCGCCGCCGGGTCGGAGGCGAGCTGGCCGGAGATCTCCTTCAGCGCGCCGACCAGCGCCTTGTTCTGCCCGGCCTCCTTGGCCGAGGTGGCGGCGGCCAGCAGCGCGGCCAGCCCGGCCGAGTTCTTCTGCGGGTCGAGCGCCAGCACCCGGACCTTCCTGCCGGGACCGTCGGGGTTGGCCACGTTCGCCGCCGCGATCATGCCCGCCCAGCTCGGCGTCAGACTGCCGGACAACTTCGCCGCCGCGGACTTGGCCGCCGCCAGCACGACGGGCGACAGGGCGACCGAGCCGGCCGGCTCGGGCAGCGCCGAGCCCGCGGGGGAGTTGCGGAGGTTGCCCACCAGCAGGCTGGAGTCGGCCACCCACACGTCCGCGCCCGACTTGCCGGCGGCCAGCCCGTTCGCGGTCTTGGCCGCCGCCTCCCTGGTCACGGTGACCTCGACGCACTTGCTGTCGATCGAGTGCAGGGCCTTGGTGTAGTTGGTGGCGATCTTGTTGAGCGCGGGGTGGATGTCGGGGGTGGCCACGACGCGCAGCGGCAGCTTGCCGGCCGAGCAGTCGTGCTCCCGATTGAAGATCACGAACGCCGCGACACCGAGGAGCACGGCCAGCGCGACGGCCCCGGCCAGCGGTACGAGCACCCTGCCACGCCCGCTGACCGACCGCCTGCGGGAGGGTGGTTCCTGGGCTCGGTAGCCGCCATCGAGCTCGTCTGTCCGGTGTCGCCCCACGATGTCCTCTTAGGTGTGTTGAGACCTTCCGGAGACCCTAGCGGGAGTTGCTCCGCAATACTCCGGGAACACTACTCGGTGGGCTCTGTGTGGCAAAACCGCTCTTTTGGTGCGCCTATTACGGAGAGTGGCGGTCAATGGCAGCAGGCGTGACCGCGCCAGGCGCGCGCTCCCTCACGCACCGCGACCGCCGCGAGGGCCACCGCCATGGCCGGATCCACCCACCACCAGCCCAGCGTGTTCAGCCACAGACCGGCCAGCACACCGGCCGCCATGGCGGCGCAGATCAGGTTCTGGGTGCCCTCGCCGGACGTCGCCGCCGAGGCCAGCCGCGCCCCCAGCCGCCGCTTGACCAGCCCCAGCGCGGGCATGCTGACCAGGCTGACCGTCGTGACGACGATGCCGAGCACGGTCGGCATGGCCCGGTGGCCGGCGTCGAGGTCGTGCGCGACGTGCACGACGAGGTAGGGGGCGAGCAGCCAGAAGCTCACCGCCACCGCGCGCCTGGCGGTGGTCTCGGCGTGCGGCGAGAGCGTGCGGGCGCCGGTGAAGCGCCACACCACGATCAAACTCGCTCCGGCCTCGGCGAAGGCCGACAGCCCCCACCCGATCAGCGCGACGGAATGCGCCGACAGCCCGGCGGCCAGGCCCAGCGTGCTCTCCACGGCCAGCCAGGCGAGCGTGGCCACCGACAGCGCACGCGCGGCGCGGGCGGCCCGCAGCCAGTCGGCCGTCGCGGCCGGATGCTCATGAATCCGCTGGTCAGACACCATGAACCCCCGAACTCCCGGCTATCCGGCCGTCGACAGCGTTACGTAACGTACCCGTGACTCGACGTGACCCTAAGGCCTGTGTGGCAAAGGATGTTCAAGATTCGCCGGATAATGGCGGTGATCGCGTCCGGGGGAGGGATCGTGCCGTTCACGCCTAGTCACATCGCCGCCGTGCTGCCGCTGGTGGCGTCCGGACGGGTGCGGCGGTTCGCCGATCCGTGGGCGCTCGCGCTCGGGGCGATGGTCCCCGACCTGCCGCTCTTCCTGCCGTTCCTGCCGGTCTACGGTGACTGGCACTCCTTGCCGGGCGTGTTCACCCTCGACCTGGCCGCGGTGCTGCTGCTCCTGCCGCTGTTCCACCTCGTGCTGCGCGATCCGCTGATCTCGCTGCTGCCGCCGTCCCTGGCCGGGCCGGCCACAGCGCTTCTTCGGCCCGGACGGCTCAGGATCCTCCCGGTGGCGGTCGGGGGCGTGATCGGCTCGGCCACCCACCTGTTCTGGGACTCCTTCACCCACTCCTACGCCTCCGCCCGCTGGGGCGCCTGGCCGGACACCCCCGTCTTCGGCACGACGAGGCTCTTCAGCGTGCTGCAGTACACCTCGTCGGCCGTCGGGCTGGCCGTGGTCGTGTGGTGGGCCTGGCGCGCGTTGTCCCGGACCCAGGCGGCCGACGTGCCGGGCCGCCTGCGGCTCGCGCCCGCCGTACGGTGGGCCGTGCTGGCCGCCTGCGCGCTCGGCACGGTCGCCGGCGCCCTCCTGTGGCCGCTGGTGGACGAGCCCAACCCCGCGTTCGGCTTCCGGAGCGTGCTCACCAAGACGGGCGCGGGCACCGTGGTCGGGCTCTCGGCCGTCCTGGCCTGCTACGCGGTCGTCTGGCAGGTCAGGCGGCGCATGGCAGTATCGGAAGGTGCCTGACTACGTGTTCGACGCCGACGACCCCCGAATCGCCGACTACACCCGGCTGCGGGACGTCGAGCTGCGCAAGAGCCTGGAGGCGGAGCGCGGCCTGTTCCTCGCCGAGGGGGAGAAGGTGATCCGGCGGGCCATCGCCGCCGGCTACCCCATCCGCTCGGTCCTGACCACCCGGCGCTGGTACGAGTCGCTGTCCGACGTCATCGGCGACGCCACCGTCTACGAGGTGAGCGACGAGCTGATGGCCGGCATCGCGGGCTTCCCTATCCACCGCGGCGCGCTGGCCTCCATGCGGCGCCTGCCGCTGCCCACGGCCGAGACCCTGGTCAAGGGCGCCCGCCGGCTGCTGGTCCTGGAGGACCTGGTCGACCACTCCAACGTCGGCGCGATCTTCCGCTGCGCCGCCGCGCTCGGCGTCGACGGCGTCCTGCTCTCGCCGCGCTGCGCCGACCCGCTCTACCGCCGGGCGGTGAAGGTCTCCATGGGCGCGGTCTTCTCGATCCCGTACGCGCGGCTCGACGACTGGTACACCGGCCTAGGCGAGCTGCGGGCGGCGGGGTTCCAGAGCCTCGCGCTGACCCCCGACCAGAGCGCGGTCCCCCTCGACCGGGTCGCGATGGGCGAACGGGTGGCGCTGCTGCTCGGCGCCGAGGGCGACGGCCTGTCCTCCCACTGGCTGCACGAGGCCGACCACGCGGTGTGCATCCCCATGAGCCCGGCCGCGATGGACGCCGGCGTCGACTCGCTCAACGTGGTGGCCGCGGCGGCGATCGCCTGCCACGGGCTGATGCGCTCCGCCGGGCGCTGACCGGCCGAGGGCGCGCGAATGGGTCTGGCGGCGCTTCGAGCAGGGGTGTAACCCTGTAATCATGCATACGCTGTTCGAGCACGCCGGCGGCGAAGAGGGCTTACGCCGCTTCATCGAGATCTTCTACCGCAGCCTGCTGGCGGACCCGCTGCTCCAGCCGCTCTTCGGCGAGGGCAAGGCGAGCCACGTGGACAACCTGACCGCCTTCACCGTCGAGACGTTCGGCGGCCCCGACACGTTCTCGGCGGAGATGGGCGGCTTCCCGCTGCTCATCGAGGCGCACCGCGGGCTGGGCATCGAGGAGGCCCAGCGGCGGCGGTTCGTCGAGCTGTACATGGAGGCCGCCGACGCGGCCGGGCTGCCCGGCGACGAGCCGTTCCGGGCCTCGCTCCGCTCGCACGTGGAGTTCGGCACGCAGGTGGCGTTGCAGAACTCCCACGCCGAGACCGACGACCAGCTCCACCCGCTGCGCGAGGTGCCGCGCTGGGACTGGGAGCGGCCGCCGGAGTAGCCGGTCAGGGGCGGTCGGTGTCCTCGGTGAGCCAGTCGGGGTAGGCGTCGATGTCGTGCAGCACCGGCTGGGTCTCGACGGTGCCGGTGCCGCCGTTCGCGCCGATGTGCGCCGCGAGGTCGGCGGCCTGTTCGCGTGGTGTGATGAGGGTGAGCTGCCAGGAGACCCCGGCCTGCGCGGCCGGGGCTTCCGCGATGTCGATCGAGGTGGCCAGCCCCGCGAGCAGGATCGTGTGCGCGAGCGCGGCGGCCTGCTCATGGCCTTCGATCGTCGTGCGGACTTCGAGGAATTCCGCCATGATCTTCCTTATTGCGGAGGGTACATTCACCACCCTATCTGCGTGAATCGACCATGGGGTCGGCTTCTGGCGGCGAAAGTCCGCCTGGGTGGCGTCGGTTGCGACGAGCCGGTACCCGAGATCGGCGGCCTCAATCGCGACAGGATGCGGCAAGATGTGATGCGCCGATCACCGAGAGCGACCGACGGAGGTCTCGTGAAGCCGACCTGGATCATCGCGGCCGCGGTCGCGGCCACCCCGCCCGCATTCACGACCCCGCACGCCTGGACAACCCCGCACGCCTGGACGCTCCCGCGCGCGGGAGCGGCCGCCCGCCCGGCGGCGACCACGCACCCGCGGGCCGCCTCCGCCGACCGCAGCGCCCTGACCTGCGCCGTCAGCTCGCCCCCGGGCCGCCCGCTGACCTTCAGCCCGCGCATCGGCCTGACCGCGCGGCCGGTGTCGGCCCGCGGCAACCTCCAGCTCACCGGCTGCCTGTCGGGCGACGGCTCGGCCCCCTACCTGCGCTCGGGCTGGGTCGCCCTGAAGAGCGTCGGCCGGGCCTCGTGCGCGAGCGCCCGGCAGGTCCACGGCACCGCCCGCATCACCTGGTTCGGCCTCGACGGGCGGCCGGTCGGCACCTCGGAGGTGCGTACGCGGGCCGACCGGCTGGCCACCCAGAGCCCGGCCGACAGCTTCCTGACCGGCACGGTCGTGTCGGGGCCGCTGGCCCGCGAGGGCGTCCGCGGCACGATCACGCCCGCCATGGGCCTCCTGTCCTGCGCGACCGGGGGCCTGAGCACGCTGTCCGCGGCGGGCCGGCTCACCTTCGGCTGACCTCCGGCCCACCTTCGCGGGTCAGCCGCCGGCGATCTGCTCACCCGCGAAGTCCAGCAGTTGCTCGGCGGTGCCGAAGCGACGCTCGTCCCCGTCGTGGAGCAGGACGCCGAACACGCGCCTGCCGCCGCGGTCGCCCGCGAACAGCAGGCAGTACTGCGCCGCGTTCGTGTACCCGGTCTTCACGCCCACGACGTCCGCGGAGCGGCCGAGCAGCTTGTTGGAGTTGCGCCAGGTGTGCGCCCGGTGCAGGCCCGACTTGGCGACCTTGTACACCTTGCTGCCCACCACCGTGCGGAAGACCGGGTCGGCCATCGCCCGCTGCGCCAGCTTGACCTGGTCCACTGCGGTCGAGTAGCCGCCGCTGCCGGGCGTGGGCAGTCCGTCGGGGTTGGTGTATCGGGTGTCGCCGAGGCCGAGCGAGCGCGCGGCCCGGTTCATCTTGGCCACGAACGCGGTCTTGCCCGGCCCGTACTTCCTGGCCAGGGCGTTGGCGGCGTCGGCGCCCGAGGGGAGCATGAGGCCGTACAGCAGGTCCCTGGCCGTGAGGCGCTCGCCCGTCCGCAGGCCGGCCGTGGTCGCGCCGTTGCTGGTCGCGTGCTTCATATCGGCGGCGGTGACGGTGATCGGCTCGTTCAGGCGTCCCTCGCGCAGGACGACGTAGGCCGTCATCACCTTGACCAGGCTGGCGACCGGCATCCGCCGGGTCTCCCGCTTCGCGAAGTGGATCGTTCCGTCCGAGTCCACTACATATGCCGCCCCCGCTTTCACGGTCGGGACGCCGGCGGCCCGTGCGGCGGACGCCGGGTACGAGATCCCCACAAGCAACGCGAGTACGGCAGAGCCGATGAAACCCCCAATACGCATGCCAGACATGTTCGCAGGAGATCAAGGGTTGGTTTGCGAAACTCGGCCGTAAGTGGCCCTCAGTTGGGGGTAAATGCTTGATAGATCCGACATCTGCGGGGAGACGAGGCCGTGGCAGGCAGGTTCATCATCAGTCAGGACGAGCGGGGCACGTTCCGTTTCGCGCTCGTCGCGAACAACGGGCAGACGCTGGCCGTGGGCGAGGGCTATCCGAGCAAGGCCGCCTGCGTCAACGGCATCGAGACCGTGCGCAGGAACGCTCCCGAGGCCGCCATCGACGACCAGACCCCGGCCGCGATCTAGGACGAGGCCAGGGCCTTGCGCCGGCGGCGGACGAAGAACCAGGCCACGCCGGCCGCGACCGCGAGCAGCAGGACCAGCGCGCTGACGGGCGAGCGGGCGGCCAGCTGCAGCCAGCCCCACACCAGCGCCGTGAGCCCGAACCACCAGATGGGCGCCCAGGTCAGGCAGCCGAGCGCGCTCGCCACCACGTACCAGGGATAGGACACCCGCAGCGCGCCCGCCACCCACGGCAGCGTGTGCCGCAGCATGGGCACCCAGAAGCAGCCGTAGACGGCCAGCGCGCCCCACTTCTCGACGACGCCCTCGATCCGCGCGACGCGCTCGCGGCCGAGCCGCACGCCGACCTTGGACTCGTAGAGCTTCTCGCCGAGCTTGCGGCCGACCCAGTAGTAGACCTGGAACGCGCCGAACAGCGCGAGGATGAGAACGGCCCCCACCAGCCAGTACGGCAGCCCGAACCAGAACGGCCGGGCGGGATCGGGGAGGGCGGCAGCCGCATGCCACATGAGCCCGCTCACCCCCACTCCAACGCCTTAGGTCAGCCTTACCTTAGTCAAGGAAGAGGCGTTTCGCCACATCAGCTTGCAAGGCCGGGCCACCGGCTGCAAGTAGCCGACAACCACCCCTCAACCATCCCGCCCTATACCTGAACTGAGCAAAAGGGGTGTTGATCATGTCGTCGAGAAGCGCGGTGGTCCTGGCAGGCGGTACCGCCAACGCGGTCAAGCTCTTCGTGGCCGCGCTCGCCTTCACCAGCGCCTACGTCGGCTTCTCCGCCTACAGCAGCGCCGGATCGGCCGCCGAGCCGGTGCGGACCGTCACCCTCTCGGCCCGTGAGCTGCCCATCACCGCCCCGGCCCGGCAGAGCGCCCCGGTCCGGGCGGGCGAGATCGCCCTCAGCGCCCTGACCGACGGCGCCCCCGGCTGCGGCAAGTCGTTCCTGGCCCGCAGCCTGCTGGTCAACCCGCGGCCCGGCACGACGGTCCTGTACCGCTGGAGGTTGTCGCGCTGGAGCCCGGCCGCCGGGACGTGGCGCACCTACCTGGTGGACCACTCCGGGTTCGCCGGCGACAACCAGAGCGTGGAGTGGCAGCCGCAGATCTCGGGCAACGCCGGGTGGTACCGGGTCGAGCTGATCGCCCGGCCCGGCGGGACCGTCACGAGCGAGCGTTTCCAGGTGAGCTGCTGACCGAGCGGCGCGCCGCCTCGACCCAGCGCGGCACGCCCACCCGCTGGGCCACCTCAAGAGCCTTCTCGTAGTGCTCGCGCGCCGCGTCGGGCTGGCCCAGCCGGATGGCCAGGTCGCCCAGGGTCAGCGCCACCGGCCACAACGCCACGACGCCCGTGCCCGCACCGGCCACCCGGTCGGCGAACGGCTTGAGCTTGTCGTAGCAGTCGACCATGCGCTCGCGGTCGTCGAGCAGCATGCCCGCCAGGGCCCGCCAGGTCATCGCCAGCTCGTAGAGGAAGTCGGGCCGCACGGGCGGGCGGGTGGCGGCCACGGCCCTGGCGTCGTTGAGGTGCCCGGCCGAGGCAAGCGCGAGGGCGTAGGCGTCGAGCGTCCACTTGGCGCCGCGCTGGTGGGCCGCCGCCAGCAGGTCGACGGTCTCGGCCGCCCGGCCGTCGACGAGCTGCAGGCAGAACGCGGTGATCAGCGGGAGGTCCTGGCGGCCTTCGAGCATGCCGGCCCGCGCGGTCATCCTGGCGGCCTCGCGGTAGGCGCGTTCGGCGCCCGCGTAGTCGCCGGCGATCATCAGGCGCTGGCCGGCGTACCAGACGACGACGGCGGCGGGGGCCGACAGGTCGTACTGCTTGGCCAGGCGGTCGGCGGCGGCGGCGTGCTCGTCGGCGGCGGCGAACTCGCCCCTGGCCGCCGCGCACTCCAGCAGCACCAGGTGGGCCAGGGCCTGCGTGGCCATCTGGCCCGAGCGCTGGGCGACCTCCAGCAGCTCCCTGCCGATGCCCTCGCGGGTGTCGACGGCCGGGATGTCGTAGGACTGGCGCAGCCGGCCGCTCAGCGCCGCCGCGATCAGCGTCGGGTCGCCGCTCTGCCTGGCCAGCTCCAGCGCCTCCAGCGACGCCTGCCGTCCGCGCTCGGGCGCGGAGGAGCCCTCCAGCTCCAGCGCCAGCGTGGTGAGCAGGCTCGCCCGCAGGCGCTGCTCGCCCGCGGGCAGCTCGATGAGCGCCTGCTCGGTGACGTCGACGATCTCCCACGCGGTGCGGGTGAAGTCGCGTGCCATGCCCTTGTGCGGCACCGCCAGCGACGCGGCCACCTTCGCGGTGATCTCCAGGTCGCCGAGCGGCAGGGCGGCGTCCATGGCCTGGCGGCGCAGCAGCCTGGCCGCCGTCATGTCGCCGCACAACGCCAGCGCCTTGATCTGCCGGAGCATCAGCCGCAGCCGCTCCTTGGCGCGCTCCGGCTCGGACTCGCGGCCCTTGTCGTCCTTGCGCGGACCGCCGCGGTCGAAGGCCGCGATGGCCTGCTCCCACAGGGTGGCCGCCTCGCGGTGGGCGAAACGCCGCTCGGCCTGCTCGGCCGCCAGACCCGCGTAGTGGACGGCCTTCTCGGCGGCGTCGGCCAGGAAGTAGTGGTGGGCCAGCGCCGCCACGTCGGAGGACGTACGCTGCTCGATCACCGCGGCCACGGCGGCGTGCAGGCGGGTGCGGCGCAGGCGGGAGGCGTCGGAGTAGATCGTGTCGCGCACCAGGTCGTGGTCGAAGCGCAGCAGCCCCGGCCCCGGCTCGGTCACCAGCCCGGCCAGCAGCGCGGCCTCCACCGCCTCGATCACCGCGTCTTCGTCGCCGGCGACCGTGACCAGCACGTCGAGGTCGACGTCGCGGCCGATCACCGCGGCCTGGAGCAGGATCTGCTGGGCGCCCGCGGGCAGCCGCGAGATGCGCCGCCGCAGCACGTCGCGCACGCCCGAGGGCACGCGCGAGAGCACCTGGGTGGCGCTGGCCCGGTCGGCCGCGCCCTCGGCGTCGAGCAGCCGGACGGTCTCGCGCACGAAGAACGGGTTGCCGCCGGTGCGCTCGACGATGGACTCGACCGCGTCTTCGTCGATCTCGCGTACGCAGGTGGCCTTGACCAGCTCGGCCACGGCCTTGGGGTCGAGGCCCGACAGGCCCACGCGCAGCGGTTCGAGACGGGCCAGGGCGGCCAGCACGTCGGACTGGCGGTCGTCGAGCTCGCTCTCCCGGCACGTCACGACCAGCAGGACGCGGCTGGTGGCCAGCAGGCTCGGCAGCGCGCGCAGCAGGGCCAGCGTCTGGTCGTCGGCCCAGTGGAGGTCTTCCAGCGTCAGCAGCACCGGCGCCCGGCGGGCCACGCCGGCGAGGTAGCCGCCGACCGCGCGGTGCAGGCGGAAGCCGCCCGAGACCTCGTCCTCGTCGGGGTCGGGGGCGGTGTCGTCGAGCAGGGGGGCGAGAAGCTGGGCGTATTCGCCGGCGCCGGTCGCGTCGATCAGCGAGCGCAGGATCTCCACCCAGGCCCAGCCCGGCGGGGTCGCGCTGGAGTCGGGGCAGGCGCCGGAGGCGGTGATCCAGCCGTCGGCGCCGAGCCTGCCGTCGAGCTGGCGCAGCAGCGTGGTCTTGCCCGCGCCCGCGACGCCGGTCACGATCGCGACCTGGAAGCGGCCGGTGCGCGAGGCGGCCGTGGTCAGTCTGGCCAGCTCGGCGTCGCGGCCGACGAACGGCTCGGGCTCCAGCGGCGGCGGCTCGACGTGGGCGGCGGCCGGTCTGGGCGGCCAGGTGTCGGTGACCGGGGCGGGCCGGGCGGGGCGCGGCGGCGCGGCCAGCTCCAGCTCGGGGGACTGGGCCAGGATGTCGGACTCCAGCTTGCGCAGCGCGGGCCCGGGGTCGATGCCCAGCTCGTCGGCCAGCATGTTCCTGGCCCTGCGCAGCGCGGCCAGCGCGTCGCCCTGCCTGCCGCAGCGGTAGAGGCCGAGGGCCAGCAGCCGCCAGCCCTCCTCGCGCAGCGGGTGCTCGGTGGTCAGCGCCTCCAGGTCGGGGACGGTCTCGGCGTGCAGGGCCAGCCGCAGGCCGGTGTCGGCGTGCCGCTCGCGGGCCACCAGGCGCAGCTCGGCCAGCCGGTTGACCTCGGCCTCGGCCCAGGGCTGGTCGGCGAAGTCGGAGTAGGGGGTGCCGCGCCACAGCCCGAGCGCCTTCTCCAGGCGGCCGCGGGCGGACTGCGGGTCGCCCTCTTCGAGGTGCTCGCCCGCCGCCCTGACCAGCTGCTCGAAGCGCAGCGCGTCGACCTGCTCGGCGGCCACGCGCAGAGCGTAGCCGGAGGCGACGGTCACCAGCAGGCGGTTGGGGCCGCCGCGCGGCCGGCCCGGTTCGAGCACCCTGCGCAGGCGGGAGATGTAGACCTGCAGGCCCGACTGGGCGCCCTTGGCGGCGTCGTCGTCCCACAGATCGTAAAGAAGCGTGTCAACCGGCACGACCTGACCTCTGGCCACGAGAAGTCGGGCGAGGACGGCCCGCTGCCGCAACCCGCCGAGGTCGAGTTCGTCGTCGTGTTCGTACGCCTCGACTGGCCCCAGAACCCGGAACGCCACCATGTCAGCCGCCACGCTATGCGGGCTTCCGAACGACGCACAAGGTCTTTGATGGCTTTGGGATTGTCACTACGGGGCCTTCGAGATCGCGGACGGGGGTTCCGCGGCGGCGTTCCGGCCGTTGCGCCTGCGCAGGAGCGCCCACGCGCCGAGCGCGAGACCGCCGAACGGGATCTCGATAGTGTAAGTCCAGAAGCCGAAAAGTAGTGCTGTCGCGACGGCCGGAGTGCCCGGCACGCCGAACGTGATCAGCAGCGCGGCGACCCCGCTCTCCATGATCCCGGCCCCGCTGGGCGTGACCACGGCGCTGGTGAGCACGCGGGACAGCGCGAAGACCGCGATCGACTGGGCCAGGCCAGGCCAGGCGCCGGTGGCCGTCATGCAGGCCGCCATGATCGCCCACTGGAAACCGAGGAAGAACACCATGCCGAGAGACAGGCCGAGCGCGCGCGTACGGACGATCTCCGCGGTGTCGGCGCGCAGCCGGTGGAAGGCCTCGGAGGCGTGCACCTTCAGGCGCAGCAGCCGGGTGAGCCCGTCGAGCGCCCGGCCGAGCACGGCGGCGGCGCGGTCCCAGTAGAGGGCGACGGCCACGACCACGCAGAGCACCAGGATGGAGATCGCGCCCGTCCAGCCCGCCTTGACGAACGTCGGGTCGAGCACCTCGCCCGCCATGAGCAGCGCGATGATGCCCACGGCCGGCAGGATGAACCTGAACAGCGTGTTCCAGATGCCGCTGACCAGCGTCATCACCACGATGGGCCGGTTGGCGAAGCCCCAGCCCCTGGTCATGGCGAACGACAGCGCCACCCCGACCGCGCCGCCGAACGGCAGCAGGTTGCTGACCGCGCTGCCCGCCGCGTTGAGCGCCAGCCCCTGGAGGTTGTTCAGCCCCGGCAGCGAGTTGGTCAGCACGAACGTGTACGCCAGCAGGCTCAGCAGCCACAGGGCCGTCATCAGGGCGATCTGGCCGAAGCTGAGCGCCCCGAAGACCGCGCCGATCTCGCGCCAGGAGACCGGCTTGCCGGTGAGCGCGCGCACGATCTGCGGCAGGTAGACCACGAGCAGCACGGCCAGCCCGAGCGACACGACGGACAGGGCGATCTGGAGCGGCTTGTTCTTCATCGCCCACCAGTCTGACGGGTCGCCGGAGCCGGCACGTCACCCTCAGGTGCTACTTCGGCCATGGGTCGAAGGGGTGAGTGAGCCGGGTGCCGGGGGGCAGGTCACGGCGTACGAACCACTCGGTGCCGAAGACCAGGCGGTAGAGCGGGCCGGGGACCTTCAGCATGACGGCGAGGGTGCGGTCGCTGTCGCCGCCGCTGGCCTGGGACGCGTGCGCGGCCATCGAGGCGCGCTTCTGCCGGGCGTAGCGGCGGACGTTGACCCGGTGGGTGATCGTGTCGCTCGCCGAGTACGCGCTCTCGAACGTGCGCACGTCGAACTCCGGCGGGAACTTGTACACCCGGCCCGCCATGCGCAGCAGCCGCACCAGCGGGTCGCGGTTGACCGTCGCCTCCAGGACGATCTCCGTGCCCGCGATCTGCGCCGCCCGCTTGCCCACCCGGTGGACCTGGACGTGGTCGGGGTGCCCGTAGCCGCCGGCCGGGTCGTAGATCGACAGCAGGTCGGCCTTCTCCTCCTCCAGGATCGCCGCGAGGGCCCTGGCCGCCGCCTCGGTGTCGGCGTCGATGAAGGCGTTGTCGGGCCGCTCCTCGGCGACGCCGCCCTTGGGGCTGAGCCCGGAGTCGCCGTAGCCCAGGCACTCGACGCGGGCGCAGCCGAGCAGCGCGGCCGACTCGTAGAGCTCCTTGAGCCTGGTCTCGCGCAGCTCCTCGCCGGGGCCGATCTCGGCCAGGCCGCGCTCGCCGGCGGTCGCGACCACGAGCACCACGCGGTGGCCCTCGGCCGCGAGCATCGCCATGGTGCCCGCCGTGAGCAGGGCCTCGTCGTCGGGATGGGCGTGGAAGAAGACCGCGGTACGTGGAGGCACACGCCCAGATTAGTCTGGGAGGGGTGCGGATCTTTCACGTGAGTGACTGTTACCTGCCGAGACTCGGGGGGATCGAGGTCCAGGTGGCCGACCTGGTGCGGGCGCAGCGCGAGGCCGGGCACGACGTGGTCGTGGCCACGGCGACCAGGGGCGAGGCGTTGCCGGGCGTGCGCAGGGTCGTCGCCAGGATGCCGTTCGACCTGCCGGTCCATCCGTTCGGAGTGGGGCATCTCACTCGGGGCATCTCCGTCGTCCGGCCCGACGTGGTGCACGTGCACACCGGCGCGGTCTCGCCGTTCGCCTGGATGGGGGTGCGGGCGGCGCGGCGGGCGGGGGTGCCGTGCGTGGTCACCGTGCACAGCATGTGGGACCCGGTCACGCGGGCGCTCTACCGGCTGCTGCGGCTGGCGTTCGGCTGGCAGCGGTGGGGGCTGGTGGCCACCACGGTGAGCACCGCGGCGGCGGCGCCGATCAGGGCGGTGGCCGGGCCCGGCGTGCCGGTGCGGGTGGTCTCCAACGGCCTCGACCTGTCGGGCTGGGCGCCCGGCCCCGGCGTGCCGGCCGCGCGGGCGGAGGTGCACGTGGTGGCCGTCGGCCGGCTGGCGCCGCGCAAGCAGCCCGTACGGCTGCTCAGGCTGCTGCGGGCCGCGCGGGCGCGGGTGCCCGCCGGGATCCCGATGCGCGCCACGATCGTCGGCGACGGCCCCGCGCGCGCTCGCATGGAACGTTTCCTGGCCGAGCACGGCATGACCGGCTGGGTGTCGCTGCCGGGCCGCTACTCGCGGGAGCAGATCGCCAAGCTGCTGGAGTCGGCCGACGTCTTCGTGGCCCCGGCGCCCAGGGAGTCGTTCGGCATCGCGGCGCTGGAGGCGCGGGCGGCCGGCGTGCCGGTGGTGGCCAGGGCCCAGAGCGGCGTCGCCGACTTCGTCAAGGACGGCACCGAGGGGCTGCTCGGCCGCACCCTGGACGACCTCGCCGGAGCGGTGGCGCGGCTGTGCTCCGACGCGGGGCTGCGCCGGGAGATCGCCGCCCACAACCGCTCGACGCCGCCCGTCGCGGGCTCGTGGGCCGGGGTGCTGGAGGGGTTCGACCGGGCCTACGAGCAGGCGATCGCGCGTTAGGCCAGCCCGCCCCTGCGCAGCGTGTACTCCGGCGCGGCGAAGTCGCCGCCCTGCGGGGTGCCGTCGGTGAAGAAGGCGGCCGGCGTGCCGGTCACCCGGGCGGCGTACGACTCGGCGTCGTCCTCGGGCTCGTAGCCGAGCTCGGGGGAGAGCAGCCAGAAGCGGCGGGTGTTGGCCGAGACGGCGTAGGCGGCCAGGAAGCGCAGGCCGGGCGTGGTGACGGCGGCGTGCACGAACCCGGCGCAGTCGCGCGGGCTCAGCCAGGTCGCCAGGTGGCGGACGTCCTGGGGCTCGGCCTCCAGGCTGCCGATGCGCAGGCAGACCACCTCGAGGCCGAACTTGTCGGCGTACAGGCGGCCGAGGGCCTCGACGGCGGCCTTGCTGACGCCGTACAGGCCGTCGGGGCGCGGCGGCAGGTCGGGGGAGATCGTGGCGGTGGCCGGGTACATGCCGGTCAGGCGGTTGCTGCCGGCCAGCACCACGCGCGGCACGCCGGCCAGCCGGGCCGCCTCCAGCACGCGGTGGGTGGTCAGCACGTTGCCGTCGAGCAGGTCGGGCAGGGGCGCCTCGTCCGGCACCCCGGCCAGGTGCACGATCGCGTCGGCGCCCTTGACCAGCGCCACGGTCCCGGCCAGGTCGGACAGGTCGGTGCGGACGGCCTCCTCGCCCGGCCCGGCCTCCATGGGCTCCCGGTCGGCCAGGACGAGCCTGGTGGCGGACCGGCGGAGCCGCTCGCGTACGGCGCCGCCCACCATGCCGGCTGCGCCGGTGAGCACGATCATCTCCATGCCGACATTGTGCGGCATCGGGCCGATGCGGTCAGTTCCGCCGGAGAACGACGTACCCGTCGCGTTCGAACACCTTCGTGTACCCCTCGGTCTGGAGCTGCTCGACCCGGTTGCGCTGGTCGTCGGCGGAGCCGAAGGGGAACTCCCAGCGGGCGGTGTCGGCCACGATCCACGGTGCGCCGCGCGGGGCCGCGCTCCACAGCAGGACGGTGGTGCGCGAGGACAGCGCCGGGCCCACGGAGTTGACCGCCTCGACCGTCACCCCCGAGGGCACCCTGCTCACCGCCTCGGCCGCCGCGGCGGCCTTGTCCTCCTTGTAGAAGGCGGGATGGTAGAGCTGGTCGAGCGCGAACCTGGGCACCAGGGTGAGGGCGACGGCGCAGGCCGCGGCGGCCCAGGCCAGCCTGAGGCCCTTGGCGTCGGCGCGGCCGGTCCAGCGCAGCAGCCTGGCCAGGCCGTCCACGCCGGCGCAGAACAGGATCATCACGGTGAACGCGCTGTACTGGAAGTCGGCCTGCCACCACTGGGGACGGTCGGACAGCAGGCGTTCGAGCACGTGCGGCAGCGCCGCCAGCGACAGCGGCGACAGCAGGCACAGCAGCAACGTCGGCCAGGCCAGCAGGAACAGCGTGTCGACCTTGGCCTCGTCGCTGAAGGGCAGCAGCAGGGCGGCGATCGGGTCGCGCAGCAGCGCGAGCAGCGCGGCGGGCGCGTCGGGGCCGAGGTGGCCGTAGGCCCAGAAGTCCTTGCTGTCGCCACCGAACGAGGTGATCAGCAGGCCCCGGACGAGCACGACGGCCCCCGCGCCGACCAGCACGCACACGACGCCGCGCAGGCGGTCGCCGACGACGAACAGGTACAGCCCCGCCCCGATCACCAGGAGCCCCATGTCCTCCTTGACGAGCAGGAGCCCGAGCATCGCCAGGAACGCCGGCAGCACGCGTCCGGCGTGGTAGCGCTCGATCATGATCGCGGTGAGCAGCGGGACGAACATCACCTCGTGCGCGTCGAAGGCGACGGCCTGGGCGATCGGCCACGACAGCGCGTACGCCACGGCGACCAGGTAGGCGGGCCCGATGCCCAGCACGCGGCGGGTGAACAGCCACAGGAACGGGATCGCCCCCGCGAACAGCAGCGCCTGGGCCACGATCAGCGACTCGGGCCCGTCGTGCACCCAGTAGAACGGCGCGAGCAGCGCGTAGATCGGCGAGAAGTGGTCGGCGAGCTGGAGGTACTCCGTGCCGCGCTCGTGGAAGACGCCCAGCACGGGCACGTACGGCGGCCGGAAGCGGGCGTAGTTGCGCACCGCCTGGTCCACGATCACCAGGTCGAACGTGGTCGCCCGGAAGGTGGCCAGCTTGACCAGCCCGAGAACGGCGTACGCCACCGCGGCGAGCAGCGCGAGGGCGCCGACCCGCACGCGGTGGCGGAAGAGCACTCTGGCGGGGAGTGCGGTGCCTGCCGGAGGCCGTGCGATCACCGTTTCGTCCGTCACGGCAGCAAGCGTAAGGGGATCATCCGGTCCTGTCCGTCCCCCGTTCCGGCGGACCGGATGACGCGGTCACCGCGCCGGCCTGCCCCCCGCAGACGGTGCGGCGACCGCGGGCCGATCAGGAGCAGGCGGCGGTGATCTTCGAGGTGAAGCCGCTCATCTTGCCGCTGAACTCGGTGGCCTTGCTCAGGTCGCCGCTCTCCAGGCTCTCGAAGCCGGCGGCGAAGTCGTTCAGCGCGGCCGCGACGTCGCCGTCGTACTTGCCGGCGAGCTCCTTGGTCTTGGCGGCGGCGGCCTTGGAGGCGTCCCCGAGCGCCGCGGTGTCCGTGGCGTTCTTCGTGATGGCGCCGCTCCACTCGGTGGTGATCTTCGAGAGCTCGTTGACGGCGGTGTTGCAGTCAACGGCCTGGCCGACACCGCAGGCGGTGGACAGAGCGGCAAGGGAGATCGTCGCGACTGCGAGGGCGAGTCGGCGAGGGGGAGTCATTTTTGGTGCCCTTCGTTGGTTTTCCGTACGAGGAGGACATTAGCGATCTCTGGTTGATCCCCGCTTGCACGCCGCTAACATTTCGGCCGTCAGGTGGGCGTAAAGCCGCGCAACAGCACGTGAACGACCTGCTCGGCGTCGGGCATGGGCAGGTCGAGCAGCCCGCGGTAGGTCACCAGGCCGGCGAACAGGTCCGTGAGAAGGTCCAGGTCGGCGTCCGGGGACAGCTCGCCGCGGTCGATCGCGCGCTCGTAGACGACCTGCGAGCGCCGCATCCGGGTGCGCATGCCGGTGCGGATGATCTCGGCCACGGCGGGGTCGCGGCCGGTCTCGCCGTACATCTGCCTGGTCAGGCGGGCGACGCCGGGGTGCTGCCACAGGGCGAGGGTGTCGGAGACCACCACGCGCAGGTCGCCGCGGAGCGAGCCGGTGTCGGGGACGGCGACGTGCGTGTCCATGAGGCCGCCGAGTGATTCGAGCAGTATGTCGCGTTTGGTGGCGTAGCGCCGGAACACGCTCGCCCTGCCCACGCCTGCCGCTCTGGCGACGTCGTCCATGGTGAAGTCGAGGCCGTGGGAGAGCAGCAGCTCGGTGGCGGCCTGCCTGATGCGGTGGTCGACCGTGGGATCGGGCTTGCGGCCGCGCGCGGACATTGTGATACTCCTAGTATCTGATACTGCCAGTCTCTCAAAGTGGGGCTTCTATGAGGGTAATCGTGGCGGGGGCCGGGCTGGCGGGGCTCGCGGCGGCGCGCGGGTTGCTGAACGCCGGTCACGACGTCGAGGTGTACGAGCAGGCGCCCGAGCTGCGCACGGCGGGCGGATCGGTGACCCTCTGGCCCGGCAGCACGGCCATCCTCGACGAGCTGGGCGTCGGGTACGCCGGCCTCGGATGGCGGCTGGAGACCATGGAGTCGTGGGCCGACGACGGCCGCCGGCTGGTCACCGTCGATCTCACCGCGGCCGAGCGGCGCTACGGGCATCCGTGCGTGCATGTGGCCCGGCGCGAGCTGGTCGAGGCGCTGTCGGCGGGCCTGCCCGTCGTCTACGGCGCGGGCGTCGAGCATGTCGAGCCGGAACGGGCGCGGGCGCGGCTGGCCGGCGGCCGCACCGTGCGCGGCGACGTGCTGGTGGGGGCCGACGGTCGCAGGTCGGCGGTGCGCCGCGCCCTGTGGGGCGCGGATCCGGCCGCGTTGAGCGGCTGGGTCACCTGGCAGGGCTTCACCACCGCGCCGACCTCGCTGACGCACTCCCGCCGGGCCGTGATGATCGCCGGACGGCGGGAGCTGTGCGGGCTGATCCCGGCGGGCGCGGGCCGGCTGTTGTGGTGGTTCGACGTCCAGGCGTCACCCGGCGGGCCATTCTGGCAGGACGACCCCGACGTCGTGCCGCGGCTGCGCGAGCGGTTCGGCGGCTGGGCCGACCCGGTGCCCACCGTGCTGGAGACGATGGAGGACATCGGCTTCTTCCCGCACCACCGGCAGGTGATCCCCCGGGTCTGGGGCAGGGGCCCGACCACGCTGGCCGGGGACGCGGCCCACACCATGCCGCCCACCATGGCGCAGGGCGCCAACCAGGCCCTGGAGGACGCCTGGCTGCTGACCTGCTCAGCCGGTGGTGACCTGCGCGCGTACGAGCGGGCCAGGGCGCGGATCGCGCGGCGTCCCGCCATGATCGCCGGTACGGAGGTGACCAACAGGCAGCGCTCGTTCGCGGGCCTGGTACCCGACTGGATGGCGACCAGGATGCACACGGCGTCGCTGCGCAGGTTCAGCACCTACCTCTTGACAGCCTCGTGAAGGCCGCCGGACGATGTCGCATATAGAGCAACTCGGTGCGTAATACGCAACAAGGGGTGTCGGTTGACCACCACGTCGAGCTTGATCTCCACGCTTCCCGGCCGCTCCTACACCGACCCCGACCTGTTCGCCGAGGAACAGGCCAAGATCTTCGAGAGCATGTGGTTCTGCGCCGTGCGCGCCGGTGACCTGCCGAAACCAGGCGCGTTCCGGACCGTCCAGGTGGGCACGGAGAGCGTGATCGTGGTCCGCGGGCGCGACGGGCTGCTGCGCGCCTTCCTCAACGTCTGCCGCCACCGCGGCGCGCGGCTGTGCGTGGAGGAACGGGGCGAGGTCAGAAGGACGATCAGGTGCGCCTACCACGCCTGGTCCTACGACCTGGACGGCAGGCTGACCGCCGCCCCCAACCTGGCGAAGATGCCCGACGTCGACCGCGTCGAGTACGGCCTGGTCCCGGTCAGCCTGCGCGAATGGCTCGGCTACGCCTGGGTCTGCCTGGCCGACGAGCCGCCCTCGTTCGAGGACACCGTCACCCACGCGGCCACCGAGCGCCTGGGCGACCCCGCCGCCATCGAGAACTACCACGTCGACCGGCTGGCCCTGGGCCGCCGCGTGGTCTACGACGTCAAGGCCAACTGGAAGCTGGTCGTCGAGAACTTCATGGAGTGCTACCACTGCGCCACGATCCACCCCGAGCTGGTGGCCGTGCTGCCCGAGTTCGCCGGCGGGTACGCCGCCCAGTACTACGTGGGCCACGGCGCGGAGTTCGCCGAGCGCGCCGAGGGCTTCACCGTGGACGGCGGCGCGGGCTTCGGCCGGCTCCCCGACGTGACCCCGGAGCAGGACCGCCGCTACTACGCGATCACCGTCAAGCCGCAGGTGTTCGTCAACCTGGTGCCCGACCACGTGATCCTGCACCGGATGTTCCCCATGGCCGCCGACCGCACGGTCGTCGAGTGCGACTGGCTCTACCACCCCGACGTGGTGGCCACGGGGGCCGACCTGACGCCGTCGGTCGAGCTGTTCCACCGGGTCAACGAGCAGGACTTCGACGCCTGCGAGCGGACCCAGCTCGGCATGGGGTCACGCGCCTACCGGGAGGGCGGCGTGCTGGTGCCGAGCGAGCACCACATCTCGGCCTTCCATCAGTGGGTGAACCAGCGTTTGCGCGGATAGCGCACCCGCAGGCCGCCGTAATTGGCCCGCCCGCCGATCACCAGGTAGAGGACGCCGGGCCGCCGCCTGCCCGGGACGTCGCCGACGACGGTCTGGCCCCAGTCGGTCCGGAAGGCGTCCACGTTCACGACGGCGCCCTCGGGCACGGTGATCCTGGCGGAGCCGTACGTGAGGTCGAGTTCGAGGTCGACGACGGGGTGGGGGATGACGGCCTGGGACAGGTCGAGGTCGACGCCGCCGTACTGGGAGGAGATCCGCAGCCGCCGCGGGACGGCCCAGTCACCTGAACGGCGCACGTGCCCGCTCTTGGACTCCAGCTCGACCACGTCGTCGGGCGGGGGCGCCGGGGCGGGCAGATCGGTGATCAGGCCGAGCAGGTCGCCGTAGGTCCTGGCGGTGAGCGCCAGCCCGAGCCGGTCCTCCAGCTCGGGACGCGTCAGGCGGCCCTCGACGAAGGCGTGCTGGAGCCGCTCCGCCGCGCGCTCCCGATCCTCGTCGGAGACCCGCATGTGCATTTCCGACATGTCCTGAGCATAGGTTCGCGGCGATCAGAACGGGAGGCGTCGCCCCGAAGGGGTCCGCAGATCGAGGTGGGAGTACCGGCGCCCCCGCGGGGGCCTGCGCACGAGCTGAAGTCGCTTCACGCCCTGTAAATACCCATTTGATTGTCTAAGAGTCCTCATGCGGAGGTACCGTGTGCCTGATGTCGGCGGACCCTTTCGTGCATCCGGCCCTCTTCTACCGAGGTGACCCGGAGTATGTGGCTGCCACCACGGATTTCGTGCGCGAGGGGCTGGCCGCGGGGGAGCCCGTGGCGGTGGCCGTGCCCGCCGCGAACCTGGCCAAGATCGAGGCGGGGCTGGGCGCCGACGCGGCCCGGGTGACCCTGCTCGACATGGGCGTGGCGGGCCGTAATCCGGGGCGGATCATCCCGGCCGTGCTGCGGGCCGTCGCCGACCGGCATCCCGGCGAGCACGTACGGATCATCGGCGAGCCGATCTGGCCCGGCCGCTCGGCGACCGAATACCCGGCCTGCGCCCAGCACGAGGCGCTGATCAACCTGTCGTTCACGGGGCGGCGCGTCACGATCCTGTGCCCGTACGACCTGGAGGGGCTGACGCCCGAGGTGCTGCGCGAGGCCGAGCTCACCCACCCGGTGCTGCTCGACGCCTCCGGCGAGCGGGCCAGCCCCCGCTACGCGCCGGACGAGGTCGTCGCGCGGCACAACCAGCCGCTCGCCGAGCCGGCCGCGTGCGTCTCGCTGCGCTTCGACCACACCAACCTGGCCTCGGCCCGCACCCTGGCGGCCGGCCAGGCCGAGGCGGCGGGCTTCGGGGACGACCGGCTCGACGACATCCGGCTCGTGGTGGCCGAGCTCGGCGCCAACAGCCTCGACTACGGCGGCGGCGCCGGCCTGATCAGGGTCTGGATCGAGGACGCGCGGCTGGTCTGCGAGGTCGCCGACGGCGGTCACATCACCGATCCGCTGGCCGGGCGCCTGCCCGTCGAGGCACGCCGCTCCGGCTCGCGCGGCCTGCTCATCGTCAACCTGCTCGCCGACCTCGTACGCGTCCACAGCCGCCCCGGCGCGACCGCGGTCCGCGCCTACTTCGACCTGCCGGTCCCTCTGGTGTAGACATCGGAGGATGATCCGGCTGCGGCCCATGCGGGCGCGCGACGCGGGCGAGTCCCACCGCGTCGCCACCAACCTCGAACTCTTCTTCGACCTGTGCTTCGTCGTCGCGGTCTCGTTCGCCGGCTCCCAGCTCCACCACGCGCTCAGCGAAGGGCACCTGGCCGAGGGCGTCCTCGGCTACCTGACGACGTTCTTCGCCATCTGGTGGGCATGGATGAACTACACCTGGTTCGCCTCCGCCTACGACAACGACGACTGGCTGTTCCGGCTGATCACGCTCGTCCAGATGTCGGGCGTGCTGGTCCTGGCCGCCGGGGTGCCCAGGGCGTTCCAGGAGCACGACTTCCGCGTGGTCTACGCCGGATACGTCATCATGCGCCTGGCCATGGCCGCCCACTGGCTCCGGGCGGCCTGCGGCGACCGTCCGGGCCGGCGGACGGCCGTGCGGTACGCCGTCGGCATCTGCGTCGCGCAGGTCGGCTGGATCCCGCTGCTCGTCGTGCCGGGGGAGTGGTATCTGGCGGCGTTCGCGCTCGGCGTGGTGCTGGAGCTCGCGGTGCCCGTGTGGGCCGAGCGGGGCAGCCCGACCGCCTGGCACCCGCACCACATCGCCGAGCGGTACGGCCTGTTCACGATCATCATGATGGGTGAGAACGTGCTGGCCGCCACGGTCGCGTTCCAGGCCGAGGCGAGTGCCGCCGGCCTGCGGCCCGAGCTGATCGTGCTGGCCCTGGGCGCGCTGGTGATCGCCTTCGCCATGTGGTGGCTCTACTTCGACCCGCCGACCGCCGAGATCCTCGACTCCACCAGGCACGCCCTCCTCTGGGGGTACGGCCACTACGCGATCTTCGCGGCGGTCGGGGCGTTCAGCGCCGGGGTCGAGGTGAGCATCGACCACGCGTCGGGCACGTCCCACCTGTCCGCCACGGGCGCGGCGCTGGCCGTGTCGGTGCCCGTCGCGCTGTTCCTGTCGATGGTCTGGCTGCTGCACGTGCGGCCCCACCGCTACGGTCCCGCCGACAGCGCGGCCTTCCTGGGCGCGGCCGTGCTCGTGCTGCTGTCGGCGCTGACGCCGGCGCCGATCCCGCTGACGGCGGGCATCCTGGTCGCGCTGGTGGTCGTGACCGGCGCGACCAGGCGCGCGGCCTAGCGCTCGACCTCCGACATGTTCGGGTAGCGGGCGCCCCGGACGGCGTCCGCGGGCACGGCCCTGGCCAGGGCGTCGAGCTGGTCGGCGGTCAGCGTGACGTCGGCCGCGGCGGCGTTCTCCTCCAGGTACGTCAGGCGTTTCGTGCCGGGGATCGGCACCACGTCGTCGCCCTGGGCCAGCAGCCAGGCCAGCGAGAGCTGGGCGGGGGTGATCCCGGCCGCCGCGGCGATCTCGCGCACCCGCTCGACCAGGCGGGCGTTGTGCTCGGCGTGCTCGCCGGACATGCGGGGCAGGTGCCTGCGGAAGTCGTCGTCGGGGAGCTGGTCGGCGCTCGGCAGCGCGCCGCCGAGCAGGCCGCGGCTGATCGGCGAGTACGCCACCAGCGCGGTGCCCAGCTCCCTGGCCGCGGGCCGGATCTCGGCCTCCAGACCCCGTGTGAACAGCGAGTACTCGCTCTGCAGCGCGGCGATCGGGTGCACGGCGGCGGCCCTGCGCAACGTGTCCGCGCTCACCTCCGACAGCCCGAGATGGCCCACCTTGCCCTGCTGGACCAGCTCGGCCATGGCGCCGACCGACTCCTCGATCGGCACGCCGGGGTTACGGCGGTGCATGTAGTAGACGTCGATGTGGTCGACGCCGAGCCGCCGGAGCGAGGCGTCGCAGGCCGTCCTGATGTACTCGGGGCTGTTCTCGACCGTGCGGGTGCCGTCGTGGCGGTTGATGCCGAACTTGGTCGCCAGGACGACCTCGTCGCGGCGGTCCTTGACGGCCCGGCCGACCAGCTCCTCGTTGTGGCCGCGTCCGTACATGTCGGCTGTGTCCAGAAAATTCATGCCAAGGTCGAGGGCGCGGTGGATGACGGCAATCGACTCCTTCTCGTCGCCTTGGCCGTAGAACTCCGACATGCCCATGCAACCGAGGCCGAGGGCCGACACCCGCGGGCCGCCGGTCCCGAGAACACGTGTCTTCATATCCGCTCCCGGTAGGTGTCGATCTTGTGGTCGAGGACGTTCATGTCCGCGCTCAATTCGGCGATCCTGGCCCGGACGCGCTCGCGGTGCAGCTCCAGCATGGTCAGGCGCTCGGCGGAGGTGTGCTCGCCCATCCGGCGCAGCTCCGCGTAGCGGCACATGTCGGCGATGGGCATGCCGGTGGTCCGCAGCTTGGTGAGGAAGTCCAGCCACTGGAGATCCTTCTCCGCGTAGTCCCGATGCCCGCTGAGGTTGCGACCGACCGAGTGGATGAGCCCGATGCGCTCGTAGTAGCGCAAGGTGTGGGCGCTGAGACCCGAACGCTGGGCGGCCTCTTGGATCGTCATGTATCCAGGGTCACCCTTCGAGTGCACTCAAAGTCAAATCGGGGGTGCCGCCCACTGCAGCCACCCTGAGGGGGCAGGCTCTACTCAGGGTCATCTTCCCGCAGGTCACAGGCCCGGCCCCGGACCCTCCCGACCAAGGTATTAGGGGACGGATCAGGGCACGCTGGGGGCTCATCTCCGATGTCGGTCAAGGCGGCCTTACGCGAGCTTTAAGGCATGAAGGGATTGCTTGTCAGCGGGTTCACGGCCATCGGCACCGGAGCCGGCGCGATGCTCACCTTGCACGCCGAATCGGGTCTCGACCCGTTGCACAGCGTGATCAGCGAGTACGCCTTCCAGGCGTCCGGATGGCTGCTGCCGGCCTCGCTGACGCTGTTCGCCGTGGGGTCCGGGCTGATCGCCGAGGCGCTGCGCCGCTCGGGCGCCAACCGCTGGGTCGTCGCGCTGCTGGTGGCGTGGGGGGCGAGCATGTTCCTGATCGGGGCGTTCCCGACCGACCGTCCCGGGGTGCCGCTCTCGTTGTCCGGCGGCATCCACCGCTACGCCGCCTTCGCCGCCTTCCTGGTGATGCCCGCCGCGGGATTCCTGCTGGCCAAGGCCAGGATCCGGTACGCCAGGACGATGCGCGTGCTGAGCGGCGTGGCCCTCGGGGCGCTGTTGATGGTCGTGGTCCCGTACGTGGTGCGCATGTTCGGCATCCCCCTGAGCAACGACGACATCCCGGCGGGCCTGACCCAGCGGGTCGTGGTCGTGACCGAGATCGGGGTGCTGGCGCTGGCGGGCCTGTCGATGCTCAGGCCGGCGGCGCGGCGGGTGCCGGCCGTGCTGGCGTGACGCCCGGCCGGTTCGCGAGGGGCGGGATGATCTTCCCGCCCCTTTTCGCGTGAGAACGGCCTGCTCCTGGAAAGAGGTAAGGCTCTGACCTCGCCCAAGGAGCTGTGAAGATGACCATTTTGATCGCCTATGACGGTTCGGACGACGCCAAGGCCGCCATCGCGTACGCCGGGCGGGCGGTGCAGGACAGGTCCGCCGTCGTGCTGACCGTGTGGGAGCGGCTGGCGATGACCTCGGCCCGCGCCTCGGCCGGGCTCATGATGACCCTCGACAACACCGCGGCCGAGGACGAGGCGATCGGCCAGGCGATGACGGAGCTGGCCGGTCACGGCGCCGAACTGGCCCGCGAGGCCGGCCTCGACGCGACGCCGCGGTGCGACCTGGACTCGGTGGCGGTGTGGTCGACCATCGTGGACGTGGCCGACGAGATCGACGCCACCCTCATCGTCACCGGGACGCGGGGACTGGGCGGCGTGCGATCGCTGCTGCTCGGCAGCACCTCGGACCGCGTCCTGCACCACGCCCGGCGGCCCGTGCTGGTGGTCCCGGGGCCCGAGGCGACCTCCTGACCGACCCGGCGGCGAGGATGTCGGTGGCGTGCGGCAGAGTGGGGGCCGCGGGATCTCCTGACCGGTGACCCGATCAAGGGTGCGGGCCGGGGGAGGGGGCGGCATGGCCGAGGGCCTGGCGCGGCGGCTGGGCACCGGCGACGCGGTCGTCGTCGGGTTGAGCGCGATGATCGGCGCGGGCGTGTTCGCCGCCTTCGCCCCGGCCGCCGCCGCGGCGGGCGGCTCACTGCTCGTCGCCCTCGCGCTCGCCGCCGTCGTGGCCTACTGCAACGCCACCTCCTCGGCCCGCCTGGCCGCCCTCCACCCCGAGTCCGGCGGCACCTACGTCTACGGCAGGCGGCGGCTCGGCCCGCTGTGGGGCTACCTGGCGGGCTGGGGCTTCACCGTCGGCAAGACGGCCTCGTGCGCCGCGATGGCCCTCACCTTCGGCTCGTACGTCGCCCCTGGCGCGGCCCGGCCGCTGGCCGTCGCGGCGGTCGTCGCGCTCACCCTGCTCAACCTGTTCGGCGTCCAGCGTTCGGCCGCGGTCGCCCGGGTGATCGTCGTGCTCGTGCTCGCCGTGCTGGCCGCGGTGATCGTCGCCGGGCTGGCGGGGGAGCGGCCGCCGGGAATGCCGGGTGCGTGGCTGTCCGGGGCCGGCCCGTGGGGCGTGCTCCAGGGTGCCGGGCTGCTGTTCTTCGCGTTCGCCGGCTACGCCAGGATCGCCACGCTGGGGGAGGAGGTGCGCGATCCGGCCCGTGCCATCCCGCGGGCGATCGGCATCGCCCTCGGCGTCACGCTCGTCGTCTACACGCTGGTGGCGGTGGCCGCGCTGCGCACGCTCGGGGCGTCCGCGCTGGCCGGGTCCGCGGCGCCGCTGACCGACGTCGTGCGCCGGGCGGGGGCGGAGTGGCTGGTCCCGGTCGTGGGGGCGGGGGCGGCGGTGGCCTCGCTCGGGGCGCTGCTCGCGCTGCTGCTCGGCGTCTCCCGTACCGTGCTCGCGATGGCCAGGGAGCGTGACCTGCCGGGCGTGCTGGCCGCGGTCGACCCGGAGCGCCGCGTCCCGCGCCGGGCCGAGGCGGCGGTCGGGGCCGCGGTGGTCGTGCTGCTGCTGGTGGCCGACCTGCGCGGTGCGATCGGGTTCTCCTCGTTCGGCGTGCTGGTCTACTACGCGATCGCCAACGCCTGCGCGCTGACCCTCTCCCGGGCCGAGGGCGCGCCGGTCAAGGCCGTGCCGGTGCTCGGGCTGGTGTTGTGCCTGGTGCTGGCGTTCACGCTGCCGCTCGTTTCCATGCTCGCGGGGGTGGCCGTCTTCGCCGTGGGGCTGGCCGTCTGGGCCGTACGCCACCGCGCGAGCGGCTCACGGGCGTAGACTGGGCGTGATTCCTCTCGACGATGGCCCGGGCGTGCCGACGAAAGCGCCCTTCTCGTGAACGTCCGCGTCAGGAACCTCCGCCCGGCCGCATGAGCGGCATCCGGGTGCGCACCCCCAGAGAGCTCCGGGCCCAGCGGCGGCGCAGGCGGCCCCGATGCCTCGGCCATCTCACCGTCGCCCCCCTGTGGCCCATGCACGGCGTCAACCTCGGCACCCTGCTGCGTACCTGCGACGCGGCCGGCGCGTGCCTGGCCGTGCCCCGCCTGCCCTGGGTCCCCGAGGCGCTGGCCAGGGGGAACACCCTCCGGGCCGGAGCATGCGTCCACTGGGTCGATCCACTGCCCTGGCTGGCCTCCCGGCGCGACCGCGTGCTGGGCGTCGAGCTGGCCGAGAACGCCATCAGGCTGGCCGACCTGCCCATGGCCCGCGAGCCGACCGTCGTCGTGCTCGGCCACGAGGCCACCGGCATCCCCGGCGAGGCGCTCGACCTGCTCGACGCCGTGGTCGAGATCCCGATGATCGGCACCGGGGCCAGCCTCAACGTGGCGGTGGCCGGGTCACTGGTGCTCTACAAGCTGGCCGGGCTGGCCTGAGGCCAGGTACGATGCCGAACATGACGATCAGCACGGTGATGATGACCCCGTAGGGGTTTCACCGACGACGTCCTGTTGAGGCCCTGCGACCCGGGGCCTCTCGTCGTGTCGGGGCCCCTTTCGGGAGGCGACCGATGTACATCACGACGACCATCCCCTACGTCAACGCCCGCCCGCACCTCGGGCACGCGCTGGAGCTCGTCCAGGCGGACGTGCTGGCCAGGCACCACCGGCGGCGCGGCGAACCCGTGCGGTTCCAGACCGGGACCGACGACAACTCGCTGAAGAACGTGCTGGCCGCCGAGGCCGAAGGACTGCCGGTCCGGGAGTTCGTGGACCGCAACGCGGCCGCGTTCGAAGGGCTGCGCGAACCGCTGGACCTGTCCTTCGACGCGTTCGTCAGGACGAGCAGCCACCCCGCGCACCGCGCCGGGGTCGAACGCATCTGGAAGGCCGTCGAACGCGACCTCTACCAGCGGCACTACGAAGGGCTCTACTGCGTCGGCTGCGAGCAGTTCTACCCCGAAGAACCTTGTCCGGAAGGGCACGAGGGGCCCTTGCAGGTGGTCTCGGAGCGGAACTGGTTCTTCCGGCTCTCCCGCTACCAGGACGCCCTGATCGACCTCATCCGCGGCGGCGGCCTGCGCATCGAGCCGGCCGCCCGGCGCAACGAGGTGCTGGCGTTCGTCGAGGCGGGGCTGGCCGACATCAGCGTCTCCCGGTCGGCGGCGCGCGCCCGCGGCTGGGGCATCCCCGTGCCGGGGGATCCCTCCCAGGTCGTGTACGTGTGGTGGGACGCCCTCGCCAACTACGTCACCGCCCTGGAGGGCGCGGACCGCGAGCGCTGGTGGGTGTCCGAGCCGGACAAGGTGCACCTGGTCGGGAAGGGGGTGATCCGCTTCCACGCCGTCTACTGGCCAGCGATGTTGCTGGCCGCCGGCGAACCGCTGCCGTCGCAGATCTTCGTGCACGACTACCTCACCGTGAACGGCCGCAAGATCAGCAAGTCGTCCGGCACGGCCGTCGACCCGGTGGCCCTGGTGGACGCGTACGGCGTGGACGCAGTGCGGTGGTGGCTGCTGCGCGAGGTGCCGCGCGTGGGCGACGCCGACTTCACCGGGGAACGCCTGATCGCGAGGGCCGACGAGGACCTGGCCAACGGCGTGGGCAACCTGGTCAACCGGGTGGCCACCATGGTCCACCGGTTCCTGGACGGCAGCGTGCCGGAGGTGCGCGAGGAGTTCGGGCCGGGCGACGTGCACGGCGCGCTGCGGGACTTCGACTTCCGCCGGGCCGCCGGAGCGGTGTGGCGGCTGGTGGAGGAGGCGAACAGGTACGTCGAACGCGTCCGTCCGTGGCAGCAGGCCGCGGGCGAGCGGGAGGTGTCGCTGGGCGTGCTGGTGGGGGCGTGCCGGACGCTGGCCGTCCAGCTCGATCCGTTCCTGCCGACGGCGGCGGCGCGGGTGGCGGCGGCGGTGTCGGGGGAGCGGCTGCCGCGGCCGGAACCCCTGTTCCCGCGCCTGGCCCGGTGAATCCCGACATGTACCGACGCGCCGCTCGGGACTCGCCCTGGACGGTTGACGGTGCGGCAGGGGCGGCCTACGTTTGGGCGCACCTACTGACCAGTTGGTATGGAGGTCCCATGCCCACCGTCGACACCGTCCGGGGCCCGATCGACGTCGAACAGCTCGGCCAGACGCTGATGCACGAGCACGTGTTCGTCGTGGCCGCCGAGCACGTGGACAACTACGGCAAAGGCTCCTGGTGGGACGAGGAGTTCCGGGTCGCCGACGCCATCGCCAAGCTCGGCGCGGTGGCGGCCAAGGGCGTGCGGACGATCGTCGACCCGACGGTGTGGGGCCTCGGCCGTCACATCCCGCGCATCCAGCGCGTGGCCGCCGAGGTGCCCGGCCTGAACATCGTCGTCGCCACCGGCCTGTACGCCTTCGAGGAACTGCCCCACCAGTACGAGCACCGCGGCCCCGGCCTGTTCCTCGACGTCCCCGACCCGATGATCGACGACTTCGTCCGCGACCTCACCGAGGGCATCGCCGACACCGGGGTGAAGGCCGCGTTGCTGAAGTGCGTGGTGGAGCACAAGGGGCTGACACCCGGCGTCGAGCGCATCTGCCGGGCCGTCGCGCGGGCCCACGTGCTGACCGGGGCGCCGATCACCGTCCACACGAACGCCTTCACCCAGAGCGGGCTGCTCGCGCTGGACCTGTTCGCCAAGGAAGGGGTGAACCTGGAGAAAGTGGTCATCGGGCACGCGGGCGACAGCAACGACCTCGACTACCTGATGCGCCTGGCCGACACCGGCGCGACGCTGGGCATGGACCGGTTCGGTCTCGACGTCTACAACCCGACCGAGCAGCGCGTGGCCACGATCGCGGCCCTGTGCCGGCGCGGATACGCCGACCGCATGGTCCTCAGCCACGACACCGCCTGCTTCATGGACTACTTCGGCGGCGCATGGGACGAAGCCAGAACCACGCTCGCGCCGAACTGGCGCTACGATCACATTCACGATGACGTTCTGGCCGCACTGCTCGGCTCTGGTGTCACCGATGACCAGATCGAACAGATGCTGGTGTTCAACCCGAGACGCTACTTCTCGTAAAGTGGTCGAGAAGTGACGACAAGTGGGAAACAACGCGGGTAGGTGGAGCTGGGTGACTTCGGAGCAGGCTTTGTCGATCAGCCTCGGACTCCAGGGCCCCTGCGTCATCGCACGGCTGACCGGGGATTTCGACTTCGGGTCCGCGGCCGAGGTGCGCGACCGGGTCACCAAGGCGCTCGACCTCACCCAGCCGCCGCTCCTCGTCATCGACATGCAGGCCGTCAGCGTCTGCGACTCCTCCGGCCTGTCCGTGCTGGTCTACCTGCACAAGGCCGTCACCGCCTCCGGCGGCAAGCTGCTGCTGTCCGGTCTGAACGGCCGGTGCAAGCACCTGTTCGCGATCACCGCGCTGGACAAGTTCTTCGACATCCGCAGCACAGCGGAGCTGGCCATCGCCGAACTCAACGAAGCCGGGAATTCGCCGCCGTTTACCGGGTAGTTGCCGGTACATGTCGGCCGCAGAGCCCGACCTGCTCGGCATGTACCTGGAGCAGATCGGAAAGAACCCCCTGCTCTCCGCCGCGGACGAAGTCGACCTCGCCCGGCGGATCGAGGCAGGACTTTACGCGGGCCACCTGATCGAGCGCGGCGCCGCGACACCGGAGCTCGAAGCCGTCGTGCGCGACGGGCGGCGGGCCAAGGACAAGCTGATCAGGTCCAACCTCCGCCTGGTCGTCGCCGCCGCCAGGCGGTACGCCTTCCGCGGGCTGCCGCTGCTCGACGTCATCCAGGAGGGCAACCTCGGGCTGATCAGGGCCGTGGAGAAGTTCGACTACACCCGCGGGTACAAGTTCTCGACGTACGGGATGTGGTGGATCCGCCAGGCCATCGAACGCGGCATCCACGACAAGAGCCACACCGTACGGCTGCCCATCCACGTGGCCGAGGACCTGTCGCGGCTGCTCAGGGTCGAGCGGCAGCTCGCCGCCGACCTGGGCCGCGAGCCGACGGACGGCGAGCTCGCCGCCTCGGCGTCGCTCACCGCCGGCCAGGTCGCCGCGTTACGCAGGCTCGGCCAGGAGGTGGTCAGCCTGGACCTCCCGGTCGGCGAGTCCGGCGAGAGCCGCATCGCCGACATGATCGCCGACGAGGACGGGGTGGGGGTGCAGGAGGTCGCCGAACGCCGTGCCATGAGCGCTGACGTCCGGGACGTGGTCACGTCGCTGCCGCCGCGCGAGGCGTTCGTCATCAAACTCCGGTACGGGCTCACCGGGCAGAAGGCGGAGAGCTACCGCGAGATCGCGGACCGGCTCGGGCTCACCAGGGAACGCATCAGGCAGTTGGAGAAGCAGGCACTGAAACGCCTCCGCCAGTACAGCCCCCTCCTGGCCTGGGCCTCATGACTCCCTAGCCCCCGACCGCCGCACCCCTGTCACCTGGCCCTCAGGACCTTTCGGCCACCGAACGCCGCACCTCTGTCACCGGAGCCTCATGACCTCCCGGCCCGCCCCTTACCCCGCTTTTCACCCGCCGCCCCGGACGGTGGACGTCGTGGCGCGGTCACCCGGTCGGTCCCGGACAGCGGACGGGGGCCGAGCGTGTGCTCGGCCCCCGTTCTCCTCGGGTCTTCGGATCAGGCGGTGACGAGGAGCGCGACCCCGATCAGCACCGCAACCGGGACGAGCCACATGACGGCCTCGACAGCGAACTCCTTGTACATCGCGCAAGTCTCCCTCGAAACGCCCAAGTGGGGCACCGCTAAACGTCACTGCGCAGCATAGCCGCCCCCACCCCCGACTCGATCCACCCACATCCCGGGCGACCACCCCCACACCCCTCTCCAAGGCCCGACCGGCTGTCCACCGCTCACGGCGGCTGCCCTCCACGGGCTTCCCGTCACGGTCAGGAGCCGTGGCCGGGGCATGGGGACGAGCCGGGTCACAGGCGCTGGCGGGCGATGCGTTTGCCGAGCCCCGCCAAGGACTCGTCGGCCATCAGGGCGGGCAGGCGCGGGGCGTCCACGTCGATCTGGTGCAGTACGGCGGGATGGGCACCGTTGAAACGGCTCCACGCCCGGACGACCTCCGGCATCGCCGCCACCGCCGTGTCCGACAGGATGGCCTCCCTCGGCAACCATGACGTCAGGAACTGGCTCACCCGCGCCGGACTCCACCAAAGCGGACGCTCACCCACGAACTCCGCCAACTTCTCGAACGCCTCCCGCGCCCCCGGCACATCAGGCAGATCGTGGAAGTCGGCCATCGTCCCGTCGGGCGCCTGACGTACGAGCCCGGGCACGGCGAGGGCCCGCGCGATGGCCAGCGGACGGACGGCGGGCAGCGTGTCGGCCACCTGAGCCCCCATGATCCGGTCACCCAGCTCGAACGCGTCCAGCACCCGCCCGGCCACCACCCCCGGCTCGGCCGGGCTCAGGCCCAGGTCGTCGAGGAACTTGACCTCCTCGACGACGGCGTCCACCGCGAGGCCGCCGTTGGGCTGGTCGATGCCGGCGACGAGGATGTGCGGCTCCTTGCCGTTCGCGTACCTGAAGGACAGGACGGCCAGGGTCTGCTCGCCGTACGGGTCGGCCTTGCCGTACCAGGCTCCTTCGCAGGTCACCTGACCCATGCGGCGCACCCAACCGGGCAGCCCGAGATCGGCCTCCGTCGTCCCGGGAACCTCCACCCCCAGAACCCGCAGCACCCCCGCCGCCGGCCCTGCCTCCGACACCGCCGCGGATTCCGCCGCTGCTCCCGCCGTGGATCCCGCGCCCGGCTCCGAACCCTCCCGACCTCCATCCGCCCCGCGCCGACCGACCGGCATGTCACCAGACTCGGCCGACTCCTGATCAGCGTCCGGAAGGGATTCCGCCTCAGGCCATCCCGTCCTGTCGACCGCGGCCAGGGCGGCGAGGGTGAGACGCGCCTCAGCGCTCCCGTCCTCGGCCAGCTCGCGCAGGAACGGCCTCACCTCATCGGGCTCCAGAGCGGCGGAGAGCCGGGCCGCCCAGAGCTCGGTCCGCAGCGGCGAGCGCCAGCGAAGCAGGTCGCGGGCTTGGCCGACAGCCATGGAAAACACAGTTGTCCTCACCCTCCGACCGTATCGCCCCCCACCTAGAACCCCCCGCCCAGCTGATGGCTGGGCCGGCCTGAACGGTGGGGTGGTGGCTGAGCCGACCTGAACTGTGGGCTGGTGGGGACACCCTCAGAGGCGCCCTCATCGGTGGGCCGGCCGCTCGGGCAGGTTCAACGATGGGCCGGTGCCCGAGGCGGCCTGATTGATGGGCGGTGGCCGGGCCGGCTTGAACCGTGGGCTCGGGCAGTCTGATCGGTAGGCAGGGGGCAGCCTTGACGGCGGGCCGGTTGTGGATGCCGGCCCGCCGTCAGGGGTTGAGGTCAGCGGTTGTCGCCGCCGAGGCCCGCCTTGCGGAGGGCTTCGGCCATCGCGCCCGTGGGAGCCGGACGGTCCTGGCGGCGCTGTCCGCCGCGCTGACCGTCGCGCTGACCGTCACCGCGACCCTGGCCACGACCGCCGTCGCCACGACCACCCTGACCGCGACCGCCGTCACGACCGCCACCACCGCGACCGCCGTCACCCCGGCCACCGTCGCGGCCGTCACCGCGAGAGCCACCGTCGCGGCCGCCCTCGCCACGAGTGGCGGAGCCGTCACGAGCGCTGCCGTCACGAGCGGAGCCGTCGCGGCGGGGCTCGTTGCGGGAGCCGTCCGAACGGGCGCCCGACTTGCGGGGCGGGCGGCCCTCCGAGGACGGCTGGGTGACGTCGTCCTCCAGGCGGAGGGTCAGGGAGATGCGCTTGCGCGGGATGTCCACCTCAAGGACCTTGACGCGGACGATGTCGCCCGGCTTGACCACGTCGCGCGGGTCTTTGACGAAGGTGCGGGACATGGCCGACACGTGGACCAGACCGTCCTGGTGGACGCCGATGTCGACGAACGCGCCGAAGGCGGCCACGTTGGTGACCACGCCCTCCAGGATCATCCCCGCCACCAGGTCGGAGATCTTCTCCACGCCCTCCTTGAAGGTCGCCGTCTTGAACGCCGGACGCGGGTCACGCCCCGGCTTCTCCAGCTCGCGCAGGATGTCGGTGACGGTCGGCAGGCCGAAGGTGTCGTCGGTGAAGTCCTGTGCCCGGATCGTGTGCAGCGCCGACGTGTTGCCGATCAGCGACTTGAGGTCGGTCTGGACCGAGCTCAGGATGCGCCGGACCACCGGGTAGGCCTCCGGGTGCACGCTGGAGGCGTCGAGCGGGTCGTCGCCGCCCGGGATGCGCAGGAAGCCGGCGCACTGCTCGAACGCCTTGGGTCCGAGCCGCGAGACCTCCTTCAGCGCCGTACGGGTGCGGAACGGCCCGTTGGCGTCGCGGTGGCGGACGATGCCCTCGGCCAGCGTCGCGCCGATGCCCGACACCCGCGTGAGCAGCGGCGCGGACGCCGTGTTGACGTCGACCCCGACCGCGTTGACGCAGTCTTCGACGACGGCGTCGAGCGAGCGGGAGAGCTTGGACTCGGCCAGGTCGTGCTGGTACTGGCCGACGCCGATCGACTTGGGGTCGATCTTGACCAGCTCGGCGAGCGGGTCCTGCAGCCGGCGCGCGATGGAGACCGCGCCGCGCAGCGACACGTCGAGCTCGGGCAGCTCCTGGGAGGCGTACGCCGAGGCCGAGTAGACCGAGGCGCCCGCCTCCGACACCACGATCTTGGTGATCGACGGCATGAGCTTGACCAGGTCGCCGGCCAGCTTGTCGGTCTCGCGCGAGGCGGTGCCGTTGCCGATGGCGATGAGCTCGACGCCGTGCTTCTGGGCCAGCGCGCCGAGCACGGCCAGCGACTGGTCCCACTGGCGCTTGGGCTCGTGGGGGTAGATGGTGGCGGTCTCGACGACCTTGCCCGTGGCGTCGACCACGGCCACCTTCACGCCGGTGCGCAGGCCGGGGTCGAGGCCCATGGTCGTGCGGGTGCCGGCCGGTGCGGCCAGCAGCAGGTCGCGCAGGTTGGCGGCGAACACGCGCACCGCTTCGTCCTCGGCGGCCTGCCACAGGCGCATGCGCAGGTCGATGCCGAGATGCACGAGGATGCGGGTGCGCCAGGCCCAGCGCACGGTCTCGGTCAGCCACGTGTCGGCCGGACGCCCCTTGTCGGAGATGTCGAACCGGGCGCCGATGCGCAGCTCGTAGTCGGCGGTCTCGTCGGGCTCCAGCGTGACGTTGAGCACCTCCTCCTTCTCGCCCCTGAACATCGCCAGGATGCGGTGGGAGGGCAGCTTGGTGAACGGCTCGGTGAACTCGAAGTAGTCGGAGAACTTCGCCCCCGCCTCCTGCTTGCCCTCACGCACCTTCGACACGAGCCGGCCACGGCTCCACAGCCGCTCGCGCAGGTCGCCGATGAGGTCGGCGTCTTCGGCGAACCGCTCGATCAGGATCGCCCTGGCCCCTTCGAGGGCCGCGGCGGCGTCGGCCACGCCCTCGGTGACGAACTCCGCGGCGACCGTGGCCGGGTGGAGCGTCGGGTCGCCGAGCAGCTTCTCGGCCAGCGGCTCCAGGCCGAGCTCGCGGGCGATCTGCGCCTTGGTGCGCCGCTTGGGCTTGTAGGGCAGGTAGATGTCTTCGAGCCTGGCCTTGGTCTCGGCCGCCATGATCTGCGCGCGCAGCTCGTCGTCGAGCTTGCCCTGAGACTCGATCGACTCCAGGATCGCCGCCCTGCGCTCGTCGAGCTCGCGGAGGTAGCGCAGCCGTTCCTCGAGCGTGCGGAGCTGCGCGTCGTCGAGGGCGCCGGTGACCTCCTTGCGGTAGCGCGCGATGAACGGCACGGTGGCGCCGCCGTCGAGCAGATCGACCGCCGCCTGCACCTGCCCGTCGCGCACGTCGAGCTCTGCCGCGATCCGCTGGTGAATAGAGAGCACTTGCCTGCCTTTCGATGGTCCCGCCGGTCAATTGTGCAGGACTACGCCGTCTTTCATGACCAGAGTGCGCCGAGGGTGAACGACCACGGCCTCTCCGGGGCCGCTCGCGGGCACCACGACGAGGTCGGCCCGGTCGCCCGGAGCCAGGCCGTAGTCGGGCAGCCCGAGGGCCAGCGCGCCGCCCACGGTCGCGGCCTCCAGGGCGAGCTCGATGTCCTCGTCGCGGCGGAACGTGCTGCGGTAGGCGAGGTGCATCGCGCGCTCCAGCATGTCGCCCGAGCCGTAGGGGCCCCACAGGTCGCGGACGCCGTCGTGGCCGCAGGCGACGGTGACGCCCGCGGCGCGCAGCTTCTTGACCGGCGGCACCGGGTAGCTGTAGACGGCGGCGGTGGCGATGGCCACGCCCGCGTCGACGAAGCCCTGGATCAGGCGATCCTGGGCGGCGTCGCCGAGCTCGCCCAGCGCGTACGCGTGGCTGACCGTCACCCGGCCGCCGAGCCCCAGCGCCTTGGTGCGCTCGGTGATCAGCTCCAGCTCCCAGCCGCCCAGCGAGCCGCCGTCGTGGAGGTGGATGTCGATGCGCGCGCCGAACCGGTCGGCCAGGCCGAAGATCAGGTCGAGGTGGCGCACGGGATCGCGGTCGACGCCGGCCGGGTCGAGGCCGCCGATCGCCTCGACGCCGCCTCTGAGCGCCTCGGCCAGCAGGTCGGCGGTGCCGGGGTTGGTGAGCACGCCGTGTTGGGGGAAGGCGACCTGCTGCACGTCGACGGGGGAGCGGGCGGCGGCCTCGCGCACGGCCTCCACGCCCCGCAGGCCCACGGACGGGTCGATGTCGGTGTGGGTGCGCACGTGCGTGGTGCCGGCCTCGCTCATCCGGGCCAGCAGCGCGCCGGCGCGCTCGGCGCTCGGCACCCCCAGCTCGGCGCGGCGGCCCAGGTCGTTGGCGATGCGGCCGGCCAGCGAGTCGTCGGCGGAGTGGGGGACCCAGGGGCCGCCGTAGAGCGTCTTGTCGAGGTGGCAGTGGGCGTCGACGAGACCGGGCAGGACGAGCTGACCCGAGACGTCGAGGACGAGGGCGCCGGGCGCGTCGAGGGACGGGCCCACGCTGTGGATGCGGCCGTCGCGGACGAGCAGGTCGGCCGGGAACGCGAGCCCCCAGGGCCGCCCGCCGCGGATCAGCACGTCGGTCATGCCCAGCACCCTAAAGGGTGGCACCGACGATTTCCGTGCCCCGGACGTGAGGGTCGTGAGCCGCCCGCGACGGCGGAGGCGGCTAGATGGTTGAGTCCAAGGGGTCGGGGTGATCAGTGGTCGTAGCGGGTGAGTGATCTCTTGATCGGCTGTCCGGTGTGATCGTTGTGCCAGATGGCCGCGGTCAAAGCCAGAACCTTGACGAAGATGCGGACGATGACTCCGGCCGGCGTGCGTCCGCCGTGTCGCTCCAGGTCCAGCTGGCCTTTGAAGGTCTGGTTGATCGACTCGATGGTCTGGCGTAACGGCTTGAACAGCTGTGCGCCGGCCCGCTCGGCCTCACCGGCCCGGGCCGGGCGTAGCAGCCGCACCCCGCCTTCGGCCAGCTCGCGTTCGAAGGCGCGGCCGTAGAACTGCCGGTCGGCGATCAGCGTCGGATGCCGATGGTCGGCCAGTACCCGGGGAGCGGTGGCCAGCATGCCCAGCAGCACCTCGCGCTCATCGGCCTTGGCCCCGCTCAGCGCGA
>NZ_JBEXYK010000016.1:0-134347 GCF_040630865.1 Nonomuraea sp. NPDC005730
CGCAACTGGGACCAGGCCACCTCCTCCGGCCCCTTCTTCTTCCTGTTCGACTCCATGCGCTCATGGATCCAGTACCAGTGGCAGGTCTTCACCTTCCACAACGGGCTGGAGACGTCCCATCCGTACATGTCGGAGCCGTGGCAGTGGCCGCTGCTGCTGCGTCCGGTGGCCTTCTTCTACGAGGGCAAGCAGAACGTGTGCGGGGTCAAGGACTGCTCGGAGGCGGTGCTCGGCGTGGGCACGCCGGTGATCTGGTTCGGCGCGCTGGCCGCGCTGGTGGCCCTGATCGCCTGGTACGTCTCCTCGCGCGACTGGCGGGCGGGGGCGGTGCTGCTGGCGTACGCGATGGGCTGGCTGCCCTGGTTCTACTTCGCCATCTCCGAGAACCGCACGATGTTCCTGTTCTACGCGATCCCCATGGTGCCGTTCATGATCCTGGCGCTGACGTTGTGCGCCGGGTTGCTCATCGGGCCCGCCACGCCGACGGAGAGCGGGGCCATGCCGATGCGCCGCACGCTGGGGGCCGCGGTGGTCGGCGCGTACGCGCTGCTGGCACTGATCAATTTCTGGTGGTTGCACCCGATTTTGTCCGCCGAGGTGATCCCGTACACCGAGTGGAAGGCCCGGATGCTGTTCGACAAACGATGGATCTGACCCGCTCACTGTAGGTAAACATCGGTTTCGTAGGGTAGTCGCTGTGCAAGACCCAATACGCACCGCATTCGGTCATCGTCATAGCTGGGTTCGATACGGCAAACTTCGAGGCATGAGTGCACCGGATGTCACCGCCCTTCTCGCCGAGTTGGAGCGATCTCAGCCGGACCTGGCCGAGGAGGCCAGGACCGCCGTCGAATGGTTGACGGGTGGGGAACCGCTGGAGACGGTGACCCAGCTCGACGTCTGCGAGTTCCTCTGGTACACGCTTCCGATCAAGGTTGGCCCGCTCCGGCCCGGAGGCGACCACGAACGCCTGTCCCGCTCGCTCGCACGGCTGCTGCAACTCGGCGGCATGGAACGTTACGCCGCCCTGTGCGTGTCCCCCACCACCGCGCAGATCCTGCGCACCTACGCCCAGGAGGGCGAGGACGCCGGCACCAGCGCCTACCAGAAGGCCCTGGAGGCCACGGGCGTGCTCCCGCCCGACGTGCCCGAGCTGCAGTGGAGCATGATCATGGGCCCGGAGGAGCTGGGCGCGCACGTGGCCTGCTCGGCGGCGCTCGAACTGGCGATCGTCGCCGGCGACGACATCGACCGCACCGCGCTCACCCGCCGCTGGCTCACCGAGCCCCGCGCCGAGCTGGGCGGCGACAGCTGGCTCAACCGCGTGCACGGCGAACGGCTCAACCGCTGGGTGCTCGGTCGCGGCCCGGCCAGGCGGGAGCTGGCGCAGCCGTTCGAGGTGCGCCTGCACGCGCCGGTCACGCCGCAGCCCCTGCCCGCCCTGCGCAAGTTGTTGTCCCTGGCCGCCTCCGAGGGCAGCCTGCCGCTCCGGCTGGCCCCCTCGCCCGCGGCGCTGCGGCTGCGCGAGCTGGCCGAGCGCGAGCTCGGCGCGATCAGCCGCGACGGCACCCGGCTGGCCATCACCGATTACGGCCGGCACCTGCTGGGCTCGCCGGAGGCCATGTGGGCGGCGGTCACCCGGCTGCTGCTGGCCAGGGGCGAGCACGAGTTCGAGGTCTCGGCCCGCGAGGCCACGCTCATGCTGCTGGCCGACGGCGTCCTGATGTCCCCCGCCGAGCTGCGCGAACGGGTGGCCGAGGTGGTGGGCGGCGAGGGCTGGCACCCGGCCACGAGCCTCGACGACGTCACCGCGCCGGTCGCCGACCTGGTCTCCCAGCTCACCGCGCTGGGCCTGGCCTACAGCGACGACCTGGTCGTCCGGATGGACCGGCCCGGCCAGTACGCGGCCCTGGCCGCGCTGCGCGCCCACGCCCTGCGCCCGCGCAAGTACGTCAGCTCTGGCTGACGGCCTTCACGGCGCGCTTGAACTCGGGGCACTCGACCAGCGGGTCGTGCTCGCACACGGCCGCGTGGCGCAGGCTGTCGCGCAGCCGGGTGAGCTGCCGCACCCGCTGGTCGACCTCGCGTTCCTTGGCGGCCATGCGCTCGCGCAACCGCGTGTCCGCCGGCCGGGCGCGCAGGAACTCGGCGATCTCCGACAGCGTGAACCCGGCGTCGCGGGCGCAGGTGATCAGCGCCAGCCGGTCAAGCGTCTCGGGCAGGTAGACGCGGCGCAGGCCATTGCGGCCCTCGGCCTCGATGAGCCCCTTGCGCTCGTAGAAGCGCAGCGCGGACGCGGCCAGCCCGGTACGCCTGGCCACCTCGCCAATGTCGATCAACGTGTCCCGCATGCCCCGGCTCCTCGACTTGAACCACCCTTCAAGCCGGATATTAGCGGAGACCCCCCGAAGAATGGTTACGCAGCGTAGTTACGATGGACACATGGAGCTCTTTCCGGCCATGCCACTCGAAGAGTGGGCCGACACCAAGGAGACCTTCCACCGCTTCGCGCAGATCGTCGGGAAAATCCGGCTGACGGTGAGTAACCGGCGTAACCATTGGTGGCAGGTGCCGTTCCATCTGACCGGGCGCGGCCTGACGACACGTCCCATGGGCGGTCTCGCCGAGCAGCCGCTGTTCTGCGTGGACTTCGACCTCGTCCGCCACCGCCTGGTGATCGACGTGCTGGACGGCCGCAGCGCGGAGTTCAGCATGATCGGGCTGTCGGTGGCCACCTTCCAGTCCCGGCTCTTCCAGACGCTGGCCGACCTGGGGATCCGGCCGGAGATCTGGGCGGTGCCGTACGACCTGGACGACGAGACGCCGTTCGCCGAGGACACCCGCCACGCGCACTACGACCCGATCCTGATCAACCGCTACTGGCGGATCCTGTCGCAGGTGGCGCAGCTGCTCGACCGGTTCGCCGCGGACTTCGGCGGCAAGGTCAGCCCGGTGCACCACTTCTGGCACACGTTCGACATCGCGGTCACCCTCTTCACCGGACGCCCGGCCGAGGTGCCGGAGGAGGCCGACCCGGTCACGCGCGAGGCGTACAGCCGGGAGGTGATCAGCGCGGGGTTCTGGTTCGGCGACAAGGAGCGGCCCTGGCCGGCGTTCTACTCCTACACCGCGCCGGAGCCGAAGGGGCTGGAGCTGGAGCCGCTGCTGCCCGAGCAGGCCGAGTGGCTGCCCGCGCGCGGCAGCCATCTGGCCGTGCTGCGCTACGACGACGTGCGGGCCATGGGCGATCCCGTGGCGGGCGTCCTGGAGTTCCTGCAGAGCGCCTACCAGGCCGGGGCCAAGCTGACCCACCTGGACGCCGAGGAGCTGGCCTGCCCCGGCGGCATCACCGACCCGTACTACGTGAAGAACCGCCCGGCGTGAACGACGCGAAAGCCCGCCCTCCGGAGAGGGCGGGCTTCCACGTGTGCGTGTACCGGTGTGCAGGTCGCCTCTCGGCGAAAGGCACAACGCGGCTCCAGCCGAACGGTAGTCCGCGAAGGCAATAGGTGAGGCCCGGGGACACTGGACACACCGGCCACGGTGTATGTAACGGGGGCTCCCCCAGGAACATTCCCCGCGTTTCCCCCGATTCCGCTCAGGCCCGGACGGCGGCCGGCTGCCGGGACGGAAGCCCGTTCTCGCGGACCAGCAGCAGGACGGCGAAGGCCAGCAGGCCCGCGACGCCGCCGGTCCAGGCGACGGTGGAGCCCACGGCCGCCGCACCGACCTGCGCGCCGATGAGCGACTGGGCGCAGGCCAGGCCGAAGGAGCCGCCCAGCTGCTTCGACAACGCCGACCCCGCCGTGGCCGTGCCCATGTCGGCGTGCGGGACGCTGCTCTGCGTGGCGATGGTGAGCCCGCCCATGGCCGGGCCCGTGCCGAGACCCACGAGCAGCAGCCAGACCCCGACCAGGTACGGCGAGGTGCGCGGGCCGAGCGCGGCGAAGGCGAGCGTGCCGGCGGTGACCAGCGCGGCCCCGGTCAGCAACACCGGCCTGGTACGGCCGGAACGCAGCACCAGGACGGCCGTCAGCCGGTTCCCCGCGATCATGCCCACCAGCATCGGGAGCAGCAGCAGGCCGGAGACCGTGGCCGAGTAGGCGCGTACGTGCTGCAGGTACAGCGGCAGCAGCACGCCCGCGGGCAGCCCCGCCACCTGGAAGAAGAACCCGCCCGCGAGCAGCGCCGCGTACGTGCGGCGGCGCATCAGCCGCGGCGGCAGCACCGGCGTGTCCGCCCGCCGCTCGACGGGGACGAGCGCGACCAGCAGCGCCACCCCGCCGAGCAGCGAGCCGAGCACGGCCGGATCGCTCCAGCCGCGGCCGGTGTTGCCCTTGAGGCTCAGGCCGACCAGCACCAGCGACAGGCCCGCGGTGAGCAGCGCGATCCCGGCCGCGTCCAGCCTGCCCGAGCTGCGCGGCGGACGCCGGTCGGGCAGGAGCAGCGCGATCAGCGTGGCCGCGAGCGCCCCGGCGGGCAGGTTGACCAGGAACGCCCAGCGCCAGCCCGCGTGGTCGGCGAGCAGGCCCCCGACCAGCGGCCCGCCGACCATGCCGACGATCATCATGGCGGCCAGCAGGGTCTGCATGCGGATCAGGCCCTCGGTCCGGTGCGGCGGATGGAGGTCGCGGATCAGGGCCATGCCCAGGGTGAGCAGCGCGCCCGCGCCGACCCCCTGGACGGCCCGGCTGACGATCAGGATTTCCATCGAGCCGGCGAGCCCGCAGGCCAGGGAGCCGGTCAGGAAGATCGCGATGCCGGAGAGGAGGAGGCGGCGGCGGCCGTACAGGTCGGAGAAGCGGCCGTAGATGGGGACGCTCACCGACGAGGTGAGCAGGTAGGCGGTGATCAGCCAGACGTACCAGGAGGTGGTGCCGCCGACCTGCGCGACGATGCGCGGGAGCGCGGTGCCGACGACGGTGCCGTCGAGCATGCCCAGGAAGGCGCAGCCGAGCAAGGCGAAGGTGACCGCCGTGCGGCGGCGGGGCGCGAGGTCCTCGTAGAGGTCGGTCAAGGGCGTTCGCCCGCCCCGAGCGCGCCGTTCAGGAACAGGTCCACCAGCTCTTCCGAGCCCAGCGGGGACGGGCCGCGGCCGGCCGCCATCACCATGAACTGGAACGCCTCGGCCAGGCGCTCGGGGGCCAGCCTGAGCCGGTCGCGCTCGGGCTCGAACAGCCCGGCCAGGGCCTCGCGGGAGGCCGCCATCGACTGCTCCCGTCCGGACACGGGCCGCCCGCCGCCCTCGGCGGCTCGGGCCTCGCCTCCGGGGGCGGGACGGTGCAGGCCGCCGGTGGCGGCGAGGGCGCCCGCGACCGCGCCCATCCTGGCCAGGTAGCCGCGCAGCGCCTCGGCGGCCTCCACCAGCCGGTCGCTCAGCGGCAGGTCGAGGGAGATCGCGGACACGTGGGCGAGGGTGTCGTCGGGGCGCAGCGCCTCGGCCATGCAGGCGGCGAGCAGCGCCTCCTTGTCGCCGAAGGCGCGGAAGATCGTGCCCTCGCCGATGCCGGCCGCGCGGGCGACCTGGGCGGTGGTCACGGAGGTGCCGTACTCCACCACCAGGGGGAGGGCGGCCTTCACGATCATCTCGCGGCGTCGTTCCGGGCTCATCGCCGGCGCTCTCCGCCGGCTCGTCTCGTTCGTCATGCTTCAACAGTACGGAGTGAGTACTCACTCCGTCAAGGCATGGACGTCGCCGTGGCACCATCGAAGGCGTGCCTTTCGCCATGACGACGGGCGGCGTCAAGCTGTCCTACCAGGTCCGCGGCAGCGGCCCCGCGCTCGTGCTGCTCCAGGGCCAGGCCAACGACCACCGCTGGTGGGACCCGGTCCGCGACGACTTCGACCGCGCCCACCGCACGATCACCTTCGACTACCGCGGCACCGGCGACAGCGACAAGCCCGACGAGCCCTGCACCACCCGCGGGTTCGCCGAAGACGTGCTGGCCGTGCTCGACGAGCTGGGCGTCGCCCGCGCCGACGTCTACGGCACGTCGATGGGCGGGCGGGTGGCCCAGTGGCTGGCCGCCGACCATCCCGGCCGGGTGGGGGCGCTCGTGCTCGGCTGCACCTCACCCGGCGGCGTCCACGGCCTCGAACGCGGCGCCGACGTGCGCAGGGCGCTCGCGCAACCCGACCGGGCCGCCGCCGGGCGGGCGCTGCTGGAGCTGATGTACACGCCGGGCTGGCTGGCCACGCATCCGGGGCCGTACCGGACGGTGGGCGATCCGGGCATGCCCGCCCACGCCCGCCGCCGCCACCTGGCCGCCAGCGCCGGGCACGACGCCTGGGCCGTGCTGCCCGGCATCACCGCGCCGACGCTGGTCGTGCACGGCACCGACGACGTGTTCAACCCGGCCGCCAACGCCCCGCTGCTGGCCGGGCGGGTCCCGGGGGCGGAGCTGCGGCTCATCGAGGGGGCGCGGCACGCCTACTTCGAGGAGTTCCGGGAGGTGGCGAGCCCGCTGGTGCTGGAGTTCCTGGCGCGCTCGCGCGGGTGAGGCGGGCGGCCAGCCTCTGCAGGTGGGCGACGAGCTCGGGCGGCTCGTGCGCCTCGAACTCGCAGCCGAGCGTGATCAGCCGGAAGGCCAGCCAGTCCAGGGTGTCGGCGGAGGCGCTCAGGAGGCAGGTGTTCGCGTCCAGCGGGGTGACCTCGCCGGGGATCACGCGGGCCACGGCCTCGGCGGGCGCGTGCAGGGTCACGACCGCCTCGTACGTGGGCGCGCCCGAGTAGAGCTTGGCGGCGACGTACGCGGCGGGGTCCGCCGGCTCGGTCGTGGTGATCCGGGCGCCCGTGGCCCGTACGTCGTCGATGCGGTCGACGCGGAAGAGCCGCCGGTCGTCCCGGTCGTGGTCGTGGGCCAGCAGGTACCAGCGCCGCCCGGCGGCCACCAGCCGGTACGGGTCCACCAGCCGGGCACTCCGCGCGCCGTCGGCCGCCAGGTACCGGAACCGCACTTGTTCACGGTTGGCGACGGCCATGGCCAGCGTCGTGAGCCGGCCAGGATCGACGTCGAAGCCCTCGGCGCCGGGCAGCGGGACGGTCGCGGCGCCGAGCGAGGCCACCCGGTGGCGCAGCCGGGACGGCAGCACCTGCTCCAGCTTGGCCAGCGCGCGCACCGACGCCTCCTCGATGCCCTGCACGGGATGCCGGGCCGCGGTGACCAGGCCCACGGCGATGGCGACGGCCTCCTCGTCGTCCAGCAGCAGCGGCGGCATGGCCGCGCCCGCGACCAGCCGGTAGCCGCCGTCCGCGCCCATGGTGGCCACCACCGGGTAGCCGAGGTCGCGCAGCCGCTCGACGTCGCGCCGGACCGTGCGGCGGCTGACCCCGAGCCGCTCGGCCAGCTCGCCGCCCGGCCATTCGCGCGGGGTCTGGAGCAGGGACAGCAGGCTCAGCAACCGCAAGGACGTCATGCGTCCAAGAATGCCGTCCATGTAGGACCGGAGTTGACCTACTTGCCTCCTAACGTCGTCTCGACGCACCGATCGAGGAGGCACATCATGACCGTCAACCCCATCCCCGAGGGCTACACCAGCGTGACGCCGTGGATCATCTCGCGGGACACGGCCGGGCTGATCGACTGGCTCAAGGCCGCCTTCGACGCCGTCGAGCTGGGCCGGATGACCGGCCCGGACGGCGAGGTCCAGCACGCCGAGGTGCGGATCGGGAACGCCGTGGTGATGCTGTTCGACGCCCGGCCCGAATGGCCCTCGACACCCGGTCTGCTCCGCCTGTACGTGCCCGACGCCGAGGCCGTCCACCGCCGCGCTGTCGAGGCGGGCGGCACGTCCGTCACCGACGTCACGCACCTGTTCTTCGGCGATCTCGTCGGCCGGGTGCGCGACCCTTGGGGCAACCTGTGGTGGATCCAGACCCACGTCGAGGACGTCTCCGCCGAGGAGGTGGAGCGCCGCCTGGCCGACCCCGGGTTCGTCAAGGCGATGGAATACGTCCAGGGCGCGGACTTCTTCCCCGGGCGGTGAGCGCGGCGATCGCCGGCAGCGGGAAGAGCAGCAGGTAGAGGTTGGGGATCCACCAGGCGGGCGAGAAGTCGCCGCGCAGCGTCCAGAACGCGATCGCCATCAGCCCCGAGGCCGCCGTCAGCACCAGCGAGACCAGCATCAGCGGCTCGCCCGCGGGCGAGCGGCGGCGCAGCAGCCACAGGCTGGTCAGGCCGGTGGCGCTGGCCAGGAGGTCGATCCAGAGGAACGACCAGTTCCAGTCGGCCATCAGCGGATCGGCATAGTCGGCGAAGGCCCACTCGGGCGGGATCAGGCCCAGACCGGTGACCGTGAAGTAGGCCACGAAGCCGAGATCCGTCAGCACCATCAACGCCTTAGTCGCGCGCAGCACGGTCGATGGCCTCCATCAGGTAGCGGCGAGTGGGTTCGTGCAGGCCGGGGCCGGGCTCGCCGAGGCCGAGCAGGCGGGCGGCCCACCAGCCGTCCACCGCCAGCCGGACGGCCGTCGCGGCGGCCGGGTCGATGCCGTCGTCGGCCAGCCGGGCCTGCCAGGCCGCGAACCGCTCGCGCAGCGGCTCCAGCCCGGCCGGGTCGACCAGCACGCCCGCCAGGAGCGCGACGGTGACCCGGTCGGCCGGGACGGAGGCGGTGTGCCGCTCGGGGATCGTGGCCCGCACGTACGCCCGCAGGAAGTCGCCCGGCCGGCCGCCGGCCGCCGCCAGCGCCTGGTCGAAGGCGTCGGTCAGCCGCGCGACCATGGCGGCGACCAGGGCCTGCTTGGTCGGGAAGTGGTAGAACAGGCCGCCCTTGGAGACGCCCGCCCGCCGGGCGACCGCCTCCAGCGTCAGCGACTCCGCGCCTTCCGTCAGCAGCACGTCGGCGGCGGCGTCGAGCAGCCGGTCCTTGGAACTGGGTCGTGGCATGCCCGTTACTGTACCGGCTGACCGGTACAGTTTCGAGCTGTTCCGTCCCGCGCATAACTTCATCCGACCCCGAAATCCGACATCCGCACCCGGCCGATCGGAGCGAGCTCATGGATCATGTCGCGCACTTCCACCGGGAGGTGCGGGCGTTCGAGGCGGCCGCGCGGCGGGCGACCGCGGCGGGCGGCGCGCCCCTCGTGCCGTCCTGTCCCGGGTGGTCGGTCGCCGACCTGGTCATCCACCTGGGCGCGGTGCACCGGCACGTGCACGCGGTCATCGACGACCGTCTTCCCGGGCTGCCCGACCCGGCCGACGTCACCGTCCTCGGCCTGCCGGCGGACTTCGGCGACTGGCCCCACCCCGACCGCGCGCCCAACACCGGGCCGGTGCCCCCGGCCGTGCTCGACTGGTTCGCCGAGGGCGCCGCGCGTCTCGGAACGTGCTTCTCCGCCGCCTCCCCCGACGACCCCGCCTGGACGTGGTCCGCGGCGCAGACCGTCGGGTTCTGGCAGCGCATGCAGGCCATCGAGGCGGCCGTCCACCGCTGGGACGCCGAGAACGCGCTCGGCACGGCCGCCCCGATCGACGCCGCGTTCGCCGCCGACGCCGTCACCCAGGTCTTCGAGGTGATGGCCCCCGCCCGCCGCTCCTGGACGCAGGCCCCGCCCGGCGCGGGCGAGCGCTACCTGTTCCGCCAGAGCGACGGGCCAGGGATGTGGGCGGTGTGCTTCGACGGCGACGACGTCCGGCTCACCGGCGACTCAAAGGGCCCGGTCGAAGTCGCCGGAACAGCCTCCGACCTGCTGCTGCACCTGTGGCACCGGCTGCCCGCCGACCGGCTCGACGTACGCGGCGACCGGGCCCTGCTCGACCGCTACTTCACGCTCGTCCCACCCGTGTGAGCCTGCTCTCGGCCTCACGCCTCCCCGCCGAGGCGCTCGACCACCACCCCACCCGGATGCAGCGGCAGGCGGCGCCCGGACATGCGGTGCAACGGCAGCCGGACGAGCACCGGATCGGCCAGCTCCGGCCAGGGCGCGCCGGTCAGCCGTTCCAGCCGCCCGGCCTCCTCCCGATCCCGGACGACCTCCGCGACGCCGGTCACCAGCACGCTCCAGCCGGTGCGCATGGCCGGCTCCATGTCGTCGATCTCGAACGCCATCGGCACACGGTGCTCGATCGCCTCCAGGATGCGGCCGGGCGGGATCCGGAACACGACGGTGTCGGCGTCGAGCGTGAAGTTCACCGGCAGCACGATGATCGTGCCGCCCGGCCGCGCCCACGCCACCCGGCCCACGGGGACCGTGGACAGCAGCGTCAGGCACTCCTCGCGACTCATCGTCCGGATGCCACCCAGATCCATGCCGTCCATCCTCTCACCTGGGCGGACGCTCCCCTTCGGCAGGCTCGCGGGCGGTGGCGAGCATGGAGTCGAGCGCCTTCCGCGAGGCCGCCAGGCGGCTGATCTCGCCGCTGATGCGGGCGCGCTCGCGGTTGAGGTTGTCCATCATCTCGGGGCAGGAGGAGGGCACCATGTCGGCGCCGTCGTCATGGACGCAGTGCAGCACCCTGGTGATGACCGACGTGGGCAGGCCGGCGTCGAGCAGCGCGCGGATGTGGCGCACCTCCGCGACGTCGGTCTCGGCGTACTCGCGGTAGCCGTTCGGCAGGCGCAGCGGTTTGAGCAGGCCCTGGTCCTCGTAGTAGCGCAGCAGCCTGCGGCTCACTCCGGTCTGCCGGGCGAGATCGCCGATTCGCATGGAACCTCCGGGTTGACCTTCACATGGATGTGACCCTTTATCGTGCCCATTGTCGCCAATGCAGATGGGAGATGAAGGTGTCCGGAGCAGTGATCATCGCAGCGGGGCCGGGGATCGGGCAGGCGGTGGCGCGCCGGTTCGCCGCCGAGGGGCTGCCGGTCGGCCTGATCGCGCGCAGCACGCGGACCGTGGAGTCGGCGGCGGCGGCGTCCCTCGCCGCGTACGGGGTGCCGGTCGCCACGGCGGTCGCCGACAGCACCGACGAGGACGCGTTGCGCGCCGCGCTCGACAAGACGGCCGCCGAGCTGGGCCCGCCCGACGTCGTGGTCTACAACGCCGCGATCGTCCAGGCCGACCGGCCCGGGGAGCTGCCGGCGCGGGCCCAGCTCGACGCGTACGCGGTCAACGTCGTCGGGGCGCTCACCGCCGCCGCCCACGTGGCGCCGGGGATGGCCGGGCGCGGCGGCGGCACGTTCATCGTCACGGGCGGCATGCCGTACCCCAAGCCGGACTACGTGAGCCTGTCACTGGGCAAGGCCGGCGTCCGGACCCTGGTGACGCTGCTCGACCAGGAGTACGGCGCGGACGGCGTGCACGTGGCCAGCGTCACGGTGGCCGGCGTGGTCGCCCCCGGCACCGCCTTCGAGCCCGACGACATCGCCGAGCACTACTGGCGCCTGCACACCCAGCCCCGCGACCAGTGGGAACACGAGGCCCAGCACCTCGGCACCTGACCCCTCACCAGGCGGCGACCGGTGACTCGCCCTCACCCGAGCGCTCACCCGCGTCGATCCGCACCGACGTGGTGGACCCGTCGGCGAGGTCGACCCGGTGCGCCCGCCATCCGTACGTGTACAGCAGATGCCCGCCAGTCCCGTCGATGCTGAAGTCGAGGCCCAGCGAGGCTCCCTGGGGCAGGTTCAGCCGAGCCACCACCTGCGGCCGCCCGCCCGCGACCGGCACCCGCTCGACGTTGTGGCCGGTGGAGTAGAGCAGGGCGTCCCCCTTGGGGGTGAAGGCCACCGACTCGGGGATCCACACCGCCCTGTCCGGCCTGACCGGCCGCGACGCGCTCATCAGATCGGAGCCGGCGTTCCCCAGGTCGAGCACGCTGAGGCCCCCTCGGCCGGTCACCGTGGCCACCCGCCGCCCGTCGGGGGCCCAGGCCAGGCCCATGACGGCGGTGCTCTCCCGGGTGACCCAGTCCCGCCGCCGCCCGGTGGCCAGATCGAGGACCGCCACCTTGGTCCCGCCGCCGACGAGCGTGACGGTGTAGGCGAGCCTGGCGGCGTCCTGGCTGAGTGCCATCGCGGTCGCCTGGTCGGGCTCGGGTTCCGGGTCGGGCACCAGCTCCGGCTCGCCGGGCCGTCCCTTCTCGTCGAGACGGATGCGGAAGAGCAGGAGGGGCGTGCCCGGCCCCGTCCATCCGGCCAGCACGAACGTGCGGTTGTCTGGGGCGGCGGCGACGAGGTGCCAGGAGGAGCGCACCCCGGGCGGCAGCGGCACGGCCGCCACGAGGGCGCCCGTCACGGCGTCGTTCACGGCGGGCGGCACCGGAGTGGCGTCCGCCGCCTTGGACGAGTCCGCGAAGGAGAAGATCGGCGTCCGGGCGGTGACGAAGAAGCGCGGCGGGCCGGTCGCCGTCAGAGGCTTGCCCGTCGCCATGGGCTCGGCCAGGGAGGTCGCCGGAACCAACGGCGGCGGCCGGAAGTACGACGGCGAAGGAGTGCCGCCCGGCATCGCCGGGGAGTCCGTGGCGACGTGGGGCATGGCCGGCGCCAGGCTGGACGACGGCGGCGCGGACGGGTCGTTCATCAGGGACACCCGCTGGGTCGCCGGGTCGGCGCAACCGCCGGTCAGCGTGAGCACGATCAGGCCCGCTAAGGCCACCTCCGTACGGGAACGCATGCCTCGATCGTGCCACAACCACCGCTACCCGGCGGGCGGACCGGCGGCGATCGCCACCCGGTTCCAGACGTTGATGGCGGCGATCGTCCACAGCAGGTGGGCCAGGCCGGTCTCGTCGAAGTGCTCGCGGGCCGCGTCGAACACCTCCTCCGGCACCCCGGCCTCGGCGATCCTGGTCATCGACTCGGTGAGCGCCAGCGCCGCGCGTTCGGGCCCGGTGAACAGGGTGCTGTCGCGCCAGAGTGCGAGGGTGCGCAGGCGTTCCTCGTCCTCGCCCGCCTCCAGGGCGGCGCGGGTGTGCATGCCGAGGCAGACCGCGCAGCCGTTGAGCTGCGAGGCCCGCACCCGGACGAGCTCGGCGAGCGCGGGATCGAGCTCCCGGCTCGCGGCGGCGTCGAAGCGGGCCATCGCGGAGTGCACGCCGGGCGCGGCGCCGTGCAGGTCGATGCGCATCACGCCACCTCCAGGGGACGGCGACCCTGCACGGAGTAGGTCACGCACGAGGTGGCGCGGAAGTCCGGATGGGCCAGCAGCGCGCGCACGCCGGCGAGCTGCCGGTCGGTCAGGCCCTCCTCGGCGAACCGGTCGCGCAGGTGCCTGGTGTGGTGGGCGACCAGCCGCGCCCCCGGCGAGCGCGCGTCCCACAACTCCACCCGGGGTCTGGGGTCGACGCCGGTCAGCCCGGCCCGCCGCATCGCCGCCGCCGCGTGACGTCCCCAGGCCACGTCCACCCCGGCGCGCGTCATCACGCGGATCTTGGCCCGCATGAACGTCTCGTAGAGCTCGGCCGAAGCCGGGTCGGGCATCAGCAGCCCGGGGCCGTAGGTGATGTCGAACTCGTCGAGCTGCAGCACACCGCCCGGCCGCAGCGCCCGGACGAGCCGGTCCAGCACGGCCAGCCGCTCCGGCAGGAGCAGCAGCACCAGCCGCGCGTGCACCACGTCGAACGCGGCCTCCGGCAGCGGGTCGCGGACGATGTCGTGCCTGACCACCTCCAGCCGGGGGGCCACGGGCTCGAAGGCGGGTTCGATGTCGGTGGCCAGCACGCTCCCGGCCGATCCGACGCGGCGGGCCAGCCACTCCGCCACGCTGCCGCCGCCCGCGCCCACCTCCAGGCACCGCATGCCGGGCCCGACACCCGCCTCGGCCAGGCGTTCGATGGTCATCGGGTCGTAGGCCAGCTCCAGGCAGCGGTGCTGCTCGGCGACGTGGTCGCGGCGCTCGCCGAACACGTAGGCGGCCCGGCTCATCGGCCGCTCCTCATCGGGCTGCGCGGGACGGGCACCGCCGACCGCGCGGCCAGCCGGGTGAGGGTGGCGGCGCAGACCTTGCCGGTCGGGCCGAGCGGCAGTTCGGGCAGCCAGAGGAACCGTTCGGGGAGTTTGCGCCGGTCCAGGCCGCGTTCCTCGCGCAGGTAGACGATCAGCTCGGCCGGGGACGGCGGTCTGGCGCCGGGCCGCGGCGACACGCAGGCGCACATGCGCTCCCCCAGGTCGTCGTCCGGCACCGGGACGCAGAAGGCGTCGGCGACGTCGGGATGGGCGCTGAGCTCGCGTTCCACCTCGGCCGGGGAGATGCTGAGGCCGCCGCGCATCACGACGCGCTTGATCCGGTCGAGGACCCACAGCGTGCCGTCGGGGTCGAGGCGGCCCAGGTCGCCGGTGCGGACCCAGCCGCCGGGGGCGCGGTAGCGGTCGTCCAGGTCGGGGGCGGCGACGTAGCACAAGGGGGTCATCGGGCCGAGGGCCCAGATCTCGCCCGGCTCGCCCGGCGGCACCGGCTCGCCCTCGGCGTCCCGGATCGTGATCTCGGCGACGGCCGGGTCCGGGGTTCCGGCCAGGCCGGGGGCCCACCGGTCCGGGGTGCGGCCGGTGTGGCAGTTGACGCCGTCGGTGGAGCCGTACACGTTGACGAGCGGCACGCCGAAGCGGCGGGCGCACGCCTGCCTGGCCTCGCCGTGCAGGGGCTGGGCGCTGCTGACGACGCGGCGCAGCGACGACAGGTCGGCCTCGGCCGCCGAATCGGCCATGCGGCGCAACATCGTCGGGACGCCGTACAGGTGGGTGGGGCGGTGCCGCTCGACGGCGCGCAACGCCTCGGCGGCGTCGAAGCGGGCGCGCAGGATCAGCGTGCCGCCGTGCCGGGCCAGCAGGACGGAGGTGCCGCAGGAGCCGTACGAGGAGGCCAGCGAGACCAGCAGCAGGTTACGCGTGGGCCCGTCCTCGCCCAACACGGCCCGCAGGTAGGCGCCCCGGCCGCCGGCCATGGCGTTGTGGGAGTAGGCGACCATCTTCGGCTCGGACTCGGTGCCGGAGGAGAGCAGGATCCGGGCGGGCCACTCGGCGGCCGGGCACGCGGGCCGCCACCCGCGGACGTCCCGCTCGGCCACCTCGTCGAGCGAACGGGTGCCCGGCATGGGCGGGCCGAACGTCCACGTCTGCTCCAGGTACGGCAGCCCGGCCCGCAGCCCCAGGGCCAGTTCGGGCACGGTGATGAGCGCGGCCGCCCGGGACCGGTTCAGCAGGCCCGCGATGTCGCGCCGCCCCCGCGTGTGCGGGATGGGCAGGGCCACCGCGCCGACGGCGGCCACCGCCAGCTCGGCCACCACCGCGTCGCGCCCGTTGGGCAGCAGGACGGCGACGATGTCGGCCGGTCCCCGTCCGGCGGCGGCCAGCGCTGCGGCGGCCCGGCGCACGCGGGCGTCCAGCGTGGCGAAGTCGTGCGAGCCGGTCTCGTCGGCGACCGCCTCGCGCTCCGGCGTGCGCCGCACGTGCCGGCTGAACAGGCTGTACAGGTCCAGGTCGGGGCACAGGCCGCGGGCGGTCCATGCCGCGCGCACGCCTGCGGGCACGCGGTCGGCCAGGACGATCCCGTTGGCCGACGTCCAGGGCAGGGGGTCGGTACGCATTCAGAGGGCCTCCTCGTGGTGGGGGGCTGGCACGAACGTCCAGGGGGCACGGCTGTAGGCGGCTTGCGGGGTACGGTCGAGCACCCGGTCGAAGGCGGGGTCGTCGGCCATGGCGGCCAGATCCGTCACGGGGGCGGCCTCCCGGCTCGCCGGTGCCGTCCCCGGTGGGGTGGCGCGCAGCAGGCGGGCCGCGTCCATGAGCGCCGTCCCGGCACGTACGCCGGCGCCGCTGCGGGCGCGGGCCACCAGGGCCGCGACGACGGCTTCGGCGCTGATCAGCGCGCCCAGCACGTCGGTGAGCGTCATCAGGGACGGCGCGGGCTGCTCGCCGGGTCCGGCCAGCCGCGCCGCCACCCCGCTGTAGGCCTGCACCAGGTAGTCGGTGCCCATGGGCTGAGGCGGGGGCAGCGCCTCGGCCCATCCCCCGGCCTGCGCGTACACCAGGGACGGCCGGACGGGCGCGAGGTCGTCGTGGTCCAGCCCGTACGAGCAGGCCCGGCCGGGCGGCCAGTTGTGCAGGAACACGTGGGCGCAGGCGATCAGGCGCAGGGCGGCCCGGCGTCCGGCGCCGGACTTGAGGTCGGCTTCGAGAGCGCGCTTGCCCCGGTTGAGCGCGAGGAACCGGGCCGAGGTCGGCCCCGCCATCGGCGGCACGCCGCGCAGCGGGTCCCCGCCGGGCGGCTCCAGCCGTATGACGTCCGCGCCGAGCAGGCCGAGCACGTGCCCGGCCAGCGGCCCCTGCACCCGGTTGGTGGACTCCACGACGAGCAGCCCGGCCAGCGGGCTCAGGGCGTCCCGGGCGAGCGGCGGCAGGTCGGCCGGCTCCCTGGCGGGGGCCTCGGTCAGCGCGCGCAGCCGCCACGGCGAGGCGGGCGGGGGCGCCAGCGGCGCGTCCGCGTCCCGTACGGGGAGCACGCTGACACCGGCGTCCGCGGCGGCCGCCACGACGTCCCGGTAACCGGCGACGGCGGCCGTCCTGCCCAGCCCGGCCGGCAGCGTGCAGGTCGCCGTCGCGAACCGCTGCTGGAACGGCGGCCAGCCCGCCGCCGCGGCCCTCGGCTCGGCGCCGAGCAGGTCCCAGAACCGCCGCCAGCACTCCGCGTCGAACGTCTCGATCTCGAACCGCACGCCGTCCGCCGACCGGAACGGCGGCACCCGCCCCTCTTCCCGGGACGGCATGCCTCCCGCGGAGAGTGACGGGTCGGAGCGTTCACCGGTGGCGACCGCGATGTACTGGGTGAGCGCGAGCAGCGCCGCCTGCGCGACGGACGTGCGCGCCGCCAGCGCTGGCCCGCCCCGCAGCAGCGCGAGCAGGACCGCCGTGAGCGCCTGGGCGGTGAGCACCCCCGCGCACACCGACGCGTAGTCCAGGCGCAGCGCCCTCGGCCCGCCGGTGGCCCGCCCGTGCACGTGGGCGATCCCGCAGGCCGCCTGCACGTCGCGCTCGTCCGCCATCGGCACCCCGACCGGCCCCGACCAGCCGATCCCGCACTCCGGCAGCGCCTCCCCCGGCCTGCCGAACGGCGCGGACGCGACCCCCAGCCACCCGGCGGGCGCCCCGTCCGGCGGCGGCACGCCGTCGAACCGGACCTCGCAGCCCAGCGCGCACAACCGCTGGACGGCCACCCGCAGCGCGACCGACTCGCCGCGCGCCCGCACCACCACGCCCGCCAGCGGCCAGGCGACCACCTCCCGTTCGGCGACGGACCGGCCGGCGGCCCGCGATCCCGGCGTCACGTCCACCGTCCGGTGCCGTACGTGTCCGGGGTCTCGCCCAGCAGCTCGCGCAGCGCCGTTCTGCGGACCTTGCCCGTGCCGGTGCGGGGGACCTGGTCCCAGGTGATCACCACGGGGTCGGCCAGTTCGGGCAGGTCCGCGACGGCCCGCCGCCACGCGTCGCGGTCGAGGCCGCCGTCCTCGGTGACCACGACCGGTACGGAAGGCCGTCCGGGAACGCCCAGGATCACGCACTCCAGCACGCCGGGCAGCCGGTCGTCGATCACGTCCTCCAGCTCCACGCAGCTCGCGCCCGGGATCGTGTCGGTCTCCCGGTCCACGAACCGCACCCGGCCGGTACGGCTGAGCGTCCCGACGTCCCCGGTGTGCCACCACCCTCCGAGCCGTTTGCCCAGCCACCGTTCCTGTTCGCCGACGTACCCGAGGCACAGGGCCTTGGTGCGGCAGACCACGAGCCCGCTCGCGCCGCGCGGCAGCGGACGCAACGTCTCACGGTCCACCACCCGCAGCCGGGTCCGCATGGGCACCGGACGCCCGAGGTCGCGCGTGGTCGGGTGCCGGACGTCGCCGTCCGCCATGGACCGGCGGGTGAGCAGGCGGAAGGTCAGCGGCCCGGTCTCGCTCTGCCCCCAGCCCTGCATCCACACCGGCCGCCGGCGCCGGGTGGCGTTCAGGAAGGCGCGCACGGTGGGCGGGTGCACGGCGTCGAACGTGCTGATGTACAGGCGCACCCGCGCGAACGGGCCGGCCTCGCCGAGCGTGCGCCGCTGCCACCGCACGTACGTGGCCGGCAGCGCCTCCAGCGTCGTGGGCCGGTGCCGGGCCAGGAACGGGCCGGCCTCCTCCCAGCCGGGTGCGGAGACGGCCAGCACCTTGGCCGGGCCGAGCCACAACACGCTCGCGGTCCAGGCCAGGGCCCGCCCGTGGGCGAAGGAGATGGCGCTCGCCACGACGTCGTCGGGACGGCTGCCCAGCACCGGCCACCGGTGGGCCTCGAACCCGGCCAGGCGGCGCAGCAGCGTACGGGTGGAGTGCACGACGAGTTTGGGCACCCCGGTCGTCCCCGAGGTGTGCATGACGGCCAGCGGGTCGTCCGGCGCGGGCCGGTGCACCGGCGGCACGGCCCAGCCGCGCACGTCGTCCAGCGACAGCAGCCCCTCGGCCGTGCCGTCGACGACCAGGGTGCGCGGCACCTGGAAGGCCAGGCCGGGCCGGACGGCGAGGGCGGAGTCGGTGACGAGGAGCGCCGGCTCCAGCCGTTTGAGCAGGATCTCCAGCACGTCGGGCGGCAGGTCGGCGGACAGTGTGGCGGGCACCGCCCCGATGCGCGCGGCGGCGCAGGACAGCAGCACGTAGTCCCAGTGGTTGCGCTTGACGACGGCGACCCGGTCACCGCGGCGCGCGCCGGCGGCGGCCAGCCAGCCGGCCGCCTCCCTGACCAGTTCGGCCAGGTCCGGCAGGTCGAGGTCGGTGCCGAGGTGGGGGGCGATGTCCAGGGGGCGGCTCACGTGCACGCCGGTCCTGCGGCCGCGTTCGGCGAGGTCGTCGAAAAGGGTGCCCAACTCCATGGGCCGGGTGAAGAAGGCCATCTGCTTCTCTCCATGCGCGTACGTCATTGACAGGCGGGCGGGCGGCTACGACAGGCGGGCGAGCACCCGCGCGGCGGCCTGTTCCCCCGCCACGACCGCGCCTTCGCTGCACGGCCGCAGGGCGACCCAGTCGCCCGCGTAGTCGACCGCCGCCCCGGGACGCCCCTCGAACGCCGCCCGCAGCGCCAGCGCCCGCGGCGTCGCCTCCGGCAGCCCGTGCGGGAACCGGTGCACGTGGAAGCGGGCCACCCGGCCGGCCAGGCCGGGCACGAACCGCTCGGCGCGCCCGACGAGCTGGTCGGCGACCTTCTCGTCGCTCTCCCCCATGAGCGCGGCCGTGCCCTGCGGCGAGGTGATGAGCGAGATGAGCCCGGTACCGGCGGGGGCTCGGCCCGGGTGCTTGTGGTGGTCGACGGTGATCACGTTGAGCACGGGGTCCTCGGCCGCGGGCACGAGCGTGGCGAACCCGCGCCAGCCGGGCGTCGCCGGCCGGGAGAGGACGAGGCTGAGCCGCAGCATGGGCGCGTACGTGCACGCCTCCAGGTACGCCCGCTCCTCCGGCGGGGCGCCGGGGTGCAGCCGGGCCGCCACGGGCGCGGGCACGGCCAGGACCGCAGCCCGCGCGCTCACACTCCCCCGCGGCGACTCCAGCCGCACCCCTCCCGGGCACGGGACCACCCCTGTCACTTCGTGCCCGGTGACCACGTCGAGCCCGGCGGCGAGCACCCTGGCCAGGGTGTCCATGCCGTCTCGGTAGGTGTGCCAGGTGTTCGTGCTCCCGGTGCTGGTCAGGTGCTCGGCGAACACCGCGGCGGACGAACGCCCGGCGTCCCAGCCGAAGAACCCGGCGACCAGCGGCTCGACCAGAAACGCGCGCAGGTCGGGATGGTACTTCCCGACCAGGTCGGCGACGGTGGCCTCCGGGCCTGGACGGCTGCGGGCCAGCCGGAGGCGGAGGCGTACCAGGTCGAACCGGGCGCGCGGCGGCAGGCCCGCGCCGGTGAGCAGCCCGAGCGGGCGGCCGACGTGCGGATGGACCCGCCCGTCGCGCCACACGCCGACGGCGTCGGGCACCCTCGGCACGGCCGCCGCGTCGAGGCCGACCGCCCCGATCAGCCGCCAGGTGGCCGGGTAGCCGTCCGCGGAGGGCAACATCTCGGCGCCGGTGTCGATCAGGCAGCCCCGCGCCCGCAGGGTGCGCATCCGCCCGCCCACCGCCTCGGCCGCCTCCAGGACGCGGACCGCGAGCCCGGCCCGGTCCAGCGCGTACGCGGCCGCCAGGCCCGCCGGCCCGGCCCCCACCACCGCGACGTCCACGTTCATGCCAGGACCAGGTTGGCCAGGATCAGCACGCCGACGGTGACGCGGTGGGTGCGGATCGCCACCCGCCGGGCCCGCAGCACGTCTGCCCGTACGAACCCGATCACGAGCTGGGCGACGCGGAGGGAGACCAGCGGCACGAGCACGCCCAGGAACCACCAGGGCGCGACCCCGGCGGCCACGGCCCACGCGACGACCAGGCTCTCGGCCGCGCTCACCGCGGTGACGAAGGCGGCGTTGACCCGCGGGGACGTCCGCGCCGCGACGGTGAACCGCCCGGCCTCCCGGTCACCGCGCGCGTCGTTGGTGTTGGAGTACAGACCGAAGATCATCGGCCCGAGCCCGAAGAGCACCGCCTGCACCGCCACGAACCCGCTCGCCTGCCCGGTCAGCAGCCCGTACGGCACCAGCACCCACCCCACGCCGAGCCCGACGAGGAACAGCTCCTGGAACCCCCGGTAGCTGAGCTTGAGCCCCCACGAGTACTGCACGGCCGCGACCACGCACGCCGCCGCCGTCACGACCACCCACGCGGGCCGGTGGGGGGCGGCGGCCACCACCGCGGCCCAGAGCACGGCGCTGATCGCGGTGGCCGTCCAGGCGAAGCGCAGCGCCTGCCGTTCGGTGAGCGTGCCGGCGACCAGCGGTTTGCGGGCCAGTCTGCGCCGGGCGGCGTCGGAGGAGTAGTTGGCGGCGTCGCTGCCGTCGCGGTGGCCGGTGATGTCGTCGAACCCGACCATCGCGGCCACCACGGCCGCCTCGGCGACGAGCACGGACAGGAGCAGGCCGACCGCGTACGGCTGCCAGCGCCCGGCCGGCGGCAGCAGCGACCACACCAGCGGCAGGCCCAGGTAGTAGTCGTAGATGTCGAGCTTGGCCAGCCGCGCGTAGGGGCCGAGGCCGCGGGTGACCACCTGGTCGGTCATGGGTTCTCCTGCGGGGAGCCGTGGGCGAACGCGCAGACCGCGTCGGCGATCCGTTCGACCTCGGCGTCGGCGAGCCGCGGGTGCAGCGGCAGCGACAGGTTGCGCCGGGCGGCCGACTCGGCCACCGGCCAGGACGAGCCGGGCGGCGCGAAGGAGGCGAAGGCCGGCTGGGCGGGCAGCGTGCGCGGGTAGTAGACGTGGCTGGCGATGTCGCGGGCGGCCAGGTGGGCCGCCAGCGCGTCCCGGTGCTCGGTGAGCACGGTGTAGACGTAGGGGAACCGGCCGTCCCCTCCGACGGGCGGTGCCACGATCCCGCGTTCCGCGAGGGGCTCGAAACGCCGGGAGTAGTAGGAGGCGATCTCGGCCCGGCGCGACAGTCGGTCGTCGAGGCCGGCCAGCCGGTGGAGCTGGAAGGCCGCCATCACCTCGTCGAAGCGGCTGTTGTGGCCGACGCGGTGGTGGTGGAAGCGCCGGGCGCCGTCCTGGCCGTGGTTGCGCAGCACCCGTACGCGCGCCGCCAGGGCCGGGTCGTCGGTGATCACCACACCGCCCTCCCCCGGCATGCCGAACGTCTTGACCTGCACGAACGAGTAGACACCCGCGTCGCCCCACCGACCGGCGGGCCGCCCGCCCAGCGTGCCGCCCTGGGCCAGAGCGGAGTCCTCGACCAGCCGCAGGCCGTGCCGGTCGGCCAGCTCGCGGAAGCGCGGCATGTCGGCCATCACGGAGAACATGTGGGCGGGCATCACCGCCTTGGTCCGCGCGGTGACCAGCGACTCGGCGGCGGCGGGGTCGGCGGTGAGCCGCACGGGGTCGACGTCGGCGAAGACCGGCCGCGCCCCGGCGCCGGCGACGGTGGCGGCCAGCGGGGCGCAACCGAAGGCGGGCACCACGACCTCGTCGCCGGGGCCCACGCCCATGGCGGCCAGCACCAGGGTGAGCGCGGACGTGCCGCTGGAGCAGGCCACGACGTCGGCCGCGCCGAGCCGGTGGCGCAGCTCGCGTTCGAACCGGGCGGTGTGCTCGCCCAGGATGAACTTCTGGGCCTCGCCGGTGCCGACGGCGTAGACCGTGCGCAGCAGCGTCGCCCGGTCGGCCTCGAACAGGTCGGCGGCGAAGAACGGCACCCGGCTCATGCGCGCCGCCCTCGGTAGAAGCCCTCGATCTCGTCGCACACCCGGTCGGCCGCGGCGTCGGACAGATCGGGGTAGAGCGGCAGGGCGAGCGCCCGCTCGCAGGCCGCCTCCGCCCTCGGGAAGTCGCCCCGGACGTGGCCGAGGTGGGCGAAGCAGGGCTGGAGGTGCAGCGGGACCGGGTAGTAGACCTCGGTGCCGATGCCCGCCGCGGCCAGGTGCGCCGCCAGTGCGTCGCGGGACTCGACCTCGACGAGGTAGACGTAGCAGACCCGGTTGCCGCCCGGGTGCGGCGGCGCCGCGCCCGGCACAGCCAGCACGCCGGGCACGTCGCGCAGCCGCGCGTCGTAGCGGGTGGCCAGCTCGGACCTGCGGGCGATGTCGGCGTCGAGCCGGGCGAGCTTGGCCAGCAGGACGGCGGCCTGGAGGTCGTCCATCTTGCTGTTGCAGCCGGGCAGGATCGTGGGGTTGGCGATGCCGGGGAAGTGGTCGAGGGTGCGGCCGCCGCGGCCGTGGTGGCGCAGCGCCCGCGCGGTCTCGGCGATGCCGTCGTCGTCGGTGAGCAGCGCTCCGGCGTCGCCGATGGCCCCGAGGGTCTTGGACGGGAAGAACGACAACACGCCGCCCGCGCCGACGAGCCCGGCGTGGGTGCCGTCGAGGCGCATGCCGATGGCCTCGGCGCTGTCCTCCAGCACGGTCAGGTCGCGCCGCCGGGCGACCTCGCACACGCCCCGCAGGTCGGCCAGGCGGTCGAACAGGTGCGCCGGCATGACCATCGTGGTGCGCGGCCCGGCCACGGAGTCGACGGAGGCCGGGTCGATGCCGTGGCCGTGCTCCTCGATGTCGGCGAAGACCGGCACGCCGCCGGCCAGCACGACGGAGCTGGCCGTCGCGATGAAGCTGTAGGCGGGCACCACGACCTGGTCGCCGGGTCGCAGGCCGGCCGCGCGCAGCAGCAGCACCAGCGCGTCGGTGCCGGAGTTGACGCCGACGACGTGCGCGGCGCCGGTCCACAGGGCGAGCCGGCGTTCGAGCTCGGCGACCTTCGCGCCGTGGGAGAACTTGCCGCGGTCCAGCACGTCGACGCACCCGGCGCGGATCTCCTTCCACAGCCGGTCGAACGTCGCCGCCTGGGAGAAGAAGGGGATGGGAGCGGCGGCGCGGGGCGGCGATCCTCCGGGCGGAGAGAGTGTTTTCTCCAAGGTTCCCGTCCTGGTGCGATGGTGGCGGCGGGGCCGCCCGGGGATGCGGCCCGGACGGCCCCTTCTTCGGGCGGAGCCGCCCGGGGACAAAGCCCCCGGACGGCTCCCTCGGCAGAGCCGCCCCGGAGACAGCGGCTCTGGGCGACCCTTCGGCCTGCTCGGGCCTAGGTCACCTGCCGAGCAGAGGGATGTCGTTCTTGCCGAGGTGGTAGTCGCGCACGGCGTTGACCAGCTCGGAGACGGAGAGTCTGCCGGTGCCGTCGGTGTCCATCTCCTGGAAGGCATTGGCGGCGACCTCGCCGTCGAGCCCGATGGCCGCGAACCACTTGGCCATCTCGGAGGAGTCGACCTCGCCGTCGTTGTCACGGTCGAGGACGTTGACGATGGCCTGGATGGTCGGGCCGACAACCTGGGCGAACCCGGCGTCGCCCTTGCTGATGATCTCCTGCTCGGCGGCCTGGAGGAACTGGTCCTGGTCGAGCCGCGACGCGCCCGCGGCCCGCGCGAGGTGGTCGAACATCGCCAGGTACGCCTGCTTCAGCTGCTGCGCCTGCGGCGTCCCCTGCACGCCCAGGCCCTCGATGATGCCGTCGGCCTCGTTCTCGAAGTCGGAGCGCTCGATCGCGCCGGAGCCGTCGTTGTCCCAGAGGCGGAAGCGCTCTTCCAGCCGGCTGGTCGTCTTGGTGCCCGCAGCCATTGTCCGTCCTTTCGTGACACGCGCCCGCCCGCCGTCGTGGGGATCATCGGGGGGAAGGACGCGACCTCTAGTGGGGCTCGAAAACAAGCGGTTCCCACTACTGTGCGCAATCAATAGATTACCCTGAGTGACTGAAGGTAAACCAGAGGTAACGGAAAGTAATCGGAAGTCCCTAGAACGGCTCTACAGCAGGGGCCAGCGGAAGACCCGGGCGCCGCCCTCGTCGGGGTCCTCCGGGAGTGCCTGGCTGAACACCAGCGGCTCGCCCGGCATCAGCCCCAGCTCCCGGCCGGTGACGGCGGGATCACTGTGGATCAGCACGTTGTAGTGGTTGGGCAGGTGGCAGGCGTCGAAGCCGAGCAGCACCCCGACCCGGCGCCCGCCGATCCAGACCTCGTCGCCCCGGTCCAGCACGCCGGCCGCGACGATCTCGGCGAAGCCCAGGAAGGCGACCCGGTCGATCCTGGCGCCCGCGTCGGTCTCGGTGTGGTCGGTGGCGACCAGCTCGTGCACCTCGCCGGCGCGCACGCACCGGCTGGCGTGCGGTTCGAGCCGCATGCCGCGGTCCTGCCTGCGGTGCACCAGCACCTTGAGCAGCGTCCCGGTGACCGCGGTCTTGGGGCCGTCCTCGTCGGGGTTCACGCGGCCCCCCGTCCCGCGCCGGCCTTCTCCAGGCGGTAGACGTCCTCGACGAAGCGCAGGGCGGGCAGGCCGCCCTCGCCGTCGGGGGTGCCGTAGCGCACCGAGCGTTCGAACGCGGCCAGCACGCCCTCGTACTCGTGCCACAGGGAGTTCTTGAAGCCGGAGTGGCCGGCCAGCATGTCGGCGTACAGGGTGCGGCCGTCGGCCAGGCGCACCTGCAGGTCCTTGCGTTCGCCCGGGTAGGACCAGTCGAGCAGGATCCGCGCGCGGGCCGCGCCGGCGCGCAGCTCGACGTCCGCCTGCCGGTCGGCTCCCGCGGCGTCCCGGTCGACGTGCGCGGAGACGACGTGCGCCGGGCCGAGCAGCAGGTCCACCAGGTCGTAGGCGTTGGGCCCGTTGTCGGCGACGCAGCCGCCGCCGCAGCGCCGTACGTCCAGGTACCAGGAGTCGTCGCCCGCGTGGTCCTCGATGCGTTCCAGGTAGCGCACGGTCAGCTCCTCGACGCGGGCGCCCGCGCACGCCGCGCGCAGCCGTCCGACGGCGGAGTTGTAGCGCCGGTGGAAGGCGGTGAACAGCGGCACGCCCGAGCTCGCGGCCAGCTCCGTGAGCCGCCTGCCCTGCGCGGCGTCGAGGGCGAGCGGCTTCTCCACGCAGACCGGGATGCGCCGCTCCAGCGCGTCGGCGCAGACCCGGGCGTGCAGGTCGTTGGGGACGGTGACCACGACGGCGTCGGGCCGTTCCTCCTCCAGCAGCCGGACGTGGTCGCGGTAGCCGGGGACGCGGTGCCCCTCCAGGGCGCGCGGATCGGTGTCGCACACCGCGGCCAGCCGCAGCCCGGACGAGCTGTGCAGGGCCGCCAGGTAGAACCGCGAGATCACGCCGAGCCCGATGACCGCGACGCGCAGCCGGGCGCTCACCGCTCCACCACCAGGGCGGGGGCGTCGAGTCCGGTGACGGCGGCCAGGGCGGCCAGCTCGTCGTACAGGTCCGTGGCGAGCGGGACGCCCGAGCGCCGGTGTTCCTCGGCCCGGCGGTGCTCGTGCCAGCCGGGATAGCTCACCGGCGAGCCGGGGTCTGCGGGCGGGCAGCCGAGCAGCGCGCCGAACATCGTGGCCGCGTCGCCCTCCATGCCCTCGCGCAACGCCCCCGGCGCGACGGCCAGGGCGAGGAAGCCGACGTCGTCGTCACGCCCGGTCGGGCCGCCGTCGCCGGCGTGGGCGTCGGGGTGGGCGCCGAGACCCGCGCCGGACACCAGCGCGGCCAGCACCTCGACCGCCACCCCCAGCCCGAAGCCCTTGTACTGCCCCGCCTGGCCGCCCAGCCAGAGCAGGTGCGCCCGCCCCTCGTCGAACGCCGCCGCGTCGGTCACGGGAGCGCCGTCGTCGCCGGCCAGCACCCCTTCGGGCAGCTCGTCACCGTGCCGCGCGGCCTGCCTGACCCGCCCGGTGGGCATGGCCGTCGTGCTCATGTCCAGCACGAACGGCGGATGCCCGCCCGCGGGGGCCGCGACGCTGATCGGGTTGGTGCCCAGCATCGCCACCGCGCCGCCGGGCGGTCTGGCGATGCGCTGCCGGCCGCAGTTGCTCGCGATGACGCCGACCATGCCGTACTCGACCGCGCGCAGCGCGTGGTGTCCGGCGCAGCCGAGATGGGTGCCCCCGCGTACGGAGACCAGGCCGACGCCGTACGTCGAGGCGCGGCCCGCGGCGATCTCCATGGCCAGGCCGGCGGCCCACAGGCCCAGCGCGCGATCGGCGTCGAGCAGCACGGCCGCGCCCCGGTCGGCCAGCACGGACGGCTCGGCCAGCGGATCGACCCGCCCCTCGTCGAACAGCGGCAGGTAGAGCCGGGTCAGGTTGGCCAGGCCGTGCGAGGTCATGCCGACGAGGTCGCCGTAGCACAGCGCGGCGGCGGCCTCGCGGGCTCGTTCCGGGGCCAGGCCGCGGGTGGTGAACACGGCGGCGACGAAGTCCAGCAGGTCGTCGTGGCGCACCCGTACGGCGGCCCGCGCCGGCTGCCGGGCGACCCTCGGGACCGGCGGGTACGGCTGCGCGGGCGGTGCGTCCGTCGCGGGTGAGGCGGTGGGGTTCATGCTCCTCGTCCAATCCTGTCGTCGGTGAAGGCGATCATCAGCCGGGCCACGGCGGCGGCGAACCCGGCGAGTTCGGCGGCCCGCGCGAACTCCCCTTCGGCATGGGCGTTGTTGCCGGCCAGGTCGCCCGGCCCCAGGACGACCGTGCAGGCGCCCTCGACGCCCGCCATCCAGATGGCGTCGCAGGTGAACGCCGGCTCTCCGGCGGGCCAGGGCGGGATCCCGGCCCGGTCGCGCAGGAGCGCGTGCCCCCACGCGTCGCGGTCGTCGAGCACGGGCAGGCGGCGCTTGCGCCACTCCAACCGGGTGACGGCCCTGGCGTCGCGGGCGGTCCTGGCGAACAGGGCGGTGCCGCCGAAGGCCGCCGCGAAGGCCGCGAGCCCGTCGTCCAGGGCCCGTGCGAGGTCCCCTTCCAGGCGCCGTCCGGTGGCGGGGGTGGCGTAGGGCAGGTTGAGCAGGAGGGAGCCGCGGCCGTACACCTGGTTGTGGCGGGTGCCGGTGTGCAGGCCCGCCACGCACACGGTGTCCGGGTCGAGCGCCCTGGCCAGGTGCTGGGCCAGGAAGCCGAGCAGGACCGTGGCGTTGTGCCCGGCGGCCGGGCGGTCGTCCACGGCGTGGTCGCCGTCCACCACGATCCGCGCGGTCGCGGCGGCCGTGCTGCGCGGCAGGAACCGTACGCCGGTGGGCTCGCAGAAGACGTTGAGCCGCCCGACGTAGCCGCGTTCGACGAGCGGGCGGGTGCCGAGCACGCCCATGGCCCCGCCCTCCTCGCCCGCCACGGCCTGGATCAGCACCCCGACCTCGCGCCCGATGGCCGGACGGCACGCGCGCGCCGCCCGCAGCCCGGCCAGCAACGCGACGGCCGGGCCCTTGGCGTCGATCGCGCCGCGGCCGTGGAACCGTTCGCCGTCGAAGCCGGCCGGTCCGCCGCCGGCGACCGTGTCGAGATGCACGTTGAACATCACCGTGCGGGACGCCGGGAGGCCGGGGCCCAGCCGCAGCACCAGGCTGGGCTGGCCGTCCAGGAAGCCGGGCAGGTCAAGGGCCTCGCGCACGGGCGCGGGGACGTCGGCGCGGTCCAGCTCGGCCGGGCGCACCGAGGTGTGCCGCACGGTGCGGAAGCCGAGCGGCGCGGCGGCCCGCGCGTACTGCTCCTGGGCCTCGCGCAGCCGCGGCGGCGGTCCGGCCGGTCCGGTCTCCAGCGGGCCCGCCGTGGGCAGCCGCAGCAGCCTCAGCAGCAGGTCGCGCTCCACCGCGTCGAGAGGCACGGCGTCAACGTCCATCGACCTGCCCCACCAGCCGTTCCAGCGCCCGCCCGTACCGGACGAACGCGGCCCGGTCGCCGGCGCCCGGGTCGTCGAGGTGGGGGCGCAGCCGCAGGTGCGGCTCGATGGACAGGGCGCCGGCGTAGCCGTGGGCGGACAGCAGGCGCAGGCACTCGGCGACGCCCGCCCGCCCCTCGCCGGGCAGCACGTAGACGACCTCGCCGCCGGGCCCGGTGACGGCGTCCTTAACGTGGACGTGCGCGACGTACGGGACGACCTCGCGCAGCATCGGGGCCGCCGGGTAGCCGTGGGCGACGCCGTTGCCGATGTCGAACAGCAGCCGCAACGCCGGGCTGCCGATCCCGGTGACCAGGTCCAGCATGCGGTCGGCGCGGTCGCCCGCCCAGCCGGCGCAGTTCTCGTGGACCAGCAGCAGGCCGGCGTCCTCGGCCCGGCGGGCCAGCTCGCGCAGCCGGTCGCGGACCCTTCGCCCCCACTCGGGCTCGGGCAGGCCGCCCGAGGGGAAGGACATGATCCGCACCAGCCGCGTCCCCAGCACGGGGCAGCGGCGCGCCAGCACGTCGAGCTCGGCGAGGTCGAGCGCGAAGTCGCCGGTCACCGGCCGCGACCAGTCGCCGATCTTCGAGGCGACCGCGACGACCTCGGCCCGCGCCTCGCGCAGCCGCCGCGCCGCGCGCCGGAACGCCTGCTCGCCGAGCGCGGCGACCGGCACGCCGTCGACCGTGCGCAGCTCCAGCCGGTTCCAGCCCAGCTCCCCCACGGCGGCGAGCTGGCCGTCGAGGTCGGGGGCGGCCTCGTCGCCGATGCCGGCCAGCTCAGGAGGTGGTGCCTGCACGCGGCGCCTCCTCACGCCCCGGCTCGTGCGCCGCGCACAGGTGCTTGGCCTCGGTGAGCAGTCGCACGGCGTCGACCTGGACGGGCAGCGCGCCGGGCGAGCGGCGGGCGCGGGCGTAGCGGCGGTAGGCGGCCAGCAGGAAGGCGGGCAGGGCGTCGTCGGTGAACACCGTACGCCGTTCGCCCTCGGCCGTGGCCACCCTGAGCTGGGCGGTGTGGTCGGCGTCGCTGCACGGGTAGTGGCCGGTGAGCGTGCCGTGCTCGAAGTGCAGGGTGATGCGCCGCTCCCGGACGGGCGAGGTCAGGTCGGAGTCGATCTCCGTGCGCACCCCCGAGTAGTGGTCGAGCCGCAGCCTGGCCCGGCCGAGCCGGGGCAGCCGGAGGCGTTCGGTGACCATGTCCTCCCAGGACGCCGCCGAGATCCGGGCGCCGCCGGCCAGGCTGAGCACCACGGCGAGCGCGTGCGGCATCTCGATGTCGAAGGCCGTGGTGGCGTCGGGACGCGCCGCGCTGCGGGTGAACCTGGGCTTGTTCTGCACGACCCGGATCTGCCGCAGGGGGCCGAACTCCTCGGCCCGCATCGCCGCCCGCAACCGGCCGGTGAGCGTGCTGTCGAGCCAGTGGGTGGCGACCGTGAGGTCGAGGCCCCAGCGCCGGCGCACCCGGGCCACGGCGGCCAGCCCGACCAGGTCGAGCGCGAGCGGCTTCTCCACGATGAACTTGCGGTAGCCGAGCGGCGCCAGCCGGGCCAGCATCCCTGCCCTGACGTGCGGCGGGGTGCACAGGTGTACGACGGTCCGGTCGGGCGGCGCCAGCGCGGCGGCCTCCTCGGGCGACCCGGCCGTCACCGCTCCCCGCACACCGCCGGGCGGCAGGAGGGGGTCGAGGACGACGACCGGGTCGGGCGCCAGCAGCCCGGGGGCCGCCTCGCGCACCTTGGCCAGGGACGGCAGATGCAGCCCTGCGCCGGACCTGCCCATCCCGACGATGAATGCGTGCAACATGCTGGCGAGCGCCTCTACTCCGTCGCGTACTCGGCTTTCCGGCCCGTACTTTTCCCGCCGGAAGGACGACCTCATTTGGCGCTGTCATTGTCGAATAACTTACCGTGACATGTCAATTACTTTAAGTTACGAGACTGCCCCTGACCAGGAGAGCTGGCTACCGGGCCATGAGCTCGCGGAGCGCCCGGGCGATCTCGGCGGGAGACTCCTCGGCCATGAAATGTCCGCATGTGACCGTGTCGTGCCGCAGGTCGGGCGCCCAGGCCCGCCACAGCGCCGCGGCGTCGTAGCCGAGGGCGGCGCCCCAGTCCTGCTGCAGCACGGTCACCGGCATGCCCAGCCGGTTGCCCGCGGCCAGGTCGGCGCGGTCGTGCTCGACGTCGATCCCGGCCGAGGCGCGGTAGTCCGCCACGATCGACGGCACGGCGGCCCGGCAGGCGTCCAGGTACGCGGCCCGTACCTCGGCCGGGATCGCCGCCGGGTCGTTGGTCCACAGGTCGAGGAAGTGGCCGAAGAAGGCGTCCGGGCTCGCGCCGATGAGCTGCTCGGGCAGGCCGGGCGGCTGGGCCATGAGGTAGAGGTGGAAGCCGACGGCGGCGGTGACGCCACGCATGACGTCCCACATGTCGAGGGTCGGCAGCACGTCGAGGCAGGCCAGGTGGCTGATCGCCGCCGGGTGGTCGAGGCCGGCGCGGAAGGCGACCAGCGCGCCGCGGTCGTGCCCGGCCAGGGCGAAGCGCTCGTGGCCGAGAGCCGCGGCCAGGGCCACCACGTCGGCGGCCATGGTCCGCTTGGAGTAGACGTCTCGGCCGGTCTCGGCCGGTTTGTCGCTGGCGCCGTAACCGCGCAGGTCGGGGCAGATGACGGTGTGGTCGGCGGCCAGGTCGGCGGCGACGTGCCGCCACATCAGGTGGGTCTGCGGGAAGCCGTGCAGCAGCACGATCGGGCTGCCCGAGCCCCCGACGGCCGCGTGCAGCATGACGCCGTCGGCGACGGGAACGCGGCGGTGGTCGAATCCGGGGATGGTCATGAGGTGCCCTCCTTCGATGGGTGACCGGGTCGGTTCCCAGCGTGCCGGGGGCGGATGAGCATCCGGTGAGCAGGAAGGATGGGGGGCGTGTTCGGGGTGCTGGGGCCGGTGGCGGCCTGGGACGACGAGGGCGAGCCGATCCCGCTGAAGGGGCCGCGGCACCGCGCCGTGCTGGCCCGGCTGATCGTCGCCCGGCGCCGCGTCGTCCCGGTGACGCGCCTGGTGGCGGACCTGTGGGACGATCCGCCGCCGGACGCGGTGGGCGCGGTGCGCACGTTCGTGGCCGCCCTGCGCCGGGCGCTGGAGCCCGCACGCCCGCCGCGCGCCCCCGCCCGGCTGCTGGTCACCGAGGGCCCCGGGTACGCCCTGCGCGCCGATCCCGACGCCGTCGACGCCTGGCGCTTCGAACGGGCCGTGACCGCCGGCCCGCCGGAACCGGCCCGGCTGGCGGAGGCGCTCGGCTGGTGGCGCGGCCCGGCCTACGCCGAGTTCGCCGACGAGCACTGGGCGCGCGCCGAACGTGCCCGCCTGACCGAGCTGCGGCTGCACGCCGTCGAGCTTCGGGCCGAGGCGCAACTGGCGCTCGGCCGGGCCGCCGAGGCCGTCCCCGACCTGGACTCGCACGTCGCCGAGCACCCCTGGCGGGAGGACGCCTGGCGGCTGCTCGCCCTCGCCCTCTACCGCACCGGACGCCAGGGGGACGCCCTGGCGGTGCTGCGCCGGGCGCGGACGCTCCTGGCCGAGCACCTCGGCGTGGACCCCGGGCCCCGGCTGCGCCGCCTGGAGTCGGACATCCTGCACCAGGACCGCGGCCTCGCCGCCCCCGCCGACGCCACGGCCCGGGTGTGGGCGCAGGCGGCCGAGGCGTACGACCGCACGGTGGGGGCCGGGGCCCGGGCGCGGCTGGAGTCGACGGTCGGCCTGCTGCGCAACCTCGCGGTGACCGGGGGCGGCGGCCTGGAGGCGGCACGCGGGCACCGTACGGCGGCCATCGCGGCGGCCGAGGAGCTGGGCGATCCGGAGCTGACCGCCCGGGTGATCGGCGCCTACGACGTCCCGGCGATCTGGACCCGGTCGGACGACCCCGAGCAGGCGGCCCAGGTCGTCGCCGCGGCGGAACGGGCCCTGGCCGGACTGCCGCCCGGCGCGCCCGAGGCGGCGCGGGCGCGGCTGCTGGCCACGATCGCCGTCGAGTCGCGCGGCACCCGGTCGGCCCGGGGCCCGCTGGCCGCCGCCGAGGCCGAGCGCATCGCCCGCCGCCTCGACGACCCGGCGCTGCTGGCGTTCGCGCTCAACGGGGTGTTCATGCAGGCGTTCGAGCGGGCGGGGCTGGCCTCCTACCGGGACGGGATCGGGGCCGAGCTGGTCGCGTTGTCGGCGCGGCACGGGCTGGTCACGTTCGAGGTGCTGGGGCATCTCGTGCGCGTCCAGGCGCTGGGGGCGCTCGGCGAGTTCGGCGCCGCCGACCGGCACGCGGCCGCCGCCGACCGGCTGGCCGAACGGAACGAGCTGCCGCTGGTCAGCGTGTTCACCGACGGGTACCGGGTGTTGCGGCAGGCGGCCGGCGGGCGGGTGCCGGCGGCCGAGGAGGAGGCGGCCTACCGGGCGGCCGCGGCCCGGCTGGACGACGTCGGCATGCCGGGGTTGCGGCGAGGGCTGCTGCCGCTCGCGCTGCTGTCCGTACGGGTGCGGCACGGCCTGCCGATCCTGGGCGAGGCCGATGGAGGCGCCGTGGAGTGGGGGCCGTACGAGCCGTGGGTGCGGCCGCTCGTCCTGCTGGCGGAAGGGCGCGGAGCGGAGGCCGCCGAGGCGGTCGGCCGGATCCCGGAGCCGCCCCCTGACCTGCTGATGGAGGCCATGTGGTGCCTGGTGGCGAGAGCCGCCGTCGCGGTCGGCGACCGGCGGGCGGCGGCCCGCGCCCGCCAGGCGCTCACCCCCGCCGCGGCGGAGCTGGCCGGAGCGGGCAGCGGCCTGATCACGCTGGGCCCGGTCGCCGGTTTCCTCGCCGAGCTCGGGGACTAGCCCCATGGCCGCCGGACTGTCGGTGGCGGGCTGTTCAATGGCGGGCATGACCACGCACGCGGACAGGCGCGGAATGTTCTGGGACATGGTTGCCGGGCGGGTGCCGCCACCGCCGGCGGCGGCACTGCTCGGCTGGGAGCTCGTCGAGGTCGATCCGGAGGCGGGCACGATCGAGGTGGCGTTCCGGGCGGGCGAGCAGTTCGCCAACCCGGTCGGCGTGGTCCAGGGCGGCTTCCTGGCCGCGATGCTCGACGACACGCTGGGGCCCGCGCTGGTGGCGACGCTGCCGGAGGACCAGTTCGCGCCGACCCTCGACCTCCATGTGCAGTTCCTGCGTCCCGCGCGGCCCGGGCGGCTGGTCGGGCGGGGGCGCGTGGTCAGGCGCGGCAGAGACGTGTGCTTCCTCGCCGGGGAGCTCCTCGGCCCGGGCGGCGACCTCGTGGCCACGGCGACCGCGACCGTCGTGATCCGGACGATGAGCCGGCCCTGATCCGGCGCGAGGCCGGGGCCACCCCTGTGTGGGGCGGCCCCGGCGGCGTGCCGCGTGGTTACGGCAGGGCGTCGATGACGGCGTCGCGCCAGTCGTAGTTCATCCAGTCGTAGTTGGCCCACATGCCGCCGGTGACGGCGGCGAGCTCGTTGTCGTCGAGCTCGCGGGCGCCGGTCTCGAAGTCGTTCATCTGGGAACGTCCCCCTCTGTCGTGGTGAATGTCGCGCACTCACGGTCGCAGGAGGCACTTGGGGGCGTCTTGGCGATCACTAGGAGCGGGCCGCGTGCCCGCTTGCGCCTCACTGAACGAGCGGCCAGGTGACGGCGCAGACCGCGAGGGCGACGCCCGCGGCGACGATCGGGACGGCGCGGGCGACGTGCGGCATGGTCGTCCAGGCCGCCGCCGGGTAGGCGATCAGGCCGCTGAGGATGATGAGGGCGAAGCCGCTGCCGGAGCCGTCCGAGAGGAGCACCAGCGCCACCTGCCAGACGGCCACCAGGAACAGCGCGGCCATCAGGGCGGCCCGCCACGCCGGTCGCACCCGCAGGAGGCGCAACAACGGCCAGGCGGCGGCCACCGCCACCCACCGGCCGTACTCCCAGACCAGGAAGAGGTAGCCGACGCAGCCGGTGTACTCGCCGCAGTAGCGCGCCTGCGACGAGGGGATGAGGACCGGCATCACGATGGCCCAGGTGAGGAGAGCGACGGTGAGCGCGGCTCCCACCACGGCGGCCAGGACCAGCCTCATGGCCACGCGCCGCCCGGACGGCGTGGTCGCCTGCGGAGCGATCATCCACGCATCGTGGCACCCACGGCCGGCGATGTCGACGGGTGGTGACTGCGGGTGGGTCAGGGGATGGTCCGCTCCAGTTCGCCGATGACCGCCTCGGGCTTCCAGTAGCCGACGGTCCCGCCGGTCTCCAGGGCGTCGGCGGTCGCCTTCAGCAGCGCGTGGTAGGAGCGGATGCGGATCCCGCCGGGGGTGAAGCTCATGCTGCCCTCGTGGTCGGTCTCGCCGACGTCGCGGCGTACGGAGTCGATCACCAGGCTGTTGCCCATGCCGTCGTAGCCGACGGGGATCATGCGTCCGTCCCACCATTCGGTGCGGGGGTCGTCCGAGTCGTCGGTGTCGTCGATCTCGCACAGGGTGCGCCAGTGGTCGCGGATCTGGCGGATGGTGGCGTTCACGTTGCCCAGGAAGCCGAAGGGCCAGGTGCCCTCGGTGTTGACGGAACCGTTGTGGCGCAGCAGCGAGGCCCGCAGGTCGTCGGGGAAGGACAGGCCCGTCTGCGCCTCGGCGACCGCGATGGTCCGCGCCCTTCCCGGCGCGCCGAGCGTGCGGTAGCTCTTGGGGGCGTTGGCCTTCAGCCACGTCTCGATCCGCCGCCACTGCCGGTTCACCGCGCGGGTGACCTCGGGGTTGATCGCGCGTACGTGCGGCTGGGCCGTCCCGGGGGTGCAGTCGGCGTCGGCGGCCGGTTGCCGGGCGGCAGGCGGCTCCTGCGACTCGGCGTGCTGCTGCTCGGCCTGAACCGGCTCCGCGGCCGGTCCCCATTCGATGTCCGGGTCCACCACGCAGCGGACGCCGGCGTTCGCGTAGGCCGGGGCGCAGCCGCCGAAGTGTTCCTCGGCCGGGTAGCCGCCCTTGGAGAACACCGCCCACTCCAGGACCTGCGCGCTCCCGGCCAGCAGGACGACCGCCAGTGCCACCGCGGCCCAGCGGTTCAGCCGCCGCCGGGTGGGGCCGTCGAGGGGCTGCCGCTCCGCGAGGAAGGCGGCGACGGCGGGGTGGTCGAAGAAGCCGGCCGGTCTGGTGGCGTAGCGCTCGACGTCCGCCTTCGTCGGCGTGCCGAGGATCGGGACGGGCGGCCACGGCGGCGGAGCGTCCCGCTCGGGAGGCGGTCCTTCCAGAGCCGGACGCTCGCCGGGCGGGGCGGGGTACGGCGTTCGCGAGCGGCGGAGGAACCCGACCGCCGCCACCGCCACGGCCGCCGCCGCGAGCGCCCACCACAAGCCCCGAGAGGTGATCATCCGCCGCACGTGCGGCACAGTACCCGAAGGCACCGACATGCCCGGATAAATCACTTCAAATGGTCCGGCGCTGAGGGCGCCGGACGCGTCAGAGCCAGTGCCAGGTGATCCGGGCCTCCCGGGCGGCGCCGGTCAGCCACTCCTCGAAGGCGGCCTCGCCGGCGGCCTTCAGCGTGGCCGCGTCCGCCACGGCCTCCTGCCGTTCGACGACCTGGCCGGTCAGGAAGCCCTCCGCGAAGGGGACCGGGCCGGCGGCGCCACCGGCCGGCACCTCCCGCAGCGGTACGGGCAGCTCGCCCGCCCACGTCCGGGCCCTGGTCAGCCGCAGGTCCCAGCGGCCGGCGAGAGGCCCGTCGAGCTCGGCGGCCTCGACCGGGTCGTCCGACAGCACCCAGGCCGCCCGGACCCGCGCGAACCGGTCACGATGGCGGTCGAGGTACGCGGGAGCCAGCTCGGCCCGCTTCCGGCCGCGGAACCGCTGGTCCTTGGCGGTCATGGTCATGTGGTCGTGGAACGCCTCGGCGCTCATGCCCATCCGGTCCAGCCACGCCGCCATCGTGTCGTGGCCGAGCAGGCCGCGCCGCCTGCGGAACCCGTCCGCGGCGGCCTGGACGTCCGCCAGGCCGACCTCCTCCCGCTCAGCGGCGTTGCGCAGCACGCAGAACCGCACCAGCTCCTCCTGCGGCGACATCCCGGGACGCGCCAGCGAACGCAGCATGAGCATCGCCTCGGACACCGACACGTGCGTCCCGTCCACGGTCAGCACGAAACCGGCGGCCCAGTGGGTCGAGTGGTCGACCAGCCAGGACGTGCCGTCCTCGGCCTGCACGCCGAGCATGATGGTGCCGCCCGACGGGTGGTCGAGCAGCAGGTCGTAGTCGACGACCGGCGAGCCGGGACGCGGGCTGGTCACGAGCTGGGCGCCGAGCCGCGGGTGCGCCTGGGCCCAGGCGGCGGCGGTGCGGCGGGCCTCCTCCACGGCCGAACGCCGGCGGGTCAGCCCGCGCAGCAGGTTCACGCCGCTTTCGAGGGCCGGCCCGAGGGAGAGCTGAGTCATTGCGCGTCCGTTTCTCCGGCGGTGAGCCAGTCGGCGATGGCGTCGCTGATGGGCAGGCCGGTCAGGTCTTCGATCCAGGCCCACTGGCCGTTGGGGTTGATCTCCAGGAAGACGTACTCTCCGTCGGGGGTGAGGATGAGGTCGATCGCCCCGAAGGACACGCCGAGCGCGGCGACCAGGTCGACGCAGCGGCGGGCGACGTCGTCCGGCAGGTGGTGCACGCTGTGGCGGGCGCGGGCGAAGTCGTAGTGACGCCAGTCGTCGCGGGTGCGCGGCGAGTCCTGGGAGGCGATCTCGGCGGAGAACACCTGCCGTCCGACCACGGTGACCCGCAGCTCCACCGCCTTGGGCACGTACGGCTGGAGGATGACCGGCTCGTGGCCGATCCGCCCCCGGCCGCCGAGTGACCGCCGGGTGACCACGGTCGTGTAGACGGCGTGCGCGCCGCCGTCGATCTCGAACAGGGTGTGCTCCATCGCCTTGGCGATCAGCCGCCCGTCCGCGTGTTCGTAGGCGGGCACCAGCTCGGACGGGTCGTTGGTGATCACGGTCCGCGGCACGGCGAAGCCCAGCCGCCGGGCCAGGGCCAGGTGGACCAGTTTGTTGTGCGCCCTGCGCAGCACCGGTTGGCGGGCCGGCAGCCAGCGCGCGTCCAGCAGGTCCCAGAAGCCGTCCGTGAACCACTCCGACAGCTCGTCCACCCGCGCGCGGAGGTCGCCCGCGGTGACGTCGTCCGCGGCGCGCGGGCGTCCGGGGCGCCGGGTCCAGACGGCCGTCGTGCCGGAGAGGTCGAAGATCTGCCCGTCCCTGGTCAGGACCAGTTCCTCACCGTCCGCACCGAAGCGCGCGGTCAGCCGGGCGGCGGACGGGTACTCGCCCGGATCCCACCACAGGACGTCCGCGCCCCGGGCCTTCAGCTTGGGCAGGACCAGGTCCACGGTCGCGTCGCCGGGCTCGCTCAGAATCAGTAGCACGTGTCCCCCCAGCCGCGTGGGAGGAAGGCACGCTCCCTCCCACGCGACCGCGAATCGTCTCTATCAGTAGTCGGAGACCCAGTCGGTGGGCGGGTTGCCGTTGGTGCCGTAGCAGCGCTGCATCCGCATGCCGCCCGCGACGAGGCCGAGATCGGCCTCGTCGATCACCGCCAGTTCGTCACCCAGATCGTCCAGACTCACGATCTTCTTGCTCATGGTCGATACCTCCCTTCACATCGAGCTGCGAGCCCCCCGGCTCGCGGACGTGCGGACACGTCCTCAGCTCATGCGCCAAGCCCACCATCCGGCGTTTGGAAGTGGCTTGGATGTGACTTGAGGGGCGGGAGTGAACCGACGCCGGCTCAGGCGCGAATGGCCAGCGCCACGCGGACGACCTCGCGGGCCAGCAGGCGGGCGGGATCCACGACGGGGACCGGGACCGTGGCGGGGTCCAGGGCGAGCAGCACCTCCGTGCACGCGGCCACCACGCGCCGCGCGCCGCGCGCGGCCATCGAGCGGGCCTGGGCCGCCAGCGCGTCGGCGTGCTCCCGGCCGGCACGGCCGCCCTTGACGGCGGCGATGGCGGCCATGACCTCGCGCTGGCCGGGCTCGTCCGGCTCGACCGGGGTCACGCCGTGCCGTCGCAGCGCGGGGCCGTACAGGTCGGCGCGGAGCGTGCCGGTGGTGGCCAGCAGCCCGGCGGCGGGGACGCCGTCGGCGGCGAGAGCGGCGGCGGTGACCTCGACGATGCTGACCAGCTCCAGCCCGGCCTCCTCGGCCAGGCGCGGCACGAACGCGTGCGCGGTGTTGCACGGCACCGCCAGCACCTCGCACCCGGCCCGTCCGAGCGCCTCGACGCCGCGCCGCAACTGCGGGGTCGGGTCCGCACCCTGCCCGAGCAGGCTCGTCGACCGGTCGGGGACGCGGGGGTCGCCCCAGATGACGACCGGCACGTGCTCCTGGTCGCCGGCGGCGCCGGTCGCGGAGGTCTCCTCCACGAGCTTGCCGTAGAAGTCGACGGTGGCGGCCGGGCCCATGCCGCCCAGCACGCCGACCATCCTGGCCCGGCCGAGCGAGGTCATCCGCGGGTCTCCCTTTCCTGTGACTCCGCCTGACGGCGGTCGGGCCCAGGATCCCGGTATAGGGTGTCCCGACCGCTGGAACGCAGTAATCAGACATCGAGGGAGGATCCGTGCAGGATTCCGGCGTGCAGCCGCCGTCGCTGCTGGCCGAGTCCGACCTCGAGCTCATCGACGCCCTGCAGATCAGTCCGCGGGCGAGCTGGGTGGAGGTGGGGGCGGCCGTCGGGGCCGACCCGGTGACGGCGGCGCGGCGCTGGCAGCGGCTCACGAGCACCGGCGAGGCGTGGACCACGGTCGCCCTCGGCCCCCGCCAGATGCACGCGCTGAGCATGGCGTTCCTGGAGATCGACTGCGCGGCGGGCGCGGCGGCCGAGGTCGCGGCGGCGCTGGCGCGGGAGCGCCATCTGATCACCGTCCAGCACGTCGCCGCCGGGCACGACCTGTTCGTGATCGCGGTGGCCCCGTCGATGCCGGCCCTGGCCGACCACGTGCTCACCGCGCTGCCCCGGGTGCCGGGCGTGGCCAAGGTCCGCACGCACGTCGCCACGCGGGTGTTCGAGGCGTCGTGCCGCTGGCGGTTGCGGGTGCTGCCGCCGCGCACCGCCGCCGCCCTGGCCAGGCGGCCGGCCGCGCCGGAGTCGACCAGGGAGATGGACGAGATCGACCGGCGGCTGTTCACCGCCCTGCTCCCCGACGGCCGCGCGCCCTACGCCGAGCTGGCCAGGGCGGTGGGCACGTCCGAGCGCACGGTGCAGCGCCGGCTGACCAGGCTGGTGGCCACCGGCGACCTCGACTTCCGCTGCGACCTGGCACGTTCGCACGCGGGCTGGCACTCGGCCGCGCTGCTGTGGCTGCGGATGCCCGACGCGCTGCTGGAGGAGACCGGCCGGGCGTTGCTCGGCTGGCCCGAGACGCGGACGTGCGCGGCGCTCGCCGGGCCGCGCAACATGCTGCTGACGGTGGGCCTGCACGGCGTGGCCGACCTGCATCCGCTGGTGGTGCGGCTGGAGGAGCGCTTCCCGCACGTGACCGTGGCCGACCGGCAGATCGTGCTGCGCCAGTCGAAGCTGTACGGGCGGCTGCTCGACCCGTACGGCCGGTGCGCCGAGGTGGTGCCGGTGGATCCGTGGAGCCTGCCCCGGGCGTCCTGACCAGCGGATCCTTGAGGATCAGCGCGGCTCGGGGATCGTCCCGCCGCGGGCCTCCCTGCACATCGCCGCCCGCAGCACGGCGGCCTCGCTCGTGGCGACGAGCTGCAGGTCGCCGACGGCCAGGGCGGGCAGGCCGAGCGCCGACACCGTCGCGGTGATCCGGCCGACCTCGCCGCGCACCCGGGCCTCGTCGCAGCCGACCCGGGGCGCGGGCGCGCCGAGCGTCGGCATGACCAGCAGGTCGATCCCCTCGATGGCGGCCACGAACGCGGCCCGCAGCGCCGCCAGCCGCTCGACGGCCCGCCGGTACTCCTCGTGGCCGACGCCGCCGGCCGCGGCCAGCTTGGCCCGCACCCCGGGGCTGTAGCGGGCGGCGCACTCGGGGAAGGTGCCCTCGTGCGTCCGGCGCGCCTGCGCCCCCACGATCGTCCAGTACGGTTCCAGCACCTCTGCGGGCAGGGCCACCTCGCGCAGCCGCGCGCCCAGCTCGGCGAAGTCGCCGGCCTGGCCGCAGCCTTCCGCGACGCCCACGACCAGCCCGGCCAGCGAGTCGGGCGGCTCGACGGCCCCGCCGGTCAGCGCCTGCCAGACGCGGGCGCAGTCGGCGACCGACGTGGTCATCGGGCCGACCACGTCGAAGGCCGGGGCGAGCGGCGCCACCCCGGCGGCGGGCACGGCCCCCGAGCGGGGGCGCAGACCGACCACGCCGCAGCAGGCGGCGGGCATGCGCACCGAGCCGCCGGTGTCGGTGCCGAGCCCGAACCGGGCGATCCCGGCCGCGAGCGCCGCGGCGGTGCCGCCGCTCGAACCGCCGGGGGTCAGGTGCGGGTGGCGCGGGTTGCCCACGTCGCCCCAGTGCGGGTTCTCGCTGGTCACGCCCCAGGCGAACTCGTGCTGGTTCGCCTTGCCGACCAGCAGCGCGCCGGCCTCGTCCAGCAGTTCGACGCAGCGGGCGTCGGCCAGGGCGGGTTCGGCGCCGTACAGGGCGGAGCCGCGGGTGGTGGGCAGGCCGGCCACGTCGATCATGTCCTTGACGACGTACGTCCAGTTCCGCAGGGGGCCGTCCGGTGTGCCGCGGTCGTCGCGCCCGAGGCGGTCGAGGACGGGCTCGGGGCCGGCCTCGATGAGGATGTGGTGCCCGCTGTGGAGGCGGATTGCCTCGGCGGACTGGGCGATCGCCGCCTCGCGTTCCACGGTGGAAGATCTCCTTAGCCTTGCGCGGGCACGGCGACGCCAGGTGGCCGCGGCCCGGGGGGATGATCCGGCACATGCTGGCAGATGGGCCCCGGCCGCGTCGAGGGGCGGTTCAGACGGTCAGCTCGTCCAGCAGCCACTGCAGGCGGGCGGTCTCGCGGTCGGGGTGGACCAGCGTGAAGATGCTCCGGCTGATGTTGAGCCACGGCACGTCGACCACCACGACGTCCTCGCCGTGGCCGCGCAGCGCAAGGTCGGGGACGAGGGCCGCGCCCACGCCCGCACCGATCAGCGACAGGGTGATCTTGAAGTCGTCGGAGTGGCAGACCACCCGCGGGTGCAGGCTCCAGTGGGCGAACAGGGCCTCGAAGAGGGTGGCGTCGCTGCTGGCCGGATGGTGCATGATCCATGGCAGGTCCACGAGCTGCTCGGCCCGGTACGGCGACAGGTCCGGCCAGAGCCCGGGCAGGACGAGCCGGTACCGGTCCTCGGCGATCCACCGCCTGGTCAGCACCGACGGCCAGGACAGCCCGCTGTTGCCGACCTGGTAGACCACCGCGGCGTCCATCTCGCCGCCGCTGCCCAGACGGGCGATGAGCTGCGAGGACTCGGCGACCGACAGCCGGATCCCGGCCCGGTCCTCCGGTTCCATCTCCCGCATGACGCCGGCCAGCACGTCGGTGAAACTGGGGAACAGCCCGAGCCGGATCTGCGGCTCGCTGTTGCGGTGGACCGCCTGGACGGTGGCCACCATGCGCTCGATGTCGGCCAGCACGGTCTCGGCCTGCCTGGCCAGCACCTCCGCCGCGCTGGTCGGCAGCACGCTGTGCGCGAAGCGGTCGAACAGCCGCACGCCGGTCTCCCGCTCCAGCGCGGCCATCTGCTGGGAGACGGCCGAGGAGGTGTAACCGAGCCGGTTCGCCGCCGCCGCGAACGACCCCAGACGCACGACCTCACGCAGTGTGCGCAGATGTTCTGGCTTGAGCATAAGCGTTCCTTGCTCTCAGCGCTGCTAAATGTCGTGTTTATATCGCTTCCTACTTCTTTCCGCCACTTCTACAGTGAGCCGCACCACCCCACCCGAAACCCCTGAGAGATCCATGACATGCGCGTATACCGCAACGCCACCATTCGCACCGGCACCAACGGCGCCCCCGCCGCCCAGGCCATGGCCGTGGACGGCGAGCTGATCGTCGCCGTCGGAACCGAGGCCGACGTGCGCGCGGCGGCGGGCCCGGGAGCCGAGCTGGTGGACCTCGACGGCGCCGCCGTCCTGCCCGGCCTGTACGACGCGCACATCCACACGGCCCAGTACGCCCAGAGCCTCGGCGCGGTCGACCTGCGCGACGTGCGCTCCCTGGACGAGGCCCTGGCCAAGGTGGCCGAGCACGCGGCGACCCTGCGGCCGGGTGCCTGGCTGTTCGGCGGCCGGTGGAACAGCAACATCTGGAACCCGCCCGTCCAGCCCGACCGCAAGGCCCTCGACTCGGTCTGCCCCGACCTGCCGGTGGCGCTGCCCAACGTCGACGGCCACACCGTCTGGGCCAACTCCGCCGCCCTGCGGATGGCCGGGATCGACGCCTCCACCCCCGACCCGGTCGGCGGCGAGATCGTCAGGGACGCGTACGGAGAGCCCACCGGCATCCTGCGCGAGTCCGCCTCCTACCCGCTGCGCGCTCTCATGGTCTCCGGCGACCTGCGCGACCGGCTGCGCGCCGGCCAGGAGGAGCTGCTGTCGTTCGGGCTGACCAGCGTGCACGACATCGACGGCGAGGACTGCCGGGCCGCCTACCTGGAGCTGCGCGACGCCGGCGAGCTGAAGATCCGCGTGCACAAGGCGATCCCGACGGTCGCTCTGGATGCCGCCATCGCCGAGGGCCGCCGCACCGGCCAGGGCGACGACTGGGTCCGCACCGGGCCGGTCAAGGTGTTCAGCGACGGCGCGCTCGGCTCGCACACCTGCCACATGCACGAGGCGTTCGCCGGTGAGCACGACAACACCGGCATCGCGGTCACCCCGTACGAAGACCTCGTACGGATCTTCAGCAAGGCGGCGGCGGCCGGCATCGCGGTCGCCACGCACGCCATCGGCGACCGCGCCAACCGGCTGGTCCTCGACGCCTACGAGGCGATCGGGACCACCGCCGGCCTGCGGCACCGCATCGAGCACGCCCAGCACCTGCGCCCCCAGGACCTGACCAGGATGGCCAGGCTGGGCGTCGTCGCCTCGATGCAGCCGGTGCACTGCACCACCGACATCGCCCTGGTGGACTCGCTGCTCGCCGGCCACGACCTGGCCTCCTACGCCTGGCGAGGCATGCTCAACGCCGGGGTCGCGCTGGCCTTCGGCTCCGACGCGCCGGTGGAGAGCCCCGACCCGTGGGCCGCACTGTACGCCGCGGTCACCCGTACCCGGCAGGACGGCACGCCGGCCGGCGGCTGGCAGCCCGAGCAGCGGCTGAGCATGGCCGAGGCGATCACCGCGCACACCCTCGGCGCCGCTTACGCGGCCGGCGAGCAGGACCGCAAGGGCGTGCTCGCGCCCGGCATGCTCGCCGACTTCATCGCCGTGGACACCGACCCGTACCTGGAGCCGCCGGAGGCGGTGCTGCGCACCCAGGTCCTCACCACCGTCGTCGGCGGCGAAGTCCGCTGGCAGCGATCCTGAAGGAGCACCCCCTCGTGAACATCCGCACTCTCTCCGCCCTCGCCGCCGGCGCGCTGCTGGCCGCCACCACCGCCTGCGGCGCCCAGTCCCTGGACGGCGGCGGCGACGCCGCCCCCGCGGACGGCGGCGCGGCGGCGGTCACGCTCGACCAGGCCCCCACCGAGGAGAAGGCGGCCGACGTGATCAACGCCATCACCCCGGACCAGGCTCTCGCCGCCAAGGCGCCCGCCCGCCTGAAGACGCAGGGCCTGAAGGTCGTCACCTCCGTCGGCTACCCGCCCATGGAGCTGTACGCCAGCGACGGCAAGACGGCGATCGGCTTCGACCCGGCGCTGGCCAGGGCCATCGCCAGGAAGCTCGGCGCCAAGGTGACCATCTCCGACGAGGAGTTCAACTCCCAGATCCCCGGCGTGCTCACCGGCCGCTACGACTTCGTCATCTCCTCGATGAGCGACACGCCGGAGCGGCAGAAGCAGGTCACGTTCGTGGACTATGTGCAGGCCGGCGCCGGCCTGCTGGTCAAGAAGGGCAACCCGGCCAAGATCAGCGGCCCGGCCGACCTGTGCGGCAAGACGGTCTCCGTCGTCGACAACGGCTCGTCCATGGAGCTGGCCGAGGGTTACGACGCCGACTGCAAGAAGGCCGGCAAGACGGCCGTGAACATCCTGAAGTTCCCCGGCGACCAGGAGGCCCTGATCCAGGTCACCGGCGGGCGGGCGCAGGCCACCATCACCGACTACGTGGTGGCCGCCAGCAAGGCCGCCGACCCCAAGCTGGACGTCGAGGCGATGGCCCTGGAGGGCACCGAGAGCCCGTGGGGCATCGGCATGAAGCCGGACGACAAGGAGCTCGTCGATTCGGTGAAGGGCGCGCTCGACTCCCTCATCGCCAGTGGCGAGTACGCCAAGCTGCTGAAGGCGTGGAACCTGGACAAGCTGGCCGTCCAGTCCGCTGTCGTCAACGGCGGTAAGTGACCATGCGCACGGAGCCCTTCACCGGGCCGTCCGGGGAGCACGTCCCGGTCGCCAGGACGCGCCACTGGGGCCGCCTGCTGGCCGCGGCCGTCGTGACGGCGATCGCCGGCTGGCTGGTCTACCTGGTCGTGGTGAACCCGCGCCTCGACTGGGGCAAGGTCGCCGACTACCTGTTCAACGACCGCATCCTCGCCGGGGTCTGGGTCACCATCGAGATCTCGGTGCTGGCGACCGTGCTGGGACTGGTGCTCGGCGTCGCCGTGGCGATCATGCGGTTGTCGCACAACCCGGTGCTCAGCGGGCTGGCCACGCTCTACATCTGGTTCTTCCGCGGCACGCCGGTGCTGGTGCAGCTCATCTTCTGGTACAACCTGGCCTTCCTGTTCCCCGAGCTGGTGCTCAAGGTGCCGTTCACCATGATCGGCGTCAAGTGGGACACCAACGAGGTGATGACCGGTTTCACCTCGGCCATGCTGGGGCTCGGGCTGAACCTGGCGGCGTACTTCGCCGAGACCGTACGGGCCGGGATCCAGGCCGTCGACCACGGCCAGACCGAGGCCGCGTACGCGCTGGGCATGACCCCGGCCAAGCGGATGCGCGTGATCGTGCTGCCGCAGGCGCTGCGGATCATCATCCCGCCCACCGGCAACGAGTTCATCTCCATGCTGAAGACCACCTCGCTGGTCTACGTGGTGGCCGGGCACGACCTGATGACCAACGCCAGCCAGATCTACAAGGCCAACAACCTGATCATGGAGCTGCTCATCGTGGCGAGCCTGTGGTACATGCTGATGACCGCCGTCGCGACCTTCCTCCAGGGCCGCCTGGAACGCCGGTTCGGCACCGAGGCCGTACGGCTGGTCCGCGGCGGCGGGCTGGCGGCCCGGATCCTGCCGAAGGCGGCGGCGTGAGCCCCGTCGTGCACGCCACGGGCGTGCGCATGGGCTTCGGCGACACGCAGGTGCTCAACGGCGTCGACTTCACCGTCGCGCCGGGCGAGGTGAGCTGCGTGATCGGGCCGTCCGGATCGGGCAAGTCGACCTTCCTGCGCTGCGTCAACGGGCTGGAGCCGGTGCTCGGCGGCAGCCTGCGGGTGCTCGGCGAGGAGGTCGGGCACAGCCTGCGCGAGGGCCGCTACCGGCCGTGGACGCCCAAGGAGTTCGCCGTCTTCCGCCGCCGGATCGGCATGGTGTTCCAGCGGTTCAACCTGTTCGCCCACCAGAGCGCCCTGGAGAACGTGGCCTGCGCCCCCGTCCACGTCCTCGGCGTCCCGGCGGAGCGGGCCCGGGCGACCGCGATGGAACACCTGGAGCGCGTCGGCCTGGCCGCGCACGCGCACAAGCGGCCCCACCAGCTCTCCGGCGGCCAGCAGCAGCGGGTCGCCATCGCCAGGGCACTGGCGATGAGCCCGGAGCTGATGCTGTTCGACGAGCCCACGTCCGCGCTCGACCCCGAGCTGGTGGACGAGGTGCTGGAGGTCATGCGTGGCCTGGCCGCCGACGGCATGACGATGGTCGTGGTCACCCACGAGATCGCCTTCGCCAGGGAGGTCGGCGACCGGCTGGCCTTCTTCGCCGACGGCGTCGTGGTCGAGAGCGGCCCGCCGGCCGAGCTGCTGGCCAACCCGGGGCACGAGCGGACCAGGGCCTTCCTGTCCAGCGTCCTGACCCAGGACCGCACCTGACACAAGGGGGCTCCGCCCGCCGGAGCCCCCTTCCCCTTCTTCAGGGGTCGCACCGACGTCGACCGGGCTCGCGCGCGCTGAACCGGAGGAAACCGGCCGTCTGCGTCACGACGACGAGCAGCGAACCGGCGATCAACGCCAGCCACAGGCCCCGCAGCCCCCACGCCCCCGCCGCCGGCCCCGCCACGGACGCCACCAGGCCGTTCCCGAGAACGGCCGACCCCAGCGTCCAGGACGACCGCCTGAGCGCCGTCAGCCCGGCCGACATCACGATCGCGCAGTGGTCGGCCAGGGCGTGCACCACCGACAGCGGTACCAGGCCGACGGCGACGGCGAGCACGGCGGCGTCCGAGGTGAACAGCCCGAGCACCGCCTCCCCCAGGATGACCAGCACCAGCCCGCCGGCCAGCACACCGGCGGCGGCGATCGTCAGCGCCGCCCGGTTGAGCCTGCGGGCCTCGCCCGGCAGGGCCGCCCTGGCGATCTCCGGCGTCGCGGCCTGCGCGACCGCGACGCCGGCCAGCCCGAGGAATCCGTGCAGCGACAGCAGGATGGCGTGCGCGGCCGCCCCCTGTGCCCCGGTCCGCGCGGCGGCGTACGTCACGCCGCCCATGACCGCGAACTTCACGACGAGCGTGGCCGACATCGGGACGCCCACCCTCGCCATCCGCAGGATCTCCCGCCACCGCGGCCGGCCCGGCCACGACGACCGCCCGCCCAGCTCGGGCAGGCGCAGCAGCAGCGTGTTGGACACGGCGACGGCCATGGCGGTGGACGCCACCAGCGCCACCCCGCTGCCCTGGACGCCCATCCGCGGCACCAGGACGAGATGCAGCACCACCCCCGTGGCCGTGCTGGACAGGCTGGACCAGAGCACCAGGCGACCGCGCCCGAGCGCGACCAGCACGCCGCCGGCGCCGCTGCCCGCCGAGTACAGCAACACCTGGAGCGCCAGCAGCGGCGGCAACGCCCCGAACTCGGCCACCACCTCGCCGGGCGCCCCGCCGAGCCGCGCGATCAACGGGACGCCGAGCATGACGCCCGCGCCGGCCGTGCCGAGGCCGACGGTGAGCCACCGCGCGTCCTTCAGGACGAGCAGCGCCTCCGCCGGACGGTCCCGGCAGGCGGCGACGAACGGCACCATCCCCCGCAGACCACCCGACACCGCGGCCGTCACGGGCGTGAGCACCGCGTTGACCAGCGCGAAGGCCGCCAGTTGGGCCGTGGCCTGGCGGCCGAGGAGGGAGGTGGTGATGAGCTGGGCGACGATCCCGGCGCTCATGGACAGGAAGAGCGGGACGGCCGCGGCGAGCAGCGCGCGATGAGGTGAGGAAGGCATGAAACGCAAGATCCCGGGGAGCGCCTGCCCGCCGGGATGCATGATCATTATACCGGTACGCCGCCCGCCCTGTCTGCCCTTCGCGTCTCAGCCGCCCTTGGGGTCTACCGGCTGAAGGGGACGTCCGGAGCGGCGGTCGAGGGTGACCGTCTGCCCGCGCCACCACTCCCGGTCGTCCCCCGGCCGGTCGTCCAGGCGTACGTGGGCGGGGTCGAGCCAGGTCACCCTGGGCAGGCCGTCGTCGGGTCCGGCGGTGAAGCCCTCCGTCAAGGGCCATTCGCGTGTCAGCAGGCCGTCGTTCCTGCGGACCACGAGCCTCCAGTCGGGGACGATCCAGTCGTCGGACAGCACCCGCACCTCCAGCCCGCTGCCGTCCGGGCCGGGGATGGTGGAATGCACCCGCATGCCGGTCACGAGACCGGCCGGTCCGGCCACCGCCCAGATCATCACGAGCGCGACGACGGGCCCGCGCGGACCGCCGCCGAAGGCGAGCGCCCCCGAGACGACGACCAGGCTCGCCGCCAGCGTCCCCAGCAGGAGCGGCCGGTCGAGCAGCACGTAGTGCCCGAGGCCGCCGACCAGCGCGCCCGCCACCGCGACCGCCGCCAGGACGAGCAGGCCGGCGGCCACCCGCGCACGCGAACGCGAGCTCGGGCCGGCGCCCGGCTCCTGGTGGTCGTCCATGTCCATCGAGGTTCTCCGCGGCTCGGCCGGTTCAGCCTCCATCGAGGTTCTCCGCGACTCGGCCGGTTCAGCCGAACCTGACCTCCAGCCTGATCCGCTGGTTGGTCCCGCTCTGCTCGAAGTCTGCGGTGACCTGCGGGCCGAAGGAGGCGGAGCCGGTCAGCTTCACCTGAAGCGGGTAGACCTTGCCGCTGGTGGCCGAGCGGTAAGTCGCGGCGATCCGGTACCGCCCCAGGGGCACGTCGACCACCGCCCAGCCGCTGTCGGTGTAGACCGGTCGGCGACCGGAGACGACCTTGCCCTCGCTGCCGTCGATCAGCGGGCCGACCGGGGTCATCGTCAGCCGTACGTTCTCCTGGTCGACGTCTTCCGGAAGGTTGTCGAACCAGAGGTTCGTGGCGACCAGGCCGCCGTAGAAGCGGCCGTCGGCGCCCGGCCGCCTGCCGGTGACGCGCCAGGTGAAGTTCCGCACGCCGCCGGCGCTCGCCCGGACGGAACCGGTCGAGGAGGGCTCAAGGTCGAAGGTGTACTGCCGTCCGTGGAACTGCCGCGTCACCGAGGCGCTGACCAGCCAGGACGACGGCTCGCGGGGCAGTTGCGTGCGATAGAGGCCGTTGCCGTCGCTGTGCAGCACGATGTCGCTGTTGTAGTAGCGCCGGTCCTTCACCACGACCTTGGCGCCCTGGACCGGCCGACCGGCCGAGTTCACCACCTTGCCCCGCACGACATAGGCCGCCGCGCCGACGGTCGCGTCGGCCGCGTCGGCGGGGCCCGCCGCGCAACCGAGCACCGCGCTCAGGACGAGCGTCGCCCCCGTCCTGCCCAGAACCGACCGGGTCCTCGTCTCGCCCATCTTCTCCCCGTCCGCCGACTGCGTTCTGCCTGACCGGTCAGACCCTGGCCGCAGTTCCTTGGAAACGACTGGAAACCACTGGAGACGGCCGGTCGGGGACGCTCGGCCGGGCCGTCCGCGGCTGGGGCGGTGGGCGAGCCTCGGCTACAGTGGAGAGAAGAAGGTGCATAAGCAACCATGATTCAGGGAGGCAGAGCCCGTCGCGGCGGGCTCGTTGTTTTGAGAGGTCTGACGAGCAGTCCGGGGCAGGACGAAACCGGGGCCGTGTGGCGCGCCGCCCCCTACCCGGTTCTGGTGGTGGACACCGCAGGTGTCATCGCCCAGGCCAACGACGCGGCGCTGCGGCTGCTGCCCGAGGCGGTCCCCGGCGCGGCACTGGCGGACAGCGCTCCCGACTGGCTCTCCCACGCCCACGACTTCGCGACCCATCCCTTCGACGTCGCTCCCTCCGACGGCGCTCCTCCGGACACTGCTCTTCCCGACGGTGTGCGCGGTCCCATCGGGGCGGCCACGTTCGAGGCGCGTCCGGTCCGCGACGGCGACGCGATCGTCTGGTGGCTGGCCGACGCCACCGACCTCGAACGCGCCACCCAGGCCCTGCACCTCGAACGCGAACGGACGTCGTTCCTCGACAAGGCCTCCAGCGAGCTGCTGTCCTCGCTCAACCTCGACCGCTGCCTGGAGGTGACCGCCCGGCTGGCCGCCCGCCACCTGGCCGACGCCGCGCTGGTCATCCTGCCGCCCTACCGGCGCAGGCACCCCATCGCGTACTGCGGGCCGGACGGCGTCGTCGTCCGGGAGGAGCTGGCCGTCGATCCCGAGGCCGTGCCCGGTCTCGCCGAGGCGCTGCAGGGCTACCCGCCCCTGCCCTCCCGCTGGATCGACCCCGCCACCGCCCCCGGCTGGCTGACCCGCGACGGGCTCGGCGAGATCGGCTCGATGGTGGTGACCGCACTGCCCGGCCACGGCGTCCCGGCCGGGGCGCTCGTGCTGCTGCGCGGCAGCGGCCAGGCGTGCTTCTCCGACGGCGAGGAGGTCTTCGCGCGGCTGTTCGCGGCCCGCGCGGGGGCCGCGATGTCGGCCGCCCGCCTGTACGCCGAGCAGGCCGACATCACCGAGACCCTCATGCGCGAGCTCCTGCCGCCCCGCGTGCGGAGCCTGCACGGCGTCGAGGTCGCCGCCCGCTACCGTCCCTCGGAGCACACCGCCCGCGTCGGCGGCGACTTCTACGACCTCCACCCGCCCGCCGAGCCCGGCCAGGAGTCGCTGGTGGTGCTCGGCGACGTGGCCGGCAAGGGCCTGGAGGCAGCCGTGCTCACCGGCAAGATCCGGCACACCCTGCAGGCCCTGCTGCCGATGGCCGGCGACCATCAGCGCATGCTCGAACTGCTCAACGGCGTTCTCATCAAGGGCGGCGACCGCTCCCGCTTCGTCACGCTCGTCCTGGCCTCGATCCAGCGGGCCGGCAACCGCGTCTCGCTCCGCGTCACCAGCGCCGGCCACGCGCCGCCGCTCGTCGTACGCGGCGACGGGCGCGTCGACGTGGCCAGCACCAAGGGCACCCTCATCGGCATGCTCGACCGCGTCACGAGCGTCACCGACACCGTGGTCCTCGAACCGGGCGAGACCTGCCTGCTCTACACCGACGGCATCACCGAGGCCATGGGCGGCCCGCTGGGCGCCGAGATGTTCGGCGACGAGCGGCTGCAGGAGGAGTTGCGGCAGTGCGGCGGCATGCCGCCCGAGGCGATCACCGAACGTGTGGAGATGTTGTCCTCCCAGTGGGTAGGAGGTGGCGACCGCGATGACATGGCCGTCATCGCCATCACCGCGCCGCGCGGGGCACATCTGAGCGCGGTCGGAGGACACGGACGGGGAAGGTTCACCGCATGACGCACGCAGACGGACTCTCCGCCTGGCGCGAAAAACTCTGGAACGCCGCCGTCGCCGGCGACGAGTACGCCGCCACGGACGCCGCGCTCGCCGCGCTCGACCAGGACATCTCGCTGGAAGCCCTGCTGCTGGGCGTGGTCGCCCCCGTACAGGCCCGCGTCGGCCTGGAGTGGGAGAGCAACCAGATCACCGTGACGCAGGAGCACACCGCCACCGCCGTCAACGAGCGGGTGCTGGCCGCGCTCGCCCACCACCCCGCCGCCCGCGCCACCGCCGCGAACGGCCCGGCACTCGGGCGCATCGCCGTCGCCTGCATCGACGGCGAGTGGCACGCCATGCCCGCCCGCATCCTGGCCGAGGTGCTGCGGCTGCGCGGCTGGCAGGTCGACTACCTCGGCGCGCAGGTGCCGACGCCCCACCTCATCACCCACCTCCACCGCACGGCCTGCGACGTGGTGGCGCTGTCCAGCTCCATCCCCACCCGGCTGCCCGGCGCCCACGCCGCCATCACCGCCTGCCAGGCGACCGGCACGCCGGTGATGGCCGGCGGCGCCGCGTTCGGACCGGACGGCCGCTACGCCCGCCTCCTCGGCGCCGACGCCTGGGCCGCCGACGGCGCCACCGCCGCCGACCGCCTCGCCGCCGGGCCGCTGCCCCGCCCCGCCGCCCCCCGCCAGGCCGTGGACGACCTGCCGCACCTGGACGACCAGGAGTACACCATGGTCAGCCGGTCGGCCCGGAGCCTGGTCAGGGACGTCATGGGCGGCCTGGAGGAACGCATCCCGGCGATGGCGGACTACACGCCGCAGCAGCGCAGGCACACCGCCGAGGACATCCTGCACATCGTCGACTTCCTGGCCACCGCGCTCTACGTGGACGACCCCAGGCTGTTCACCCGATTCCTCACCTGGACGGCCGGCGTCCTGACCGCTCGCGGCGTCCCGGCGGGCACGCTGCTGCCGGCTCTCGACCTGCTGGGCAGGCGGCTGGAGGACTTCCCGCGCGCCTCGGCCCTGATCGCTCACGGGCGCGACGCCGTAAGCGCCGCCGCCTCCCCGACCGAACACACCCCGCTCCCCGGCCACGGAAAGATCGCATGACCGCCTTCGCCCCCGACCCGCTGACCCTCGTCCAGGCCACGCCCCGCCCGGGGGTGCTGCACGTCGCCGTCACCGGCGACCTGGACTACAACACGGCGCGAGAGCTCCTGACCACCGCGCTCGCCGCGCTCGCCGACGGCGGCCTGACCGACCTGCACCTCGACTTCGACGGCCTGCACTTCTGCGACTCCAGCGGCCTGTCGGCGCTGCTGATGATCCACCAGCACGCCGTGACGGCCGGCACCCGGCTGCACCTGGAGCAGCGCCCGCGGGTGCTGGAGCGGCTGCTGGACGTCAGCGGCACGTACGAGCACCTCACCGGCGCCCCGGCCGGCGTCACCCAGCACTCCTTCACCCACGACTGACCGGGGACGTCCGCCCGCGGCTCCGGAGGCCCCGAGGCGGCCCCGGTGGGGTTCAGCCGGCCGCGGCCTGGTCGGCCGTGTCGGCGGCCCTCGTGCGGCGCAGGATCGCCGCCCCGGCCATCGCGGCGGCCACCGTGTCGCCCATGGCGATGTGGTCGGCCAGCCCCGTACGCCGCATCATGTTGGTGCAGATCGGCGGCGGCCCGGCCACCGCCAGATCGCCGCCGGCGTCACGCGCCTGCTTCCACAGCGCGATGACGACGGACAGCCCGGTGGAGTCGAAGAACTCGATGCCCCGAAGGTCGAGCACGACCATCGGCGCCGCGCTCCCGCTGTTCCCGTCGTTGCCGCTGTTCCCGTCGTTGTCGCCGCCGGCCACGACGCCGAGCGCCCATTGCCGGAACTCGGGTTTCTGCATGAAGTCGAGCTCCCCGCTCAACGCCATGACCAGGCACCCGTCCGCCTGTCTCGTCTCCGCCCGCAACCGGGGCCCTCGCCAGCTCGTCTCGTCTTCTCCGCCGTCGATGCCGCTCACCTCCCGGTGGTTCCTCTCCTACCCGGCCGATCACCGGCCACGCCGCCGCATTGTGAGAAGCGTACGCATCCCAGGTGTCGAGTGCCGCCCGCCGGAGCGATACGAGGCGAGATGTCCGGTATGAAGCTGTGGGACAGGTAGGTTGGCCGACCATGGACGACCTCCGACGCCCGTTCCGCGCCCGCCCGCCGAAGCCCCGCACCGGCCGTGGCCGTACGCTCGCCTGCCTCCTGCTGGTGAGCGCGGCAGTCGCCGGGACGGGCGGATGCGGCGGCACGGCCACGACCACCGCCCCCTCCGCGCCTTCCGTCCCCTCCTCGGCCGCCGCGAAGGCGACGGACGCCTCCCCGTCGGCGACGGCGAGCGCCGGCGCCTCCGCCGGCCAGGCGCTCCCCGCCCCCGGCGCGCCGCTCCCCACCGACCCCGCCCGCCTGGCGACGGCCCTCCGCGACACGACCACCGCCCTGAACGCGGCCATCGACCGCTGGCGCCCCTCGACGGGCACCCCGCCGCGGGACGTCGAGCTCCTGGCCCTCTACCAGCAGCGCCTCTACCGCCACGCCGCCCGCCACCGCACCCTGGCCGACCGCGCCTTCGCCCGCCTGCCCGCCGCCCTCGCCGCCCAGGCCAAGGACAACGTCAGCGCCCTGCGGGAACTGCTCGCCCTGACCCGTCCCATCAAGCCGTCCGCCGTGTTCAAGGTCCAGGCGGCCCGCCCGGCCGCCGAACTGCTCGGCCACTTCAAGCGGGCCGAGCGCCGCTTCGGGGTGGAATGGGAGGTGCTGGCGTCGGTGATGTTCGTCGAGACCAAGTTCGGACGGGTGCGCGCCGACAGCCACGCCGGAGCCCAGGGCCCCATGCAGTTCATGCCGGCGACCTGGCGCGCGTACGGGATGGGCGGCGACGTCCAGAACCCCCGGGACGCCGTCATGGCCGCGGCCAACTACCTCCACGCCAGCGGCGCGCCCCGCGACTACCGGCGGGCCCTGCACGCCTACAACCCGTCCCAGGCGTACGTGGACGCCGTCCTCCTGCACGCCCGCCAGATGCGCCGCGACCCGCGCGCGTACTACGCGTACTACAACTGGCAGGTCTTCGTGCTCACCACAGCGGGCGAACGCCGCCTGACCGGCCCGAAGTAACCCCGGCCGCCGGGTCCCGGTCGCGTCACCGGACCGGGCTGTACTCCGGCAGGGGGCGGGCGTTCCTGCTCCGGACGCGGCGTTCCACCGCCCCCACGGCCTTCATCAGCGGGAGCCGGACCAGGGCGTCCCGGACACATCGCCCGCCCTCGGTTCTCGGCACCATGAGCCGGACGTTCGGGCCGATCTGCTGCTTCCTGCCCACCAGCGGGCGATGGACGGCCTCGTACCGCGCGAAGGCGACACGGTGATCACCACCGGCGGCGGCGAGCTCCCCCGCCAGCCGGTACGCCCCCACCAGGGCCAGCTCGGCGCCCGCCCCCGAAGCCGGCGAGGCGCACCAGGCGGCGTCGCCGAGGAGCACGACGCGGCCCTCGGACCAGGAGTCCATGTGCACCTGGCCCAGCGCGTCGAAGTAGAAGTCGGGGTCGGTCAGGGCCGAGTCGAGCAGCTCCCGGGTACGCCAGGACGTCTCGTCCCCGAACGTCCGGCTCACCAGCCGCTTGTGCTCGGCGACGTCCCGGTGGTCGTAGTCCAGCGGCGCGGAGCGGAAGATGAAGTACGCCTTGGCCTGCGCGTGGTTGCCCGACCGGTAGATGCCGGCCATGCGGCCCGGCGTGTTGAACATCGTGACCCAGCGGTCCTCCCCGAGCGCGGCGTCGGCGTCGGCGAAGGCGAAGTAGTGGTCCTTGTGCCGGACGAACTGCTCCTCCGGCCCGAAGGCCAGCCGCCGCACGTGGGAGTGCATGCCGTCGGCGCCGACGACCAGGTCGAAGGTGCGGGCGGGTGCGTGCTCGAAGGTGACTCGCACACCCTCCTCGTCCTGGTCCAGGCCGCTGATCGCGTCGCCGAACAGGATCTCCACGTCGGTCGCCGCGCGCAGCAGCGCCACCAGGTCGCCGCGCATGATCTCCACCGAGCCGGGGTCGCGGGTGTCGACGCGGGCGACGGGCCGGCCGCCGGCGTCCACGAACTTCATGCCGTGCACGTCGGTGGCCAGCGCGCGCACCTGCGGCATGATGCCCATCCTCGCGGCCACCTCGACGGCGTGGTCACGCAGGTCCACTCCGTTGCCGCCGGCGCGCAGGCGCGGGGCGCGCTCGACGACGGTGGGCCGGAAGCCCAGCCGGGCCAGCCAGTGAGCCAGGGCCAGCCCGGCGAGGCCGGCTCCGGAGATCAGGATCCGCTCGTTCACTGAAGGCTCCTCGCGGTACAGTAACTGAAATAAGCGTTCCAGTTAACTATGTGGAATGAGCATTTCAGTTGTCAACACCCGCCGAGCCCAAGCGCCGTGCCGACGCCGTGCGCAACCGCCGACTCGCCCTCGACGCCGCCATGACACTGCTGGCCGAACCCGGTGCGACGCTCACCGTCGAGGCCATCGCCAAGCAGGCGGGCCTGGGGGCCGCGACCGTCGTACGCGCCTTCGGCGGCAAGGACGCCCTGCTGGACGCCGCCGTCTCCGGGCTGCTCGAACCGGTCGTCCGGCGGGCCCGCGAGCTGCTCGCCGAGACCACGGCCTACCAGGCCCTGCAGACCTTCCTCGGCGAGCTGATCGCGTTCCAGACCGCCCACCACGCCGTCAACGACCAGCTGGACGGCCTGGACCTGCCGGCCACCACCGCCCTGCGCGCCGGACTGGTCGCCGCCGTCGAGGAGATGATCGAGGGGGCGCGGCGCGAGGGCGCGATCCGCACCGACATCGACCCCGCCGTCGTCACGACCCTCCTCGGCCGGACCGCCCTGGCCGTCGCCCGCGCCCAGCCCCCTTCACAGGCCCTCGCCGACGCCTACCTCACCGTGCTGCTGGACGGCCTGCGCCCCACCCGGTGACACGCTCGGCCCGCCTGCCGCATCACTTCTTGATGCAGTATTCGATCTTCGCGGCGGCCATCGTGATGTTGACGACCCGCTTGCCCAGCCACTTGTTCTGGAAGTCGCAGAAGTAATCCCAGGTGCCATCGCTGTAGTCGATGTACCCGGACCAGCCGCCGGGCTCCAGCTTGTAACCCTTGGAATTGAGCGAGTGGTCACCGCTGCAGTTCTGGCTCCAGCTGCCGATGCTGCCGTCCGACTTCCAGTACTTGTAGACCAGGTAGCTCGACTGGCACCAGGCCGACGCCGACGCGGCGGCCGGGCCGGGGGTGGCCACGATCGCCAGAGCCGCTCCGGTGGCGGCCGCCACGGCGAGCAGTTTCCTCATCCGCTTTCCCGTTCCGAACATTTCTCGTCCTCTCCGGCCGCGCGGAACCACGGCGACACGAATGTTCAGCGATTTCACCGGGCCCTGTTCGCCCCGACGACGCAAAGCCTGCCCCACCCGGAACCCGCCCCACAATGCCTTTTAGCCCAGGCTAAAAAGGCCGCCACCTGCCCGGCAGGCCCGCCTGATTGGCGATTCATTGAATACGCCTTGACCCGGACCGAGATAGGCTTGAGCACCATCTCTGCGGATAAGAGCAGTGAGGGGGAATCGAAATGTCGAAGCCCAGAACATTCCTGAACGCAATCACCGCGGCATTCTTGGCATTCGCCGTTCAACCGCCCGCGCTCGCCCATGCGGACAGCAGTCGCGACCGAGGCCCCGACACCTGGATCACGAACCCGATCACCGGCGGACAGCTCTTCGTCGACATCCCCAACACCTGCCGTTACAACATCGAGAACCCTGAGTGCGTCCTCGGCTCACGCGTCCGGCTGGGCGCCCGGGTCGGCGGAAACTACCACTCCTTCTTCTTCGAGAGCCCGCCCGGCGGCGGCAGCGGCGACCTGATCAAATGGACCAACCTGAACGGCACGAAATGCCTCGACGTCGCGAACGACGGCAGGGGCAACGGCACACCGGTGGTCCTGTGGGGCTGCCACGGAGGCCCCAACCAGCAGTGGGTGACGAACGCGTTCTACAAGGGGCCGCACAAGGGCTTCAGGATTCTGGTGAACGTCAGCAGCGGCAAGTGCCTCGACGTCGAGAACGGGGCCTACCCCAACTGGCCGCGCCCCGACGCCCCGCTCCAGATATGGGACTGCTTCCATCCCACGGACCTGCGAAAGGCGGCCAACCGCGTCAACCAGGTCTGGGAGTACCGGCGAAGGTGACAGCGGGCTGCGGCCTGCCCCTGGTCGCGGCCCGGCTCACAGCAGAATCCTAGAATCGGCGGTCGAACACTGATCCGAGAAGGGCTGGGGGCGCAGCGTGGAGCCGAGCGGTGCGCCGGCCGGGGCCGACTGGCAGTCGCATCGCTCCGCCGTGTTCGGGGCGGCCTACCGGATCCTCGGCAGCGTGGCCGAGGCCGAGGACGTGACGCAGGAGGTCTGGTTGCGCGCCGCCGCAGCCGACCTGTCCGACGTGCGCGATCTGCGGGCCTGGCTGGTGACCGTGGCCGCCCGCACGTCCTACAGCGTGCTCAAGTCGGCGCGGGTCCGGCGGGAGTCCTACGTCGGGCCCTGGCTCCCCGAACCGCTGCTGACCGTGCCCGACGCCGCCGCTCAGGTGCTCGTGGACGACTCGGTGGGCACCGCGATGCTGGTGGTCATGGAGACGCTCACCCCGGCCGAGCGTGTCGCGCTGGTGCTGCACGACGTCTTCGACTTCCCGTTCGCCCGGATCGCCGAGGTGCTCGGCAGCACGCCCGCCGCCGGCCGTAAGCTCGCCTCCCGCGCGCGGGCGCGGGTCGCCGCGGTCAAGGAGCGGCCCAGGGCGTCAAGGGCCGAGACCGAACGCCTGCTCAGGGCGTTCAAGGCGGCCGCCGACGCGGGGAACATGGCTGAGCTGGTCGAGCTGCTGCACCCCGAGGCCGTCTACGTCGCCGACGGCGGCGGCGAGCTGACCGCCGCGCGCAGGCCGGTCCACGGGGCCGGGACGATCGCCCTGCTGGCGGTCAGGCAGATCGAGATCAGGCGTCCCGACGCGTTCCAGATCATCGAGGTCAACGGGCAGCCGGCCCTGGCGACCTACCGCGGCGGCGAACTGGTCTGGCTCGACACCGTGGAGATCGCCGACAGACGCATCACGACGTTGCGGAGACTGGCCAATCCCGCGAAGTTCCCCCACATCGGTCACATCTGAGCCCGCTGTCTTGTCTCCCTGCCGCCCCCGGGTCACCAGGGGCAGGCTGAGAGAGGACGACACCATGGCACACGTTGTGATCATCGGAGGCGGTTTCGCGGGCGTGTGGAGCGCGGCGGGCGCGGCACTGGCACGCGAGCGGGCGGGTGGAGCCGCGGACCTGCGCATCACGCTGATCGCGCCGAACGAGCACCTGGTGCTGCGGCCACGCCTGTACGAGCCGGAGCCGGACCTGGCCAAGGTGGAGCTGCGCAGGATCCTCGGGCCGATCGGCGTCAGGCACCTGCGCGCCTCGGTGAGCACGATCGACACCGGCCGCCGCACGGTGGTGGCCGACGGCGCGGAGATCGGCTACGACCGCCTGGTGCTGGCGGCCGGCAGCCGGCTGGTACGGCCCCACGACCTGCCCGGCGCCGAGCGGCTCTTCGACATCGACACCCTCGACGGGGCCCGGCGGCTCACCGGCTTCCTGCGCGACCGGGAGGACTTCACGGCCGTGGTCGTCGGCGCCGGGTTCACCGGCCTGGAGGCCGCGACCGCGCTGGCCGTCCGCGGCCGGGTGCTGCTGGTGGACCGGTCGCCGGTGGTCGCTCACCAGCTCGGCCCGGGCCCGCGTCCGCAGATCGAGGCGGCACTGGACGAGCTGGGCGTCGAACGCCGTCTCGGGACGACGGTGACCGAGGTCGGCGAAGGGTACGCCGTCCTGTCCGACGGCACCGAGGTCGAGGCGGACGCGGTGGTCTGGTCGGTGGGGATGCGGGCCAGCGAGCTCACCCGGCAGATCTCCGCCGAGCTCGACCACCTCGGCCGGATACCGGTGGACCGGCGGCTGCGCGCACTCCCCGAGGTGTTCGTCGCCGGGGACACCGCGGCGGCGGCGTTCGACGCCGAGCACACGGTCATGCAGGCGTGCCAGCACGCCACCCCGCTCGGCAAGGTCGCCGGGTACAACGCGGCGGCCGACCTGCTCGGCGTGCCACCGCGCGACTTCACCCCCGGCCCGTACGTCACCTGCCTGGACCTGGGCGACGCCGGCGGGATCTTCACCCGCGGCTGGGACCGCAGGGTGATGGCCTCGGGCGCCGACGGCAAGGACATCAAGGTACGGATCAACCAGGCGATCCACCCGCCGGTCGACGACGCGGAGAAGATCCTCGCCGCCGCCGACCGCGTGCACATCGAGCTGCCCTTCTTCCCCCGCGACAAGGAGACCGCCGGCTGAACCCCGCCCGCCGCCACGAGCGGCCGGGGTCGTCCTGTCGGGCGTCGGCGTCAACGGCCGCTCCGCTCGTTCCCCGGCCTCGCCGCCGCGTGGGCCGTACTGGACGACGTCGGGGCCAGGTGGCCGAGCGTGAGGGGCGGCGGGGGCGGCAGGGGCTCGGCGTGGTCGGCGCGGAAGGACTGCAGCAGATACGCCACCAGCCGCCGCGACGCCGCCGCCACCCCCTCCCCGGCGCCGGCGCCGGCGACGATGCCGCAGTTGGCCCTCAACAGCAGCACCAGGTCCGCGGAGGCGAAATCGGCCCGCAGCCGCCCGGCGGCCTTGGCCCGCCGCACCACCTCCGCGAAGCCTCGCTCGGCCCGCTCCCGGGTGCGCTCGTAGTCGACCGCGTCGGGGAACGCGGTGAGGAAGGCGTCGGTGAACCCGCGGTCGGCGACCTGCATCGCGCACACCTTCTCGATCGCCCCGCAGAAACCGTGCCAGGGATCCGGGTCGGCCAGCGCCTCGTCCACGACCGACGCGCACGCCGCCAGTTCGTCCGCGAACACCTCCGTGATCAGGGACTCGCGTGATGGGAAACGCCGGTAGAGGGTGGCCACGCCGACCCCGGCGCGCCGCGCGATCGCCACCATCGGCACGTCCAGACCGCGCCTGGCGAACGTCTCCCGCGCGGCCTCCAGGATGCGCGCCCGATTGTGCCGCGCGTCGGCCCGCATTTCCCTGTCGGGCGCCAACTGAGAGCGAGGAATGGGCATCTTTCTCACATTAGCCTAAATGGAGAGCCCCGTCCGTTTAGCGGGCTAGCGTCGTCCACATGGAGACGAACGAGATGCGCGCGGCCCTGTTCGACCGGTACGGACCGCCGGAGGTCCTGTACGTGGGCACGGCGCCCAAGCCGGCCCCCGCCCCCGGACAGGTGCTGGTGCGGGTGCACGCCGTCAGCGTGAACGGCGGCGAGCTGCACGGCCGGGCGGGCAGGCTGCGGCCGGTGACCGGGCTGGTCCAGCGGGGCTTCCCGAAACGGGTCGGGCTCGACCTCACCGGCGAGATCGTCGCCCTGGGGGCCGGGGTCACCGGCCCCCGGGTCGGCGACCGGGTGTGGGGCACGCTGGGCCGCGCGTTCGGCAGCGCCGCCGAGTACGTGGCGGTCCACCCCCGCCGCCTGTCCCCGGCCCCGGCGTCCGTCGACCTGGTGGCGGCCGCGGCGCTCCCGGCGGGCACGACGGCCATCACGGCGCTGCGCGACCAGGCCGGGCTCAGGCCGGGCGACCGGCTGCTCGTCCGCGGCGGCAGCGGTGGCGTGGGCGCTGTCGCGGTGCAGCTCGGCAGGGTGCTCGGCGCCCACGTCACCGCCCTCGCCGGGGCACGCAACCTCGACCTCGTCCGCGACCTCGGCGCGCACGAGGCGTATGACTACGCCACCGTCGCCCCGGCGGATCTGGGCAGGTTCGACGTGATCCTGGACACCGCCGGCACCGAGCACGCCGCTTTCCGCCGCCTGCTGACACCGTCCGGCCGCATGGTGGCGATCGCCTTCGATCCGCGCAGGATGGCGGCGTCCCTGGCGTACATCGCCGCCTCGGCCGTCCACGGCCGGCGGCGCGTGCGCTTCTTCAGCGGCAACCCCACCACCCGGCTCCTCACCGACCTCACCCGGTACGTGGACAGCAGCGCCATCCGCCCGGTCGTGGACACGGTCTTCCCGCTCGACGACATCGCCGCGGCGCACCGGACGTTGGAGGCGGGCGGCGTACGCGGCAAGGTCGTCGTGCGGATCGCCTGAGAGCCGTACCGGCCCCGGGCGGGCGGGTACGGCTCTCACGAGGGTCGATGGCCGTCACCTGCCCCTGCCTCTTCCAGAGCACGGAAGGAGATCCGGGTCGCGGCCAGGTCGGGATCGCGGACGTGCTTCTTCGCCTCGGACTCCGGAACCACCCGCCGGTGCCGTATCTCGAACTCCGGCGCCCATTTCGCGAGCCGGACCTCCGCACGCCAGTAGGAGCGGACGAGGACCAGGCCGAGCTCGCGCCCGCGCACGCATTCGCTGCGGGAATACCCGAGCAGGCGGCTGCCGATGACCGTGACGCACGCCTCTTCGAGCATCTCCCGGCGCAGGGTCTCCTCGACGGTCTCCGTTCCTTCGGGCCGCCCGGCGGGGAAACCCCAGTGCTCACCGTCATGGCTGATGAGGACCAGCTCATCGGCAGCCGTCACGCAGATGCCGGCGGCTCCGTGAGCCCTGCCTTCCGGCGGGTCGTCGGCCGGGTGCCAGGACACCTGCCAGTCCTGGCCGTTCGAACGCACGGGCATCCGCTCCCCGTCACGAGCAGGGACAAAAGATGCCATACGACTCTCCCCGGACACGTCTGATCGCTCACAGACATTGAAGACCGCGTTCGGGTCACTCGGAAGCCCCCTTCTCAGCGGCCTCCCGCCCGCCGACCGCATTGCCTCCGCCCGGTGACGCACACCACATCGTCACACCGTCACAGGATCCCCGGGAGCGGAGTCTCCATGGACGGCGCGGCGACGCCCGCGACACATCACCTGCCCGGCAAGGAAAGGAAGTCCAACCCATGAACGAGTACACGTCACAGCCGAAGGTGGCCCTGATCACCGGCGCGAACAAGGGCATCGGCCGCGCGGTCGCCGAACTGCTGGCCGCACAGCAGGTGACCGTCCTGGTCGGCGCCCGTGACGCGCGCCGCGGCGAGGAGACCGCGGCGGCGATTCGCGCCACGGGAGGCGACGCGCACGCGCTCGAACTGGACGTCACCACCCCTTCCACCGCCCAGGCGGCCGCCTCCTGGATCGACGACCGCTTCGGCCGTCTGGACGTGCTGGTCAACAACGCCGGGATCACCGGATCAGGCCAGGCCGCGCCCCAGGACGCCCTCGACCGCATCCCCAGCGCCGTCGACGTGGAGGTGGTCCGCGAGGTGTTCGACACCAACGTCCTCGGAGTGATCAACGTGACCAACGCGGTGCTCCCGCTGCTGCGGCGATCCCCCGCCGCCCGGATCGTCAACCTCTCCAGCCACGCCGCTTCGCTGGCGCTGACCGCCGAGGTCGACGGGCCCTTGTCGGGGCTGCCCTCGGCGGCCTACTCGCCGTCCAAGACCGCGCTGAACGCGCTGACCCTGCAGTACGCGAACGAGCTGCGTAAGGAGAACATCCTGGTCAACGCCGCCGCCCCTGGATACGTCGACACCGACATCAACGGCCACAGCGGCTTCCTCACCCCGGCGCAGGGCGCGGCCGTGGTGGTGCGCCTGGCCACCCTCGGCGAGGACGGCCCGACCGGCGGCTTCTTCAGCGAGGACGGCCCACTGCCCTGGTGACGATCCGGCATGGGGCCGACCGTGAAACGGGTCCGGGCCGGTTCCCGCCGTGGCGGCGTTCGCGGAGACGCCGGACGTCGTCCGAGAGCTGCGGCGACGGCCGTCCGAACTGGTCACAGCCGGGTGGTCGTCGCCATGGTGACGGCGGTCAGCGTGGCGAGCAGGGCCCAGGCGGGCGTGAAGCTGCCGGTCAGGTCCGTGAGCAGGCCGAGCACGGGTGGCGCCAGAATGACCGCCACCTGGTTGACGGCCATGGCCAGGCCGAGGGCGAATCCGATGTGGTCCGGCGGCGCCGATTCGGCGGCGTAGGCGACCCAGGGGCCGTACCAGCCGATGCCGAAGAAGCCGAGCCAGATGAACAGCAGGCACGCCGCGACGGATGATCGGCCGACGGGGGTGGCCAGCACCGTCATCCCGATGATCACGGCAGCCAGACATGTCACGACACAGGCGTAGCGGCCGGATCCGTGCCGGTCGCTCCAGGCCGCCAGGCAGATACGGCCCAGCGCGCCCGCGCACTGGACCGCGACGTAGACCAGGGCCGCCGAGGCGGCGTCCATGGACGCCACCTCGTGCAGGTACAGCACGGTGAGAACGCCCACGCCGCTGTGCATCGACACCATGCTCGTGCCGGACAGGATGATCTTCTTCAGGTACGGTTCGCGGAGCAGCTCCAGCCGCACGCGGGACGCGGTCGGCACCGGGCGCCGGCCCGGTGGGCGGCGGTAGAAGGCCATGAAGACGACGGCGCCCGACAGTGCGACGAGCGCGCCGACCACGAGCGTCGACCGCCATCCGAAGGTCGTCGCCAGTACGGGAAGCACGAACGCGGCGAGGACGCCGCCGAGCGGAAGTCCCGCCTGACGGATACCCATGGCCAAGCCACGCTTCGAGGCATCGAACCAGGACGCCACCGACTTGCCGCCGCCCGGCTGAACGGCGCTGTACCCCGCACCGACGATCAGCAGGACGACGAGCAAGGAGACGTACCCCGAAACCGTGCTGCCGGCGGCCAGCGCGACGGCGACCACAAGAGCGCCGATCCCGACGACCCAGCGTTCGTCGTGGCGGTCCAGCAGCCGTCCCGCCACGAGCAGTCCGGCCAGAGGTAGCAACTGGGCCGCCGACTGCAGCAGGCCCAGCTGGGTCGTGCTCAGCTTCAGGTCCCGTTGCAGGTGGACACTCATCGCGCCGATGCCCTGCACGAAGAACGCGGCCGCGGCCTGGGTGAAGGTCGCGACACCCAAAATGATCCAGCGGTATCGCGATGTCCTCACGGCTTCCAGCACAACAGGGGGTCGGGGTGGTCGGCGAAGTCGAGTTGCCGGTAGAGCGGTTCCGCCTCGCGGGAGGCGGTGAGATCGACCCGTACGGCGTCCCGGTCGCGGAACCAGTCGAGCAGGCCGAGCATGATCGCCCGGCTGTGCCCACGCCGCCGGTACGACGGGTCGGTGACCATGCCGATGACGTGGCCGATCCTCCCGTTGCGGGAGTGGGGGCCGGGGAACCACTGTTCGATCGTGCCGATGCCGCAGGCGGCCAGGCCGGTGTCGCCGTCCACGACCAGGATCTGACAGTCGGGTTCGGCCAGCTTCTGCCTGAAGACCCGGGCGAGCGCGTCGCGCCAGTCGTCATCGGCGTTCGCGGGGTTGAAGAAGTCGCCGCCGAGGTCGTCGAAAAGCAGTGCCCGAAGGCGGACGAGTTCCGGAACGTCCTGCTCCGTCGCTGTTCGCGTCATGACGTACAGGCTGATGTAATGAGCTTGTGCACCTCAACCCTTACGGCGCGGACGTGGTGAATTTCGCCGCGGAACTGGCGAACCGCCCACCGGCGAGCGCCGAGGAACTCGCCCACCGCTGCCGTACGGCCGGTCTGGTGCTGGAACGCCCCGTCGAACCGTCGGATCTCGACCAGACCCTCGCCGTCATCGACGCCTGGACGCACGTCGTCGACGCCGCGGGCGAGCGCGAGAAGGCCGAGCTGGTCAACGAGATGCTGGCCCGGTCGTCCGCCTACCCCCGGCTGACCGACCACGCCCATGGCTGGCACCTGCACTATCGCGACGACCTGCAGCCGCTCGGCGCGGTGCTGTTCGCGCTGATCTCCGTCGGCACGGCGATGCACCTCGTCAGCCGGGGCATGGACCGGCTCGGACGGTGTGCTGCCACCGGCTGTGACACGATCTTCGCCGACACCTCACGCACCGCACATCAGCGTTACTGCTCCCCGCCGTGCGCCAACAGAGACGCGGTACGCCGCCACCGCGCCCGCCAGTCCCAGCCGTCTCAAGAGCGGCCCTGGATGGGGGTTCACGAATAGGTCTGACCTCGGGCGCAAGAGGGACTGAGAAGATCGCTTCCCGGCGCGGCGTCGATCGTTTCCCGGTCCGCCGAACCTCGGCCCACGTGAGGTGTGGAAGCGTGGTACTGGTGGATGAGCCAGATGCCGCCCGTCCGTTCGGCCACGATGGACAGGCATATCAGGTGGACGTCACCGGTAGGCGCGGTGAAGGCCACCTCCGCGAATCCGTGCACGGTCTCCTGGCTCAGCCGGCCACCGGCCACCACCTTGACCTGTGCCGTCGTGCCGCGGACGACCCTGGCGTAATAGTCGAAGACGTCCTGCGGGCCGCGTCCCAGCTGCGGACTGATGCCCTGGAAGAGCGCGTCCCGGCTGAACAAGGCAGCGATCTCGGCCGGGCGGTGTGCGTTGAAGGCCTGCTGCCAGTCGTGGAGCAGCCTGGTGAGAACGTCTGTCGCCCCGGTGCCGGTCATCGCGGGGAACCCGCGTGCAGAGCTTCCCGCGTCCACCGGTGTCGTGGCTGCGTGTGCAGTCGCCAGTAGTGCTCGGCGATGTCGTCAGGGTCGAAGTCGGTACCCGGGGCGACCGGGCCCGCCACAGTGATGCTCGCCACGTGCACCCCGGCCGGGCCGTACTCCTGGTCGAGCAGCGTGACCAGGGTACGGACACCCGCCTTGCCCAGGGAGAGGCTCACATACTGCGGCTTGGGCTCGGGCATGCCGCCCGTGATGAGGATCGTTCCATGCCCGCGTGCCGCCATGGCGGGCGCGACGTGAGCCGCGGCGTTGAGCGCGCCGACCACGTTCACCGCCCAGGCCTCCAGATGACCGCGTACCGACAGCTCGCCCGGCGCGTCCGCCTGGATGATCGCGGCGTTGTACACGACGACGTCCGGCACGCCGTGCTCGCGGACAACCTCGTCAAGCGCGGCGTTCAGCCCGGCCTGATCCGTGCTGTCGGCCTGCAACGTGACAACTGGGACTCCACTGCGAGCGACAGCCTCGGCCGCGGCACGCAACGTCCGGTCACTCCGGGCGATCAGCGCCATCGGCAACCCCTCCCCGGCGAATCTCCGAGCCACCGCCTGCCCGATCCCCGGACCTGCACCAATGATCACAGCACCCGACATCGATCTACTCCTCACTTTCTGGACCAGCGATGCTCGGGACGGTAAGGCGTCACATCCATGTGAAGGTCAAGGGGGAAGGAACCGAACGCGGATCGGCGAGCTGCCTCACGCGACCGGGGCGAACAGAGGCGGTCACGGTGATGATCGCTTCCCGCAACACAACTGATCGTTTCCCAGCTGTTCGGCGCTTCGACAGCGCTCTGCCTGCGGCACACATCGGCGGGGAACCGGGAGGTCACGCATCACGTGAGGCTCAGGGGCCGTCGGACCAGATGTACCAGGGGCCCGCGAAGTGCTCATACCCTCGCTCTTCTGGATCCGGTACCCGATCCGGGATGTAGGCGAAGCCGTAGCGCTTCCAGTTCATCGTGAGCTCGGTGACCATGAACCTGGCCCCACCGGGGATCTTCTCCACTTCGTCCACCCGATACAGGCCCAACCATCGATCGCTGGCATAGTCGCTGCGCACTGACCGGGCGTAGCGCTCCAGGCTCGGCTCTGACAGGGCGAAGCGCGCGCGAAGGGGCGCGTCGGTCATGACGAGCAGCACCGTGCCCAGCACCAGTGCGAGCGGGACGAACATCCAGGGCGTCCGCCCCCGCCGACCCCACAGCCACGACCAGACAATGGCGAGCGCCAGCCAGTACGGCACCAATGCCAACGCCCAGACGGACAGGCCGGGAGCGCTCACCGCAAAAAGCGTCAGGAGCGAAGCGAGTCCGATCGCCCCGGTGAAGAGCAGAGCGCGGGGGTTGCGAATCAGGCCCATGGGGCGATCTTGCCCGACACCAGGATCAGTCGCAGCAGATCCTCTCCTTGCATCACCCGATCTCGGCACCTGGGCAGGTTCGGCCGGGACCGCCCTGCTGAGCCCACACTGCCGGAGCGCGTACGTGCGGCAATCTGCACCCCGGTGTAGCCCACCTCGAAGAACTCGGACACGCCATCCCGCACTTCCGTGGACGACGGGCACCCGGAGATGAGGGGATTCGAACCCTGACCCCTCGATGCGAAGCTACTTGACCATGATCTGCATCAGGGCGAACATGCCCCGTGACCTGCGCCGGAAGCGTTCTTGAGGTCGTGAACGCCCGAGCGTGGTCGCCACGATCGTCACTCCATACGTCACCCAGCAGGATGCCTCGTCATGGCGAAAAGGACGCCGCCGGAGGAGCCGCCGCACTGCCCTTGCAGTCCGCTCAGGTGGCCGCTCAGCCCTCCGTCGACATGGACAGCACACCGCCGTCCACCATGGCCTGTCGCTCGGTCCAGGAAGGATGCGACACCAAGACCAAGAAGTCCCGCCGCACCCTGGCCATGCCGAGGCGCTGCGTGGACGCCCTCAAGCTCCACCGTGAACGCCAGGACGTGGCCAAGAAGGCAGCGCGTGACCGCTGGCAGGACAGCGACCTCGTGTTCGCGTCCAAGGTGGGCACGGAGCTCGACGCGCACAACGTCCGCCGCTCGTTCCGGGCCGTCCTCGAAAAGGCCGGCCCCGCCCCGAAGGACTGGACACCGCGCGAGATGCGGCACAGCTTCGTCTCACTGCTCTCCGACTCAGGCATGCCCATCGAGGCCATCTCACGCCTGGTCGGCCACCGCAAGCAGCTCCGCCCAATGCTCCTGGAAGGAGCAGAGGCCATGGACCGGATCTTCCCGGAAAACTATGTGATCTTCCACCTGTACGCCCCGACCCTCGATGCCGCTCAGGAGGCCAACGGCGCCGGCTTTGGTCTGCGCCCCCAGGTCGGGAAGCCTTCCCCGGAGTCTCCTGACAGCTGGCCGGTGACCTGCGAGGCAAACGCCGTGATCTCACCCGACTTCGTACGGGAGACAGGCAACCTGTTCGACGACCTGGCAGCTCGCCATCACGGCCAATACGACGGATGGCAGGCCGCGGCCACCCCGTGAGGCATAGTCACTCAGTTGGTCACCCAGTAATACAGAAGGCCGCTTCCGATTTCACGGAAGCGGCCTCTGACCTGGGTGGAGATGAGGGGATTCGAACCCCTGACCCCTTCGATGCGAAGGAAGACAAGCATGTCCGGGGAGGTCGATATGGGTCGATCGGGGCGCCTCTTACCTCTTGCAAGGCCCCAAGGAGGAAGCAGAACGACTGAAGGAGTCGCAAGGCGGTGGCTCCCCAAATTGGCTCCCGTGGCTTCCTCCATGCCGAGGGAGAAGTCCTCATTCCCACCCAGCATCGAAGGCTCAGTGGCCGAACGACGCCCCGACGCCTGCGAGGCCGACCGATCTCGCATTCGGCACCAACATCCGCTTCTGCAGCTCGCACCCATACTGAGCCAGAGCGATCCCCGCGCGTGCAGGGCCGACCGCTCGGCCCGTACGACGTCGCCGCGTACGACAAATGATCCCCGCGCGGCCGACTTCACCGCCAGCCACAAGCTCGCGCTTATGAATGGAAGATCCCCGCAGGTGCGGGGCCGACGCCGTGGCAGCACCATTCCACACGTAGAGGCCGGGAGGATCCCCGCGCGTGCGGAGCCGACGGGATCTTCGGCCACCGCGTCTTCTTGAACCGGGGAAGATCCCCGCGCGGGGATGTTCCCTCCTTCTCGGGGAGTGGCGCTTCTGGTCGCCGTCGGCCCCGCGGACGCGGGGATGTTCCGCGCCTAACTACCCTGGAATGGTCCGCATCCGAGTCGGCCCCGCGGACGCGGGGATGTTCCGGAGGCCGACGATTACGCTGGTGCCGTCCGATTGCCGGCCCCGCGCACACGGGGATGTTCCCGACGGCACGCTCATGGACTCTCGGAGTACACCCGGTGCGCCCCGCGCGACGCGGGGATGTTGCTCCCGCCATAGACGCGATCGCGCAGAAGATCGGGTCGGCCCCGCGATCGCGGGGCTTCCGCCTGTTCGGTGCTCCCTACACTCGCACCTCCGTTGCCCGGAATCTAAGGTAGGCAGCATCTGATTGTTTGGAGTCAACGAGGTGCCAGGGTCGTGACGGGTTACATTCAGGTACTGACGACCGTCCCGAATGCGGACGCAGGTGCGGCTCTAGCGCGCAGCATCACCATGAAACGCCTCGCTGCTGGCGTTCAGATCGTTGGCCCAATCCGCTCTCTATACTGGTGGAAGGACTCTCTGCGGGACGAGCAGGAATGGCAGTTAATCATCAAAACCACGCGAGCCTTATTCGCAGAGCTTGAGGAGCACATCAAAGCTATCCACAGTTATGAAATCCCAGAAATAATCGCCACCGAGATACTCGAAGGCAGCGGCGCCTATCTTAACTGGATCAGTACGGTGACGCAGAGAACTGACGCTTCGTTACTGCCAGCTCCTCCAGAAATGCGCGGACCGGCGGCTGGGTCTGCCAGCGCCTGAGCGATTCACCAAGGACAATGAACCGCGGCAGCCAAATGCCGGATTCCGTCTCGCGTATGATCGCGAGACCTTCTCTCGCCGCTCTGGCCGCTTCCGCCACCGATCCGTGCATGATATGAGCCGTGGCAATATCTCCGAGGATGATGCCTGCTCGCTTTCGTTCTACCTCAGGCAGTCGTGCGATGACCGCACGGGCTACATCTTCAGCTTCGTCCAGCCGACCGATTTGCGCATAGGTCGAGATCAGGAAGGAATCGAAGCGGTCACGGTCCAGAAATCGGGTCCACACCCGATCCTCTTCTGGATCTGCGATGTTGAATGCTTCGCTTGCCTCGGCCCATGACCGAATGGCTGCTTCCCGCTCTCCCAGCGCGGCACTCTCTTCCGCGTGCCGGGCCGCAAGCCAGGATGTGGTGCCAGGTGATACGTCCCTGGGAAGGTGCTGGAGTGCGGTGGTCAACAGGGAGCGGGCTCGCCCGTGGTTGCCCTTGCCGCTGGGGATGTAGCTTCTGTAGCCGAACGCGCACGCGATGATGGCCGGATCGTCCGCCTCCTTGGATGCCTTCTCCGCTGTGTCGTAGAAGTTGCGAGCCGCCGACACGTTCCCCAGGTCAGTTGCGATCCACCCGGCGAGGACGCTGCTCTCGCCGGCGACCACGATCAAGCGTCTACGGAGCTCGTCCTTGGGGTCGGTGGCTGTGCTGTTCAGGAGGGTGCCGACCTCGTTCAGGTGGGCGGCCAGGCCCTTGAAGATGGTCTGTGCGGGCAGCATCTCTTCCAGACGATGGAAGCCGGCCGCTCTTGCTTCCATCTCTCGCACCACCGCTTCGTCGAGCGCCTTCGGCCTCGACAGGGCGTATGCGACCTTCTCCCATGCCTCGTTCTGGGCCAGGGCTGACTGGGCACCCAGTTGCCCGATCATTGCCAGCAGTTCGCGGCGCTTCAACGGCTCGCCCCTTTTCCCGATCGCTTCAGCGAAGAGCTGCAAGTCAAATGTGTCCGTGGGGATCTGAACCCCATCGCTGATGACCTGTGCACCGCCACCTCGGCCACCTGGGGACGCTAACCCCAAATGGCGACGCAAGTGGCCAGGCATGCTCAAACCATCAGCGAACGACTCAAATGTATGCTTCGCGGTCGGGAGGCGCTTTCCGCTCTTGTACTCGCTGACGCGCCCCTGCGGGATTCCGGTGAGGTTGGCTATCTGCCCCTGGGTGATTCCGTACTTGGTGAGGATGCGGATGACCCCGCCGAGATCGCGCTGCTTGCACACGTCTTCCATGTCCTGACGTGCGAAAACAGTCTCAAGAACATGAAGAACTCGCTCTTGATCCATTGTCATGGCGGCGTTCCGTTCCCCTGGTAGCGCGCCGTTCGAGAAGAAGTGAAGCGCTCCTAGTCCATCACACCGTGAGATATCACGGTGAGATTCTACGGAACCGCTTTGGCTGGAAACCTCGCATCAGTTCGCGGAGCACGTCAGAGCTGATCTGAGGCAAGTCAAAGATTCGCGTTTGTCTGACTTCCGCCAATTTGTTGCCTCAGAAATCAGAGTTGCGGGAGGGAAGCCAGCGCATGACCGGACAGCGAGCGGCATATCGCCTCAGCTCCGTTGTCGCCGCGGCTGACCGGCTACAACGAGAGCTGGCTCTGTACGGGATCACGACCGACGTGAACGACGGCTACGGCCTGGCGGCGGTGTCGGTGTGGCGCGATCTCGTCGTGTGGACGAACGGTGACCGGTTCTGGTGGCGAGCCGGCTGGAACGACCGCCGCCACCGCCCCGTCTACGCCTGGCACTCCACAACGGATCCCGCGAGGGCCGTGCGCCGAATCGTCGCCCGGTATCGGGACCTCCGCTCGGCGTCCGCGGCCGGCGAGGTGCAATGACATGACTCAGGACAAATGGAGTCAGGCACATCCGACAGCCCATAGAGCAGCTCTGCTGGGAGAACGAGACGCGGCGCACGGCGCACTCTCGCGCACGGCGTTCTTCGACCACTTCGACCTGAACGTCGATGACTGCTGTGAGGGCTACACCGCCACAGCGCTCTACCACCTGTATCTGACCTCCCGTGCGCGAACGCGCCTGCTCTGGAACACGACTGACAAACGGCTCCCGAAAAGCGCCTGATGACTCACCCGACACCGATTGACCTTGGCCAGGATCCCCGGCGGGACCGAACGTGACCGGAGAGGCACGCTCGCCTGTTCCCTGGCCGTCTTGACCCGCGACGGTGCATGGCCCGGGGCTCGCTCACACCTTGCCACCGCGTCCCGCGCCGTCGCGTCAACGCCCCCGGCAGGGTCCTTCTGCGCTCGCGAGAGTGCCAGTTCCCAAAGGACCCTGTCGGGGGTCTCTTGTGTGGCATGGGTCGTGAGCTGGGGCTTATCTCACCACAGGATCTGATCATCTCATCGGTGGATGTTCTTGATCTCACCGCATGATCACATCGCGCGATGGGGCCGCCCCTTCCCCGAAACCTACCTTCGCCTCGTAGGTCACCGGAGACGGAAGGGATGTGATCTCCATGAGCGCAGCTCAGCACCACCACCGCCGCGAACTGATCACCGGACTGCGGGCCCTGGCCACCTTCCTGGACAGCCACCCGCGGGTGCCTGTTCCCGGGTACGGCACCGTGCGCGTGTCGGTCCACACCCGCTACGACACCGACGCCACCACGGAAGCCGAAGCGATCGCCGAAGTTCAGCGAATCGCCGCTCTGCTTGGCACGACGCCCATCGTCGAGAACGGACACCACGTCGCCGGTATCGACTTCGGCACCGTCCGCTTTGAGGCCGTCCTGATCACGCAGGCGGCGATGGTCCGGCGCGAAGCGCTCGACTCCTACCGCGACGCGATCGCCCTCGACGAGATCGAAGGGGCGTGACCCATGGACTTCGGACTCTTCGTCGTCTTCCTGGCCCTGGCGCTGTCGGCCGTCACGCTCGCGCTCTTCGTGGTGCTGGTCACCGTGATCCGTACCGAGGACCGTCGCCACGCCCCCACGGGAACCCTGAGCCGTCGCCTCCTGGGCACCTACGCCCACCACTGCCCGCCCGCCGCCTGTGCAGGGAGGAGGTGAACCTCAGATGCGCATGACCCGCCTCGTCCCGCTCCGGTGCCTGTGCGGCGCCGACGCCACGTCCGGAAGCCGTCTGTGCCACAAGTGCCGCGCCCGCCGACGCTGGCTCCGCCGCAAGTCCCGCCACGACGGCATCTGACCTACCCACCGATCGACCCGAGAGGAGGTGAAGCCCCATGACCGTGACCGTCCCGCTGGTGCTCGTGTTCGGCGCGATGGTTTTCATCGCCTGGCGCTACCTGGGACTGCGCCTGTGGCACGCGCTGATCACGCTGCTGTTCGGCTTCCTGCTGGCCGCCACCACGCTCGCACCCGAAATCCGCGCCCTTCTCCACGGCGCTCTGCGCTGGATCTCCAGCCACTGACCTTGTCCCCGACCGAAGGATGTGATGCCTGATGACCCACCGCCACCCGTACCCGCACACTGATCTCCAGGAGGTCGCTCACCGCAACGTCACCGCCGCTCAACTCCTGGCGGCGCTCACCCGAGACCCGCTGCCCATGCTGCCCGTCTGGGCGTATCTGACCGCCGCCCTCAACGACATCGACACCCTGATCGACGAGGTCACCGGCCTCCGCGCGGAACTGGCCCTCATCCGCCATCAGCGGGCCAACCTGCTGGCCGCCGTCCGCGCCACCCTCGCGGCCCACCACGACGGCGACGACGACCCCCTGTACTACGTGCGCGACGAGCTGCATGCCCAGACGTCCGGCGAGGGACGATGAACAGGCACCGCGCGACGCGCCACGAGATGCGCCGCAACGCGCGCCGAATGCGTCGTTACGGGGTCCAGCCCGTCGCGATGATCGATGACCTGGAGCTGGCACCTCTGGCGATCGCCGGCATCACCCGTCTGGCTTGGCGTTACCGGTCCGAACTCGCGCCGTGCAGCCTGGCCGCGGCCGTCCTGCTGGCGGGTGTGATCCTGCGGCGCTGGTGCCCGGAGTGGTGGCCGACCGTGATCGCCTGCACGATCACGGCGGCTACCGCACTGACCATCTGGGGACGATGGGTGAACCTTCCCCGTCCCATCGAACGCGGCTACGCCGCCACCGCCACGGCGTTCGCCGGAACGTGGCTGACCCTGGCGACCTGTTTCGGACCGTTCACGACTCCCTTGCCCGCCACACTCGGCATCGGCACACTCGTGCTGGCCCTGCCCTGGTGGGCGCACCGCCGCAGACGTGCCCGCGTCCGCGTCGAACGCACCCTGGCCGCCTGGCCCGACATCGCCAAGGCCGTCGGACTGGCCGGATCCCGAGTCCAATCGGCCATGGTCGACCTGTGGGGCTACCGGTTCCGTCTCGGGCTGGGCGTCGGGCAGACCGTCGAAGACGCGGTCAACGCCGTCCCCCGCCTGGAATCGGCTCTCGGCACCACCCGCGGCGGCATCCGCGTCCAACCAGTAGCGAGCAAGAAGGCCAACCGCGCCGACATACGAGTCATAGAGACAGACCCGCACGCCGACGCCATCGCCTGGCCAGGCCCGTCTATCACCTCGATCACTCAGCCAGTCAAGCTAGGGCTCTTCGAGGACGGCACGCCGGTCCGCGTTCCCCTCCTGCGGAGACACGGACTGTTCGCCGGCATGTCGGGGGCAGGCAAGTCCGGAGGGGTGAACGTCCTGCTCGGCGAGCTGACCGCCTGCCAGGACGTGATCCTCTGGGCGATCGACCTCAAGCGCGGCATGGAACTACAGCCTTGGGCGTCGTGCATCGACCGGTTGGCCACCACCCCGCAGGAGGCGGAGGCGCTCCTGGCCGACGCCGTGGTCATCCTCGACGGACGCGCCGATGACCTCACCAGACGCGGCGAACGTGTCTGGGAACCTCGCCCCGACCGGCCCGCCCTGCTCATCGTCATCGACGAGTACGCCGAGCTGGCCAGCGAGGCGCCGCGGGCCATCGACCATGCCGATTCGATCGCCAGGCGAGGCCGCGCGCCGGCGGTCAACGTGATCGCCGCCACGCAACGCCCCTCCAAGGACGCGATGGGCAAGAGCGCGGTCCGTTCACAGATGGATGTCCGGCTGTGCTTCCGAGTCCGGGAACCCCGCGACGGAGATCTCATCCTCGGACAGGGCATGGTGAAGGCCGGCTGGCACGCCCACAAGCTCGACGCCCCCGGCAAGTTCCTCATCAGTTCCCCGGAACACGACATCCCCCGCCGAGCCCGCACCTACCTTCTCGACGACCAAGGGGTACAAGCCACTGCCGAACGGCATGGGCAACATCGCCCGACCCTCGATGAGGTGTCGGCTCAAGCCCTGCAAGAAGCGTCTGAAAGACCCGCTGCACCGCTTGAATCTGCCTTCCGACCATCGCCCCGCCACGCACGCGACAACGCGGTACGAAGAGCCGAAGAGGCGTTGACAGCGTCATTGCGACAGGCGTCGAGCAACGGAGCCAGCATCGGCGACCTCATGCGCGAAACGGGCATGCGCCGCACGTGGGTCTACCAACGCCTCCAGGAGTTGAGCCGTGCAGACCAGGTCGAACAGGTCTCACGAGGGCGCTGGCGGGCCCTCGCCGAAGATGACGGCTCGTAATCGTCCGCGTCCGCCGTACGCGTCCGTCCGCGCGTCTGCGCGTGTAGAGAGCACGACGGACGCGGACGGACGAACGGGCGGACGATCACAATCCGTAGCTCCCGCACCGACAAGCGAGAGGAGGGGATGCCGCATGCAGGCATACACGGTCGAACAAGTTGCGGAGATGCTGAGCATCGGGCGCGACAAGGTCTACTTCCTTCTCCGCACCGGCCAACTCAAGAGCATCAAGATCGGAAAGCTTCGCCGGATCACCGATCGGCAACTCAGCGACTTCGTCTCTTACCTCGAAGCCACAGACGAGGCGTAGAGCAACGTGCTACAACGTTCTACAGAGCCGGTGGTGCGGCACTCGCCGCACCACCGGCAGAGCGCCTCTTGATAACTGCATGACACGAAAGGAAGCCGTCTATGACGAGCGACCGAACAACCCTGCCTCCCGTACGGGTGGACACGGAACTGAAAGACCGTCTCCGCAGGTACGCCGAGTCGCAGGAGCGAGATGTGTCGTGGGTGATCAGGAAGGCGATCGAGGAGTACCTCAACCGTCACGAGAAGGGGTGATCCCTTGGCCAAGATCCTGATCGGCAAGTACGAAGCGACCATCTATCCCGAGGGGGACGGCTACACGGGAGCCATCTCCCTCGGGTTCGGCCCGGACGGCAGACGCCAGCGCCTCAAGCGCAAGGCCAAGACCAAGACAGCGGTCAAGGACAAGCTGATCAAGGCGGTCAAAGACCTTGAGGCAGGCGTCAGCGCATCGGAGACCTACACCGTGCGCGACGCCGTCAACGACTGGCTCACCAAAGGCCTGAAGGGCCGATCCGAGAACACCGTAAGCAAGCTCCGTATCCTCGCCGAGACGCACGTCATCCCGAGACTAGGGAAGATCAAGCTCAAGCAGCTACGTGCCGATCACGTGGACGCGTGGCTGGACCAACTCGCCGAAGAACTAGCCACCACCACCTTGCGCGAGATCCACGGCGTATTGAAGCGAGCCATCCGACAAGCTCAAGCCCGTGACATGGTGCTCAGGAACGTCGCCGAGCTGGTCACCACGCCCAAGGGCACGAACGGACGCCCCAGTAAGGCACTCACCCGACAGCAAGCAGAGGCCGTGCTCAAGGCCGCCGAGTTCTCCGAACTCCACGCTTACGTGGTGCTGAGCCTCACAACGGGCATCCGTACCGAAGAAGCCCGCGCCCTGGGGTGGGATCACGTCGTGGCCTGGATCCCGAGCCTCAAGCAGTGGCATCCAGTCACCGAGGCCGGCTTCAAGCACAAGAAGTTCGCCATCTACGTGTGGCGAGCCGATCGAGTAGGAGGAGACACCAAGACCCGCAAGTCACGCCGAACGCTGGAACTGCCCACCCTCGCAGCTCAAGCACTAAGGCAGCACCACACCCGCCAAGCCACCCAGAAGCTCAAGGCCGGCGAGGCGTGGCAAGACCACAACCTGCTCTTCTGTACAAGCGTCGGAACCCCACTCGACGCATCGAACGTGCGGCGAGCATTCCGCAGGGTCACCAAGCGAGCCGGGCTCGGAACCACCTGGAGCCCCCGAGAACTACGTCACTCGTTCGTCTCCATCATGAGTGACCAGGGCGTACCGATCGAGACCATCGCCGATCTCGTCGGCCACGCCGGCACCAGCGTCACAGAGGCGGTCTACCGGCACCAGCTACGGCCGGTGATCACCAAGGGTGCCCAGACCATGAACACCATCTTCGGCGAGAAGCCCACGGGTTGAGAGTCCGAGTGAGATGGCTCCCCGATTGGCTCCCATCGACTTCCAGACATGAGAAAAGGGCCTCTGGATTTCTCCAAAGACCCTTCTCACCTGCATCTTCCTGGTGGAGATGAGGGGATTCGAACCCCTGACCCCTTCGATGCGAACGAAGTGCGCTACCGGACTGCGCTACATCCCCAAGGACTCGACCAGATTAGCAAACTCCCAAGGGTCCTCGCGCCATCCTCTCAGTCGCCCACCGCCCGTTTGGGCGGTTCGGCGTACTGGTCGAACAGGACGTCGACGTGCAGCGCGGTCAGGTCGATCACCTCGGCCTCCACCTCGGCCTCCGCCCGGCGCCGCTCGCGGGCCCGTCGCAGCCGCTCAGAGCGCGCCTGGAGCGCCCGCTCGCGGCGTTCGCGATCCACCTGGACGGCGATCCGCAGAAAGGCCATGTACGACAGCATGACGACCACGGACGGCGCCACACCCCACCACGGGATCATCTCGACCCCGGCCGTGACCACCGAGGCCAGGACGAGCAGTGCGGTGAAGAACAACAAGCGCCGGCGGCGCGCTACGATGATCGCCCTACGCCGAAACCGGAACTGCCGGACATCGACCTTCTCGACCTCCGGCGCGTCCTCGTCGCCGAGGGTGGCGTCGAGGTTGTCCAGGTCGGGCAGGGCGTGCTCGCCGGTGTAGTGCTCTTCGAGTTCGGCCAGCTCCTGAAGGTTCGTCTTGTCCCGGCGCAACCACATCGGGATCAGGACGCACAGCCACATCACCACAATGGCGACATAGAGGAAGGCGCTGCTCACGACCACCTCCGGGCAGCACGAAAGCGCGTCTGTGCTCGTCGCGCCTTCATTGTGCTCACGTCACGCACCGTAAGACCGTGTGTCACTGATTGACGAGCATTCGGTGCGGTGTGTCGCGAGATCGTCAAACCTCTTCGATCGGAGATCCGCCGTGAGCGGCCGCCTCACGGGCGCGCCGCCACTGTACGAGCAGGCCGCCGGGGACGTCCTCGACGGTCAGCGCGTAGCAGATGTGGTCGCGCCAGGCCCCGTCGATGTGGAGTTGGCGACGCCGAATGCCTTCTTCCCTGAACCCGAGCTTCTCCACCACCCTACGGCTGGCCTGGTTCTCAGGACGGATGTTCGCCTCTAGCCGATGCAATCCGGTGGTGAAAAAGCAATGATCGACGGCCAGGGCCAGGGCGGTGGGGATGATGGCCCGCCCGGCCAGCGCGCCGTCCACCCAGTAACCGACCTGGGCGGAACGGGCAGATCCCCACACGATGGCTCCCACGGTGAGCTGCCCCGCGAAGCGGCCGCCGTAGGTGACCACCCAGGGCAGCGCCAGCCCCTGTCTGGCCTCGCGGCGCAGGGTGCCGACCATGGAGATGTACGGGCCGAGCCCCGTTCTGAAAAGCGGGGTCTCGGGGTTGCTCGGTTCCCAGGGACGCAGCCAGTCGGCGTTGCGCAACCTGGTCTCGCGCCAGACGCGTACGTCGCTCAGCCGCAGCGGCCGCAGGCCTACCGGGCCTTCGTTCAGAATCGCCGGCCAGCCACGAAGTCGATCCACGCCTCTCATCATCCCCCCATCGGGCACGATGTCGCCACGGATCATCGATCGGCAGACCGAAACCTGGTCAGCGGGGGTGGTCGCCGCCCTGCATCTGCTCGACGGCGTGCCGCAGGACGGGCGCGAGCACGGCCACCCCATCGCGGACGCCACCGGACGAGCCGGGCAGATTCACGATCAACGTGTTCCCCGCCTGACCGGCCAGCCCCCGGGACAGGACCGACGTGGGCACCTTGTCGCGATTCGCCAGGCGAACGGCCTCCGCAATACCAGGAATCTCCCTGGTGATCACGCGGGCGGTCATCTCCGGCGTCAGGTCGAGGGGCGTGAGCCCGGTGCCGCCGGTGGTGACGATCACGTCGTAACCCTGCGCGACACCGTCCCGCAGGGCCGCCTCGACCGCGTCGCCGTCGGGGACGACCACGGGCCCCGAGACCTCGCAGCCGGCGTCGGACGCCAGCAACTCGGCCAGCAACGGCCCTGATTTGTCGGCATAAATCCCGGCGGACGCACGGTTCGACACGGTCACCACGAGCGCCCTGATCACGTGGCCTCCCTGGTCCACAGACCGGTCTTGCCGCCCACCTTCTCCTCCACCCGGACATCGGTGATCACGGCGGCCGGATCGACCGCCTTCACCATGTCGATCAGCGCCAGCGCGGCCACGGTGACGGCGGTCAGCGCCTCCATCTCCACGCCGGTGCGGTCGGCCGTCCTCACCCGGGAGGTGATCGCCACGCCCCAGTCCTCGACGTCGAGCACGACCTTGACGCCGTGCAACGCGATCGGATGGCAGAGCGGGACGAGGTCGGGCGTGCGTTTCGCCCCCATGATCCCGGCGATCCGGGCCACCCCGAGCGCGTCGCCCTTGGGCACCTCGCCCGACCGCAGCAGCGCCACGACCTCGGACGACAGCAGCACCCGCCCGGTCGCCGTCGCGGTACGGGCGGAGACGTCCTTGGCCGAGACGTCGACCATGCGGGCCGCGCCCGTCTCGTCGATGTGCGTGAACTCGCTCACAGCCGGATCACCTCCACCTCGGACCCGCCGGGCACCTCCGTCACGTCCTCCGGCACCACGATCAGCGCGTTCGCCGAGGCCAGGGCCGCGAGCTGGTGGGAGCCCTGCCCGTGGACCGGCGCGACGGTGCCTTCGGAGGACAGCACGCCGCGCAGGTACGAGCGCCGGCCCGACGGCGAGCGCAGCGCCGCGGTGACGTAGGCGGTCACCGGGGCCGTGTCGGTGGGCAGGCCGCGCATCTTGTCGAGCGCGGGACGTACGAACAGCATGAACGACACGAAGGAGGACACCGGGTTGCCCGGCAGGGCGAAGATCGGCACCCGGTCGTCGCCCAGGACGCCGAACCCCTGCGGCATGCCGGGCTGCATCGCGACCTTCTCGAACCGGACCGTGCCGAGCGGCGACAGCGCCTCCTTGACGGGCTCGTAGGCCCCCATGGAGACCCCGCCGCTGGTGATGATCGCGTCGGCGCGCACCAGATGGGTGTCGAGCTGGTCGAGCAGCACGGCGGGATCGTCGCCGACGGACCCGGCGCGGAACCCCTCGGCGCCCGCCTGGCGCACCGCGGCCGTCAGGGTGAAGCTGTTGGACTCCCAGATCTGCCCGCGGCCCAGCGGCGCCCCCGGCTCGACCAGCTCGGCGCCGGTCGAGATGACGACGACGCGCGGCTGCGGACGCACCCACACGCGCCGCCGCCCCACACCGGCGATGATCCCGAGCTGGGCCGGCCCGATCACCGTGCCGGCCTTGAGCACCACCTCGCCCGCCTGGACGTCCTCGCCCGCCCGGCGAATCGCGTTGCCAACCGGGACATCACGATTGATCCGGACGGAGACCGTGCCACCGTCCGTCCACTCCACCGGTACGACGGAGTCCGCCCCGGCCGGCATGGGCGCCCCGGTCATGATGCGTACGGCATGCCCGGGGCCCACCGCCCGCAGCTCGTCGGACCCGGCGGCGACGTCGTCGATCACCGGCAGCGTGCCGGGGACGTCCTCGGCCCTGACCGCGTAGCCGTCCATCGCGGAGTTGTCGAACGGCGGCAGCGGCACCGGCGAGGAGACGTCCTCGGCCAGCGTCGTGCCCAGCGCCCGCTCCAGCTCCAGCTCCAGAGGCGCCAGCGGACGCACAGTGGCCAGGATCTCGGCCAGATGCGCGTCAACCGATCTCATCGAGGAACTCCCGCAGCCACGGCACGAACTCCGGCGCCAGATCGGGACGATCGGCGGCGAACTTCACCACTGTCCGCAGATAGTCGAGCTTGTCGCCGGTGTCGTACCGCCGCCCGCGGAACAGCACGCCGTGCACCGGCCCGCCCTGCTCGGAGCCGCGGCCGGCCAGCGTGCGCAGCGCGTCGGTGAGCTGGATCTCGTTGCCGCGCCCCGGCGGGGTGTTCTCCAGAACCTCGAAAATGGCGGGATCGAGCACGTATCGCCCGATGACCGCCCACGTGGAGGGCGCCTCGTCCACCGGTGGCTTCTCCACCAGGTCGGTCACCCGCACGACGTCGTCCTCGACGGTGCCGGCGATGGTGGCCACGCCGTAGAGCGAGACCTGCTCCCTCGGCACCTCCATCAGCGCGACCACGCTGCCCCCGAACGTGTCGCGCACCTCGATCATGCGCTTGAGCAGGTGGTCGCGGTAGTCGATCAGGTCGTCACCGAGCAGGCAGGCGAACGGGTGGTCGCCGACGTGCTGCTTGGCGCACAGCACCGCGTGCCCGAGCCCCTTCGGCTGGCCCTGCCGCACGTAGTGCAGCGTGGCGAGCGAGGCGGGCTCGCGGACCTGGGACAACCGTTGCTCGTCGCCCTTGGCCTCCAGGGCCTCTTCCAGCTCGAACGCGCGGTCGAAGTGGTCTTCGATGGACCGCTTGTTCTTGCCGGTGACCATGAGGACGTCGAGGAGCCCGGCGGAGGCCGCCTCCTCGACGACATACTGGATCGCGGGCTTGTCGACGATGGGCAACATCTCTTTGGGTGTCGCCTTGGTCGCCGGGAGGAACCGGGTGCCCAGACCCGCGGCGGGCACGACGGCTTTCGTCACAGGGTCGAAGTCAGCCATGAGTAGACCCTAGTGGAGGTACCTGTGGACAAGCTGAACCTGCGTCGCCGACTGCTCGCGGCGCGTACCGCTCTGTCCCACGAACAACTGCGGGCAAACGCCACCAAGGTCCGCGAGACGCTGCTCGAACAGCCGTGGGTCCAGATGGCCGGTCTGGTGGCCTGCTACTGGTCGGCGGGGTCGGAGCCGGAGACGCACGGTCTCGTGTTCGCTCTGTGGAAACACGGCGCGACGGTGATCCTTCCGGTGCTGAAGGAGGACAATGACCTGGATTGGGCGGTCTACGACGGCCCGGACACACTCGCCCCTGGCCGCTTCGGCATCATGGAACCGGTCGACACGCGGCGGGGCGTCGACGCCGTCCGCACGGCCGCGCTGGTGATCGTGCCCGCCCTCGCGGTCGACCGCCGCACGGGGGTGCGTCTCGGACGCGGCGGCGGTTCGTACGACCGCGCGCTGGCCAGGGTGGGGCCCAACGTCCCCACGGTGGCCCTGCTGCACGACGGCGAGCTGATCGACGACGTGCCCGCCGAGCCGCACGACCACCGGGTCCGTTTTGCGATGACGCCACGCGGACTCACTAGGCTTATGTGACCGAAGGGACGAGAGGGGGCTGGATGACGCTTGATGTCTGGCTCCTGATCGGCGCCGGAATTGTCATCGCGGCCATCGCGTCCGTACGCATCACACATCGCAGCGGTCTGCCCAGCCTTCTCCTCTTCCTGGCCCTCGGTCTGGTGCTGGGGGCCTCGGGGTTCGGCGCCAAGCTGGAGAGCCCGCAGGCCGTCCAGCAGATCGGCCTGATCGCGCTGGCGGTGATCCTGGCCGAGGGCGGTCTGACCACGACCTGGTCGCACGTCCGCAAATCGGTGCCCCTCGCCCTGATCCTGGCCACCGTCGGCGTGACGGTGAGCATCGTGGTCGTGGCGCTGGCCGTCCAGGGGCTGCTCGGCATGGATCCGACCGCGGCGCTGGTCCTCGGCGCCGTGCTGGCCTCGACGGACGCGGCCGCCGTCTTCTCGGTGCTGCGCAGGCTGCCGCTCCCGACCCGGTTGGCGGGGGTTCTGGAGGCGGAGTCCGGATTCAACGACGCTCCCACGGTCATCGCCGTCGTACTGCTCAGCGGGGCGTCGCGGCGCCCGGCGTCCATCGGGACGTTCCTGCTCGAAACGGCCATCGAGCTGGTCATCGGCGCGGCCGTGGGCCTCGCGGTCGGACCGGCGGGCGCGTACGCGCTGCGCCGCGTCGCCCTCCCCGCCTCCGGCCTCTACCCGATCGCCGTGCTCGCCCTCACCTTCGTCTCGTACGGCGGCGCGGTGCTGCTGCACGGCTCCGGCTTCCTGGCCGTCTACCTCACGGCCCTCATCCTGGGCAATTCACGCCTGCCGCACCGCGCCGCGACCAGGGGGTTCGCCGAGGGCTCGGCCTGGCTGGCGCAGATCGGGCTGTTCGTCATGCTCGGGCTGCTGGCCACGCCCAAGGAGCTGCCGTCGGCCATCGTGCCGGGCGTGATCGCCGGGTCCGTGCTGGTGATGGTGGCCCGTCCGCTGTCGGTGCTGGTCAGCTCGACCGTGGCGCGGGTGTTGCGGCTGGATCGGGTGAGCTGGCGCGACCAGGCGTTCCTGTCGTGGGCGGGGCTGCGCGGCGCGATCCCCATCGTGCTGGCGACCATCCCGTGGGCGTCCGGCGTGCAGGGCTCGAAGGAGATCTTCAACCAGGTCTTCGTGATCGTGATCGTGTTCACGCTGCTGCAGGGGCCCACCCTGCCGTACGCGGCCCGCCTGCTCGGGGTGAGCGCGCCGGGCGAGGCGCACGAGCTGGAGGTGGAGTCCGCGCCGCTGGAGGAGCTCAAGGCGGACCTGCTCCAGGTCAAGGTGCCCGTCGGGTCGCTCCTGCACGGCGTGGAGATCTTCGAGCTGCGCCTGCCCGCCGGAGCGGCCGTGACGCTGGTGGTTCGCGACGGCAAATCGTTCGTACCGGACAACAGCACCCGCGTCCGGGCCGACGACCAGCTCTTGGTGGTCGCCACGGCCGCCTGCCGTGACCAGGTCGAACGCCGCCTGCGCGCCGTGAGCCGCAGCGGCAAGCTGGCCGGTTGGCGCGGGGAACGGGGGTTGGAATAGGTGTTTGGCCCAATCGGTTAGCATTAGCAGTCGCATCGCTCGAGTGCCAGAACGTATAAGGAGGAGCGCGTGCCGACCTACCAGTACGCCTGCAACGACTGCGGCGAGCAGCTCGAAGTCGTGCAGAAGTTCACCGACGATGCGCTGACGGTGTGCCCCAACTGTCAGGGCAACCTGCGGAAGGTGTTCTCCGCCGTCGGCATCGTGTTCAAGGGTTCGGGCTTCTACCGCACCGACAACCGCTCGTCCTCGACGTCCTCCACCGCTTCGACCACCCCGTCGAAGCCGGCCGAGACCAAGTCGAGCGAGTCGTCGTCCGCGTCGTCCGCGTCGTCGTCCACCCCCGCGCCCGCCGCGGCTTCCAAGTAGGCACGTCACCCCGCCCGCACGGGCGGGGGCCTCATCGAGGCCGGTCGGCGTACGCGCCGAGCAGTTCCGGCGCGATGCGATCGACGAGGCGCGCCAGCTGTGGATCGGGCCCCCAGTCAGTCACGAGCCTGCTCAGCCCCTCGCGTGAGCAGCGCACGAGCCCCAGGGCCGCCCGGTCCCCCTTCGGCGTGAGCCGCAGCCGCTCGCCGTCCCCAGAACGCTCCACCAGCCCCTCGTCCACCAGCCGGTCGACGTGGGGCCGTCCGTGTGCCCTGCTGACCTTGGCGCACTCGGCCAGCTCGGCCGCCCCGACCCAGCCCTTGCCGTTGAGCCTGGCGAGCACCCACACCCCTTGCGGCGCGACGCCGCTCAGCCCGGCCAGCGCCCCGAGCCTTTCGTAGTAACCCCTGCGCAGGTCGGCGTCGGCGAGCCGCATGAGCCCGCGTTCGACCTCCGCAAGCGACGACCGCTCGGCCGACGTGGCGCCCAGCCCCTCGCCCAGGTCCGCCGCCTTGGTGGTCTCCCTGAGCCGCGTCTGCGGGATGAACCAGCTCAGCGCGAACGCGCCGAACATCACCGGCGCGGCCACCCGGAAGACGGTGGCGATGGCGTCGGCGTAAACATGGAGGAACTGACCGGCCAGCGCGGGAGGCAGCCGCTGGATGACGGTCGGGTCGCGCTGGATCCCGGACGGGTCGAAACCCGCCGGCAACCGGGCTCTGGCCAGCACCTCCCGCAGGTCGCCGTTGAGCGTGCCGGTGAAGACCGCCCCCAGCGTGGCGACCCCGAAGGACCCTCCGATCGACCGGAAGAACGTCGCTCCCGACGTGGCCACGCCGAGGTCCTTGAAGTCGACGGCGTTCTGCACGACGATCACCAGCACCTGCATGGTCATCCCGAGCCCGACGCCGAGCACCAGCAGGTAGCCGCCCATCGTCAGCAGGCTGCTGCGCTCGCTCAGCCCGGACAGCAGGAACAGCCCCACCGTCGCCACGGCCGTGCCCGCGATGGGCAGGAAGCGGTATCTGCCGGTCTTCGAGATCACCAGCCCGCTGACGATCGACAACGTGAGCATCCCGGCCATCATCGGCAGCAGGTACACCCCGGACAATGTGGGACTCACCCCATGCACGACCTGCAGGAACAGCGGTAGGTACGTGAGCGCCCCGAACATCGCGAACCCCACCACGAACCCCACCGCCGACGACATCGCGAACGCCCGCACCCGGAACAGCCCCAGCGGCAGCACCGGCTCGGCGGCCCGTCGCTCGACGGCCACCCACGCCGCGACCAGCGCCGCCGCCCCCAGCGCCAAGCCCGCGATGACCGGGCTCGCCCAGGGATAGGTCGTGCCGCCCCACGTCGTGATGAGCACCAGGCACGAGGTCGCGCCGCCGAGCAGCACCACCCCGGCGTAGTCGATGCGATGGCTGGTGCGCGTGTCGTCGCCGGGCAGCGCCGCCGCGATCACGCCCAGGGCGATCGCGCCCAGGGGGAGGTTGACGTAGAACACCCAGTGCCAGGACAGGTGGTCGACGAACAGCCCGCCGAGCAGCGGGCCCACGATGCTGCTGACGGCGAAGACGGCGCCGAAGAAGCCCTGGTAGCGCCCTCGTTCGCGGGCCGAGACCACGTCGCCCACGATCGCCTGCGCGAGCACCATGAGCCCGCCGCCGCCCAGCCCCTGGATCGACCGGAACCCGATCAGTTCCCCCATGTTCCGGCTCAGCCCGCACAGGGCCGATCCGAGGAGGAAGATGATGATCGCGGTGATGAAGAGCTTTTTGCGGCCGTACTGGTCGCCCAGTTTGCCCCACAACGGCGTGGAGACGGTCGAGGCGAGCATGTAGCCCGTCACCACCCAGGAGAGCTGCTCCAGCCCGCCCAGGTCGCTCACGATCGTCGGCAGGGCCGTGGAGACAATGGTCTGGTCGAGCGAGGCCAGCAGCATGCCGAGCATCAGCGCGAGGATGATGAGGCCCAGCCCTTTTTGCCGCATGCGGCGATCCTACTCTTCGTACTGGTGTGCGTACGCTCCGCGTTCAGGCGGTGTGCGCCGCCCGCGGGTTATCCACAGAACGGCGTTCGGCGTTCTCGCGGCCCTCGGCCGTCCGGCTACTCTCGGCGCCATGGTCACTCGCGCAGACATCGGCGTCCTCGGCGGCTCGGGCTTCTACTCCCTCCTCGACGACGCGGAGGAGATCGAGCTCTCCACCCCCTACGGGCCGCCCAGCGACGTCGTCACCGTCGGCCGCATCGGCTCGCGTTCGGTCGCGTTCATCCCCCGGCACGGCCGGGATCACCGCTTCCCTCCCCACCGCATCCCCTACCGCGCCAACCTGTGGGCGCTGCGCTCGCTCGGCGTGACCCAGGTGCTCGCCCCCAGCGCCGTCGGTTCGCTCAAGGCCGAGTACGGCCCCGGCGCCATCGTCGTGCCCGACCAGATCGTCGACCGCACCTCGGGCCGGCCGCAGACGTACTACGACGTCTCGGGGGCCGTCCACGCCTCCTTCGCCGACCCCTACTGCCCGTCCGGCAGAGCCGCGGCCGTGGCCACGGCCCGCTCCACCGGCTGGGGCGACGTCGTCGACGGCGGCACGCTGGTGGTCATCGAGGGCCCCCGCTTCTCCAGCCGGGCCGAGTCCCAGTGGTTCGCCGCCAACGGGTGGTCGGTCGTGGGCATGACCGGCTACCCCGAGTCGGTGCTGGCCCGCGAGCTGGCCCTGTGCTACACCTCGCTCTCCCTGGTGACCGACCATGACGCCGGGGTCGAGGCCGGCCAGGGCGTGACCCACGACGAGGTGCTGGAGTTCTTCGCCCGCAACGTCACCCGCATGCGCACGCTGATCGCCGAGACCGTCCAGGCCCTGCCCACCGACCGCACGTGCTCCTGCGGCTCGGCCCTCGACGGCATCAAGCTGCCCTTCGAGCTGCCGTGAGCCGGCAGCCCGCCTGGCTCCGGACGTGGGCCCGGCGTCGTCGGCTGATCGCGGCGGCCCTGGCAGCGGTGGGCGTCCTGTCGGCCTATGTCGCCCTCCGTCCCGCCGCGGGCCCCGAGGTCCTCGTCGCCGCCCGCGACCTCGCCCCCGGCCCCCTGCGTCCCGGCGACCTTCGTCCGGTGCCGCTCGTCCATCCTCCTGACGGGGCCGTCCGGTCGTACCCGGCGGGCCGCTACCTTGCCGGGCCCATGCGCCGGGGTGAGCCGCTGACCGACGCCCGCCTGCTCCATCCCGTGCCGCTGCCGCCGGGCACGGTGGCCGCCCCCGTGCGCATCGCCGACCCCGACGCCGTCGCCCTCATCTCCCCCGGCTCGACCGTCGGCGTCCTGGCGGCCTGGGAGGGCGGTCAGCCGGCCCAGCTCATCGCCGACGACGTCCGCGTGATCACCATCCCGCGTCCCGCCGCCGATTCCCGTACCGGTGGCGCGCTGGTGGTGCTGGCGGCCACCCCTTACCAGGCGGCCCAGCTGGCGGGCGCCCAGACATCGGGCCGCCTCTCCATCACCTTCAAGAGTTAACCGACAGTAATCGTTCGACTACGATTCTCGGCCATGAACGGATTCAAGAAGTTCCTCATGCAGGGCAACGTCCTCGACCTGGCCGTCGCGGTGGTCATCGGGGCGGCCTTCAACTCGATCGTGCAGTCGTTCGTCGCCGACCTCCTGACCCCACTGATCTCGGCCTTCGGCGGCCTGCCCGACTTCTCCTCGCTGAAGATCACCGTCGGCGCGTCCCACTTCATGTACGGCAAGTTCCTCAACGCGGTGATCTCGTTCCTGATGATCGCGGCGGTGATCTACTTCCTAGTCGTCAAGCCGTACACGCATTTCAAGGAGCGCGCGGCGGCCCAGGTCGAGGCCAAGACCCGCGACTGCCCAGAATGCCTGTCGGAGATCCCGAAGGCCGCCTCCCGCTGCGCCTTCTGCAGCGCCGAGGTCGTGCCCGCCTAGAGCTGCGAGTCGATCTTCGGGTCGTACTCCCAGTGCCACGGCTCGAACGGGCTGCTGTAGGCCCAGGCGGGATGGAACCACCCATACCTCTTGGAGTTCTTCTCCATCCACACGAACTCTGTGGACCGGAACCGCTCCACCCCGCCGCACAGGTCCACAGCCAGCCCGAGACCGTGGTTGCTCCGCCCCGGCACGGCCGCGAACCCCGGCCGCCGGTAGTAGACGGACTGCTGCTCGGCCAGGTTCCGATAGGCGTCCGTCACGCAGATCGCCTTGCCGAACCGCCTCCGGTAGGCCTCGTTGAGGCTGACGAAGGCGATGGTGGCGTCCGCCCGCAGACTGAACCCCTTCTGCTGCAGCGGACAGAGCATGCTCTTGGGGATGAGCCCGTTGGGGTAGTTGTTGGCCGTGGCGGCTTGGAGGGGGTTGCAGCCCAGCGCCGCCCGTCCGACCTTGTCGATCTTGATGCCCAGCTTCACCAGCGCCGCGGTGAGCGACTTGACGATCTTGTCCGAACGCTGCCTGAGCGTGTCGATCTCGGCCGCCATCTGGGCCTCGGCCAGCAGATTGCCCGCCCTCAGCTCCTGAGCGTCGGCGGCCAACCGTTCGGCCTCCTTGTACAGGGTGCTGGTCTGCTCCACGGCCTGCTGCCGGACCCGGACCATCTCGGTCGAGTCCGAGAGCGCCCGCAGGGTGCCGACCCCGGCGTCCCCCGACAGGAACGGCACCACGCCGTCCGCCCCCACGGGCTGCTCGTAGAGCAGCTCCGCAAGCTGCGAGACCGGCTGCCGGATCACCGCGAGCCTGCGTTCCAGATCCTGCAGCCCGTTCAGCTTGGCCTTGAGCTCCTTCTCGGACGCCGCGATCGTGGCACGCCGCTTCTCCAGCGCCTTGGTGGCGTCCTCAAGCTCCTTGGCCGACTTCTCGGCCTCCTTGCGCAGCTCCGCCAGATTGCTCGGATCCCGCCGCTCCACCTGGGTCCGCGCCTGCGCCTGAACCCCTGATGGCACGAAGAGAGAAGCCATCGCCATGACGACCGCGATCAGACCCGCTGATCGAGGGGATGGCACGTTCGACTCCTCCGTTTGCACACTCGTTACCCGGGTCAGGCACGCACGTTACTACAGCCCCCCGAGTGTCCGGACCGAACTCCGAAGAGCTGCTATGAGACAAAAAGCGCACTATGTACGGCTCCCCGTCCCCACCAGCGACATCGCCCCCTACGCCCGACTCCCCGCGGAACCGGGCGCCGTCCTGGACCTGCCTGTCGGGGTTTCTCCCTTCGGCGGCCTGGAAGAAGCTGTCACCGCGCAGCCGGGGGACGGCTGCGGGAGCGCGCACCGGACTGAGCCGACCGCACCGCTGCGCCGCATTCGTCCCGCCCTGACCTGCAGTCAGCGCGGCACGTCTCCGCCTCTTCCTACGTCGGCCCACTCCTCTCCGATGTCCGCCACAGCAGCCTTTCTCGCTTCTCCGCAGCCTCCGACGTCCCCTTGTCATGTGGACCCGTGATGCGCGGAACCACCCATGACTTGAGCTTCGACGACTCTGGGCCTGTTTCAGGAACGGTGCTCACCACTCCCTTTTCGGCCGGTTCCCCTGAGATCACCGGCGACAGCGTCTCCCTGCCGCAGCCTGTTGGGTACGACGGGCGGTCATCCCCAGAGCCGCGCCACCCGACCTGCAGTACCTCCACGCGACGCGCAACGCCCTCGGCCTCTCATGACCTCATCCCGGCCCTACGGTCAAGAGCCTCCACCTCAGCTGCCGCGCGATCGCACGCAGACCTGCCACCAAGACTCACCGAAGCCAGCGCCCCGATCTCAGCGGCGCAGTACCTCCTGCAAGGAAGCCCCGACTCCAACCGACACGAAGCCCCTCAAGCCGCTCCGCCGCCGAGACAGCACACGGGAAGAGCCGGTCATTGGCCTCACCCGCCAGCGGCCTGGGCGACACCACATGAGCACACCCTCCTCAGCCAGCGCCCGTTCGTCGACTTCACAAGCCCGACAACCAGCCATAGCGGGCATTCTGTGCCGCTTCCTGCTCACGCTCCCGGCACATGTCCCACAACCAGGTGTCCTCCCACTCCCCCGCACATCCAGGCAAGGACCGCGAAACCTCCGGCGCGTACGGCTCCTCCTCGACCACAGGATCCGGCTCCGGCGCGGGCGCAGGCACCGAGGACCGCACCTCCAACGCCTCGGACACCTCGGAGACCTTCAGCACAGGCGCCGGAATCACCCCTTCGTACCGCCGATCAGGATGCGCAGGCGCGGGCACCCACACGGGCTCGAACGCCAACCGCACCGCCCTCCGCTCCTCCATCCCCACCGGCGCACCAACTCCCTCGAACCCCCGCATCTCCCCCGCCAACAGCCCGCCGGCAAGAATCGCCGGCGCCAGCAACGCCCCGAACAACACAACGGGCCGCCTACGAGCTTGCGTGGATCGCCTCCTGGTCACAGGCAGAAGCTAGCCACGCACGAAGCGCAGGAATACGACCGCTTGCCATGCCTTTACCGCAGCTCAGAGCACCCATAACCAACCTCACCAAACTGACCCCGGCCCGGCGGCCCACGCACTGCCCAACTTTCGCTAGGCTTACGAGCGTCCGCCTCCGTAGCTCAGGGGATAGAGCACCGCTCTCCTAAAGCGGGTGCCGCAGGTTCGAATCCTGCCGGGGGCACTCATCTTGATCAGGCATTTCGCCTTCTGACCTGCGGTTTCTTGACCGCAGGTCTTTTGCTTTCCAGACCCTTGGTAGGCCGCCGAGCGCACCCGAATGCAGCCGTAAGACAGCGCTCTGGGGACATGTGGGGGATGATCTTGGAACGTCCCCGGGGCACCTGAGCCTGGGTTCATACTCAGCCACGCTTCCCCCTGCCGCCCACTTTCTCCTGCAGACGGCGAGCTCGGGTGAGCCTCGACAGGCACGGCAGTGCACCGTCTGACCGTCCCGCGCCGCTATTGGAGCCGGCTACGCACTTCGTTGATGAAGTCCCACCATTCGCCGACCCGTCCACCTGGATAGCCGTGCCCCTTCAGCGTCAGTTGAAGGGTCCGCTTCAGCGGATGCGGTGACTGCATGATCGCCTCGTTCCGCAGAGCCAGACGAGTGAGCTCACCCTGTGAGGGCGGCTGGTTGCTCTTCTGCCCGTTGCAGAGCCGATGTGCGGGGGCGAGGTTCCAGATCGCGTCCAGGTCGACTTTCGTACCACTCAGGAGCCGCTTGAAGGAGTACGGAAACACGTGGTCGACCGCGACCTCGTCGACACCGGGGATGAGCGGTTGGGCGCAGATGATGCAGCGGCCATGCTGAAACCCGATGACAGCGTCAGTAACCCCGGCAACTGAGCGTCGCCGTTCTTTGTCGGTGATCCGCAGCGTCGTCAGATCGACCGCGACGCCCTCCTCCACAAGACTTCGCCCTACGCCCGCGGCGAAGGAGGTCTCAACGATGCTCCACCTGGCGGCCAGTTCCGCCTGCAGGGTTGCCCTCTGCTCCGACAGAGCGACCTCACGCAGAGGCTCTGTCAGCTTGACCACCCGTTCGCGAGCGCTGCCGGTCACCTCGTAGAAGCGATGAGGTATCTCGGCACCGCCATTGCCGCGCAGATTGTGAAACTTCTGCATCACCATCTCTGGCATCGACTTCATCGCAGCGGCGAGCAACTTCTCCGTGGGCGAACCAAGTCGTACAGACTCTGCGGTCTCCTCCTGAGCCACGGTCAGGAAGTCAGCTCCGCTGGTAGCGCTCCGTTGCGAGGTCTGCGGCGCCTGCGCCAGATGTTCCACCAGGCTCATAGCGTACGGCCTGGCCAGCTCCCGGAGAGGGATGTCGGTGCGCCCCTCGGCAGCGGCGCCCAGCAGCGCCTCCCCCAAGGCGAACTTGTAGGTACGCGAGTTGGCGCCCATGAGCACCGCCAGCCTCCATGAGGAGCGAGCGGTCGGTTCTTCGCGAAAGAACTCTACAGTCATCCGTACATACCAGCCTTGATCGCGTTTCGACCGGTTCAGGGTAGTTCGCGATCACGCGGATGTCACTGAGGCTCGATAGGCTCAGAGGCCTTGCATGTAGGGCGCTCGAAGTGAAGGACGTGGAGCATGGGCAAATTGGTTCGGGACAAGATTCCGGACATCATCCGCCAGGGCGGTGAAGAACCGGTCATTACCGTGCTCGACGGCGTCGACTACCGCAATGCTCTGCTGACCAAACTGTTTGAAGAGGCCACCGAACTCGGCGAGGCGTCGCCCTCCGAAGTCGCGGAGGAGATCGCCGATGTGTACGAAGTTCTGCGTGCGCTAGCTACGGTCCACGGGCACGACTGGAGTGCGATCGAGAAGGTGGCGGTCAACAAACGCGAGGAGCGCGGAGGGTTCCACCACCGTCTCTACCTGGCGTGACTGGTCCCGTCTGAACCATGAGGATCTCTGCTCAGATGTAATTCGTAGCAGAATGAATGGCCCCGCGGGGATTCGCAGCGTCCTGTAACTCCTCAAAAGTGTCAGTGACGTGATCTCCAAACATCCTGAAAGAGCGATGAGCACACGCGTGACGTCGGCCGCAAGCTTCAAGAGCTGATCGGCAGGCCGCGAGCATGGGCGCGCGCCGAGGAACGGAGACCACTCAAGTACGGATGGAAAGCATGACGGCGATTCTGATCCAGATTTAGTGGAAGATCCAGCTGAGCGATCAGCGCGGACTCCCCCGTCCAGGGCTCCTCATGACGAACCCAACACACCCGGGCGTGTTCCGCCATCCAATCCGTCAGTTCCTTCTCGCCGGCCTGGCCGAAGGTCAACCGCTTCCCGCTGCCTACCCGTCGGAGCTCGAGCCCGAGCAGGCAACCGAGGCTGAGCCGCAGGGTGGAGCCCTCAGCGTTGCCGCGGAAGTGATACCGCACCCTGCTCCGGAGATTCTGCCTGCTGGCTCGCGTCGCCATACGACGGGGAGCGATCCCGACGTAGAGGAGACGGTCAGCGGGCAGGCTCGGATGTGGAGGCTGGGTGAAGTACCAGCCATAGATACCTGCAGCACTAGGCACCGGGCTTGGGCGGGTGAGGACTTCTGCTGCCCCCCACAACTTGGCCGGATTCAGCAGCCCAGCAGTGTCCATCCTTGCCTCCGGTCTCGTCCGTGCAGAAGGCTAAGGCACGCCACCGACAATGCGGATGAAGGCGCTGCAACGGGTACCGGGCAGGTTCTATCTCTGCCCGGTCGTTCATGCTTGCGATTCCAGCAGCCCTGAGAGGAACTCTTGCGTCGCCCGATCGACTGAGTACACGGCGGTGCCCATCATGCCGCGGGTCAGCAGCACCTTGTAGGTGTTGCGGATCAACCGGTCTGCCTGTTCGTCGCTGACTCCCTTACGCGTGAGCGCTGGATCCTTGCTGGCGCTGCGAACAGTGACCAATCTGCCGTCGCGGTAGACGAGGTCTGGACCGAAGATCACGCCGTTCCAGTCGTACTCAAAGCCCTGCGCCGTGTAGACGCACCCCACCTGCTCGAAGCCACCGGCCGCCGAGGCCCACAAGGCACTGGCCGGCGCGTTCCCCACGGCCCTGTCACCCTTGACGTTCCATGGCCGCGCCCAGTCACCGATCCGCACGTCGGCGACCAGGCTGTCATCCCCATTCGGCGCGCTCCAGGGCCAGCAGAACCCGGCTGTCATCCGCGCCGAGTAGCCCGCTTGAAGCCTGGCTCGCAGCGTGGCCTCCAACTCGTACGGAGACTCGGTCAGGGAGACAACGAAGTGGTCGTCCCCCTTCCACACCTCTGGCGAGTCGCCGTCCAAGCCCAGGAGGCGCAGCACCCACTCCTCGTACTTGCGGCTCCCGCCGCAGCGGAATTGTGCGTCCAGGTCGACCTGGTGCACGGCGAGGCCGAGTGATTCGGCGTAGCTGGTGATGTCGGCGACGCGTCCCATCTCGCCGGGCCGTACCACCTGATGCTCATCCAGCAGGAAGACCGGCACTCTCGCTGCGTTGATCAGCTCATCCAGCTGCGGCCGGCCTGTTCGCTGGTCTGATCTGGTGAACCTGTTGGCCGAGGTCTCGCGAATGCGGTGGGCCTCGTCGCAGATCAGGACATCCACGTCATTGGGGTTGGCGGTCATGAAGTTGTTGAAATACTTGAACATCCCCTTCAGCCGGGTCGACCCCTTGGCGACGACGCGCCTCATCGTCTCGGTGAAGGAGCGTGAACCGGTGGCGTGCAGAGCCGAGTACCCACGGCCGGAGAGCTCACCCAGCAGGGACAGCGCGATGACGCTCTTGCCGGAACCCGGCCCTCCGGTGATGATCACCACTTGCTTAGAATTGTTCGCTCGAGCCTTCTCCACCGCGTGCAGGACCATCTCGTAGGCCAACCGCTGCTCGGCCAGCAGGACGAACTGATCCCGGTTCTTGATCTCGCCGGCAGCGACCTTGAGCAGTTGCTTGGACGGCCGGATGGAACTGGATAGCAGGCGATCGGCCGCAGCAGCCCCGGGCTCAGGCGCGAACTGCGCCTTGAGGTAGTCGACGAACTGGCCGCGGCGTGTCTTGCTGAAGAGCCGGGTGCGTTCGTCCTCGACATGGTCGTATAGATCGTGGATGTCCGGGTCGCTGGCGTTGTGCAGGTAGGCCACTCCCCGCACAGCGTTGTGGTGCTGGTCCAGGGCTCCGACGAAGTCGGCCAGGTATTCACAGTAGCCCCGTACCTGCACGACCGGGTGAAGCTTGGGTCGCGGCCCCATGCCGGACACCAGGACCATTTCAGCGTCGTCTTCGTACAGCTCGGCCTGGCTCCACTGCTTGAGCTCGACGATCAGGTAGGAGTCGGCTCCTGTGCGCCGGTCGCGTCCGGCGAGAATGACGTCCGCCCGCTTGCTGGTTAACGGCAGTTGGTACTCAATCAGCATCTCGACGCCACCGAGCCCGGCCTCCATCAGATCGCGGGCCAAGATCGGGATGCTCCGGTCCCAGGACCTACGCTCGCTCTTGCCTGGATTGATGCCTTGGGTGGCGCGCATGTTCTCGGCGATCACCTCGCTGAGGACGCGTTCGGGCACCGACTCAGACACCAACTGGACAAGGCTTTCCGCCGAGTGCCGGAAAACGGCCACGGATGTACCCCCAGGCAGCACGAAAGACTCGTGCGGTATGGGGGCGTGTCCGCAGCTGGGGCGGAAGCCCGTCGGGCCGCATCACCGATGCGTCAAAGACTAGCGGGATCTTGCCTGGATCCACCCCCGGATAAGCCGACGAAAGCCTTGAGCGGAGCAGCCGGCGTCACCTCTCCGTATTTCGCAGGCACCAGGCCAGTTGATGCGACGTGATGAATCGGAGGGCACTGGCCGAGGTACTCAGCGGGCCACAGGACGGACTGTTGTCGTGGGATGTTCACGCCTAGGGTGTCATCGTGCAGCGCCTTGCCCTCTTCGACCTCGACAGGACGCTCATTGACCTCAGCGCCGCGTTCCTGCGTTGGGCCGAGGAGTTCGCTGAGCACTATCACTTGCAGCCGGAAGACATCTCCTGGCTCACCTCCCTGGATAAGGGCGTACACCCTCACCGAGACGTCTTCTTCACCAAGGTGCGCGAGCACTTCACGCTGCCGGAGCCGGTCGAAGAGCTGTGGGCCAGCTACCGTCAGCGGATGCCGTACCTCGTGGAGTGCTACCCCGGCGTCCTGGCGGGGTTGGCTGACCTACGGGGCGCGGGGTGGCGAGTAGGAATCATCACGAATGGCATGGCGGACAATCAGCTCGGCAAGCTCCACCGAACCGGCCTGGCCGATGCGGTTGATGGCTACGCCGTGTCGGGGGTTGAGGGTGTCCGGAAGCCGGATGCTCGCCTGTTCCAGATCGCCGCCGGGCGGTGCGGAGCCAGCCTCGTCGATGGCGGTTGGATGGTGGGTGACAACCTCATCGCGGACATCGCAGGCGCTCAAGCTGCGGGTTTGCGCGGGATTTGGGTCGATCGAGGTACGTGGCCGGGGCACGAGCATCGGGCCGATCACGTGGTGGCGGACGTAGCCGAGGCGATTGCCATTATGCGTGATACGCATCAGCCGAGATAAACGTTGAGATTATGCCGTATGAGTCATTCGACTCGACGGCACTACGACCGCCCTTTATCGTCACATTGATCCCACAGATAGTCGTCCTCAAGATCCGAAAGATCCAGGATGATGGCATCCCAGGAACAGATCGCCGCCGCCCGGCGGACGATCGAGCAGTTACGCGACCAGCACGCTAACGACGTGCGCAAACTCGTCAGGCTGCTCGAAGACGGCGCGATGAAGGGCAAGGCCGCCGACAAGCTGCTCAAGGACTGCCAGGCATGGGAGGCAGCCTATAGAGGCGCCTTCAACCGAGCTTTGGCACTGGTCGAGTCCGCACATCCCGATCCTGCCCAGCCGACCGATCCCTTGGGGCTGGGGACGCCACCACTGAATCTGCCGGGAAGAACCGGCTTATGACTCCGCCCTCGAACCGGATCGGCATCGACCCCGCGCTGATGACTCAGCTCATCGGCGAGATCAAGCGCCTCAAGCAGGCATGGCCGGACGCGGATGCGCAGATCGGCAGAGTCTTGAGCTCGATTGGCACCAGCATGACCGGACCGGGCACGCTGTCGGACGTCGCATCCCAGATGGCCCAACAGGTCCCCGACCTTCAGCGCCGCTTGGACCTCATCGTCTCCACACAGAAAATTGGGCTCGACAAGGGGGTCATCTGGGCAGATGAGACGCTGTGGGCGTCTCACTCGCCGGCGAGTGGCGCGGCTGCGGCCAAGTCCGTCGCGGACCAGCTTCGAGAAGCCCGCAAGCGTGGCGCCTTCACCAGCAAAGATTCGCTGCCGAGCAAAATCCTGGAACAGCTGGAGAAACACAAGAACGATCCCTACTTCGCCGTTTCCTTCGCCCAGGAGATGCCGCCCAAGGAGCTCAAGACGCTCCTGAAGGATCTTTACTTCGCGGACGTCAGCTCCCTCCACAAGGAATGGAAAGAGCCGCCGACCTCGGCCGTAGACAAGCTGGTGGCGGCTCTCAGCGTGACCTTGGGAACAGCATCGCGAGGAGTCGGCGACATGAAACCCCCCAAGGGCTATGTCGATGAGTTGATCGCAACCGATGACATGGGTGTGAGTGGAACCATCGTCAGCAACCTCCTGCGATACGGGGCCTTCGATGACACCTTCCTCCGTGATACCGCCAACAAGGTGTTCGACAACCTGCAGAGGCCGCGCGACGAGCAGCAGGGGATAATCGGTTTCACTCCTGGCCTCGCTGCCGCTCTGGCCAACAACCCCAGAGTCGCTCAGGACTTCTTCACCGACTCCAAGCGTAAGCCGCTGGCATTCCTGATGCGAAAGACCTACTGGGGCGATGGAAGCAAGGAACTCGGCCGTGCGATCGAGGCAGCCACCACGACGTTCCGTGACAACGGTCAACCTCCGGGCACCTCGCGTGGATACAAGTCAGCCTTGATCGCCTCTTGGGCCGTCCACTTCTGGGCGGATCCCAAAGCACAGTTCGCCCTCCCTGACACGCGGCAGAGCGCCGCCCGCGTCTTCGCCGCCTACATCGGCGATGTAAACCAGATCTCACCGCAGATGCCCGAATACCTGGGGACCTCCCCCATGCCTGATGGAGACCCAACGCTTCCAGGCAAGCAACCGTATGGAGCCGTCTTCGGCCACGATGAGTCGAAGGAAGCCATGACCTGGGCATTCAAGGATCCCGAGGCGCTCAGGACTGTCATGGCCGGCCACGGCAAATACAGCGTGATGGTCATGGATGCCGAGGCCACACGCATCGCGAAGGTCAACAGGGATACCTTGGACGCTTGGCGCAGGAGGCACCCAGAAGCCAGCAAGGCAGAGGTCGAGGAACAGAGCCAAAAGATTCTTCGGGACAGCATGGCGGGCCAGACAGTCCAGGACTTTAAGATTAGAGTCCACAATCTTAGCAAGTCGCTTCATTTCATCGTTGATGCAGGAAACATGTCCGAGATCAACGCGGCGGATGCAAAGGACAAAACTAACAAAATCCTAAAGGATGTGGCCGTGAGCACAGGGAAGCTGATGCTCACGCCTTACGGCTGGGCTGTCGCCGGATACGAGTACATTGCGGATAACGCAGACCCACTGATCGAGTTCGAAGAAGGGAAGAAGGCCCGGGCAAAGGCCGAGACGGCTCTAGAAACGAGCGAGACCATGTTCAGAGACATGACTGCGGATGCGATGATGCGGCACGGCCTATTCGGAGACGACACAGCAGCGGCCACAACACACCCACACGCGTCCGATAGTTACGCAAAGGGATCAGATCGGGATTTTATCAGAGATGGCGAGATACTGCCTCGAAGCGCCATGACCGTGACCCAGCGGATAGCGTACGAAAATTGGCTGGAATATGGTCCCGCCTCAGGCATGTTCATGGAGATCAACAAGGCTGTTGGAGACGGATTCCGTCCAAAGGATTCTAACTAGCCGAGGCGGAGGCGGACTAATGAGAGCTCGTTCCTCAGCACTACTACTGATCATTTTGGTAGCCGGGACGACAGCTTGTTCACCATCTCCCCAGACACAGGACAAAACACCTCTAGGTTCAGTTACCGCATCGCCTGGCGAATGCGGCCTGCTCTCCAGCCAAGCCATTACTCGAGCAACAGGTTTGACCGACTTCTACGCCAGCGGCACCAATTCCCCAACTCACTTCCAGTACTGCGTCGTATCCGAATCGGTCAACGCTAAAGCACCGAAGCGGCTGGAGATCGAACTGCACGACGACCTAGCCTTTTCACAGGAAGGCCTCGAACGTCGAAGAGTCACCGACAAAGGTGTCACCCTGCCAGCCGGGGTCGGCCCCGGATATAGCGCGGCAATCAAAGGTAAAGACGGCGAGCCGTTGGGGGCCTACGTGTCAGCATGGGCATCGCATGGCACCAAACTACTCTCCGTCACGCTTTATCGGGGCGCGCCAGGCCGAGATCACCAAGCGGACGTCATCGAGTTCGCTCGGCAACTCCGGCCCCTCCTCCTTGCTCGGACACCCTGACGACTTCACTACCCGTAGAGAAAGTGACACGCTCGATTACGGATGAGGAACTCTGATCGGGAAGGAGGAAAAAGCTCGTCGCATTTCGCGGCGATCCAGGGAGCCGAGCTCGTCCTGTCGCGGTGCTCGGGAACCACGGGCCTGCCCCTTCCTGGACGACGAGGAGGCGTCGAAGTCGTCGCATACGGCGTTCGAGGAACGACTTCATGGTGCTGACGTGCCACAGCCGAGTCCCGTGATGGGTGATACTCCCCCGTCCGCTCCGCCTTGTCCTTCGACTGCTTACGAACTGTCCGCGGGACCGCCAAGGGCGACGGCGCATGGGGAGCAGGCGTATGCGTCGCTGGCGGAGTGAGCATGATTGGGTGTTCGGCAGGACTTAGGCGAGCTGTCTGCAGCGAGGTAGCCGTCGTTCGAGGCGACGCGTTGTCATTGCCCCATGCACTCGACCAGAGGCTGAAGCTGCCACAGGCCAAGAGGCCGGCGATGAGCACCGGCCGGATCAAGCGACCTCGCCTTCGCATGCCTGATCGTTTGGGGGAGGCAGGGGGTGAATACGTTCGCCAGTCGATGGCGTCGGACGTGTTGAGGACCCGAGGAAGGTCTCGAAGCGACCAACCGTATGGCGGTTGCCGCGGCGAGGGTGGCTCTGCGGGGAGCAGCGCGGGGTGGTTGGGGTCGGGGTGCATGGTCCTCCTCTCGCTGCGCGTGCATGACAGGGTGGCGCAGCGTGATGGGTTTCTGTGGGAACGACGCGGCATGGCGAGCAGCGTGAAACGAAAGGGCCCCGGCAGATCCGGGGCCGAAGGGGGACAAGGGTTAGTTATGTGTCGAGGGCGTTGTTGATTTTGCTGTTGATCTGCTCTTGTTGGCCGTCGATGCATTTGGCGTAGACCCGCAGGAGCACGTCGACGCTGTGTCCGGCTCGTTTGGCTACCTCGGGGGCCGGGACGCCGGCGTTCAGCCAGAGGGAGACCGCGGCGTGGCGGAGGTCGTACGGTCGTGCTGCCAGCGAGGAGGCGGCCTGTTCTGGGGTGAAAGCCAGCTTGCGGGCTTCCTGCCAGACGTAGGAGTGCGCTGAACTGGAGTAGGTGCCGCCTGTGCCCGTGCTGAAGATCCTGCCGTCCTTGGCCGTGCCGTACTCGGCGACGTGGTCGCGGAGCAAGGTGACCAGGGTGGGCGGAATGGGGATCTCTCGTGTCTCCTTGTCCGCGCGGTGCTTCAGGCTGCGGGACTCGTGGGTCTCGCCGGAGTTGGTCCAGCGTTTCGTGCCTTGGGGACGGGCCTTCTCCAGGACGATCAGGCCCCAGCCCGTTTCGGGCAGCGTGCAGTTCTTCAGCCGGAGGTCGGCCGCCTCCTCTGGCCGGAGAGCGGCGTAATAGATGCAGGCGAACAGGGCTTGTAGTCGAGCGCCTCGCTTGCGGCCCACCTTGGGCAGGGCGTTTAGAAGTTGCCGTGCTTGGGCGGGATTCACCACCGTGCGAGGGTCGATGACTGTGACGGCCCTCGGGGCTGTCCACTTGATCTCGTCCAGCGGGTTGGTGTTGAACACCTTCTGCTCTACTGCGTGTTCCAGCAGGTGATGCAGTATGGCGCGCTTGCGCCGTACCGTGTTCGCCCCCGCTGGAGTGCCGGCGAAGGTGACCGAGATGGCGTCGAGGGCCGTACGGAGAATGTGTGCCTCTCCCAGTGCCGAGAGCGGGAGTGACGCCCTCTCCAGCCAGGCCAATGCTGCTGCTTGGGCCGTCGTCAGAGCTGCACGTCTGCCCTCTGGAAGCAGTCCGTGAATCCTGAGGACCTCCCGCAGTTCTTCTGCGGCGGGGCGGCGAGGTGCGTCGGACACCAGGGCCGGAATCAAAGTCAGGAGCGCGTACGCGTCCGTCTCGCGGGTCCGGGCCGCTGAGGTGTTCCAGCGCCGGAGAACATACGCCTGAGCGAACTCAAGGAAGGACGGCCCTGAGGACCCCGCGGCGAGCATCGACACCGGCAGGCCGGTGGCGATGTCGAACTCCTCCCCCGCCTTGGCAGCCTGGCGCAGGTCAGAGACGAATGCGTTGGCCAGCCCCTTGGTCCTGAAGCTCTTGGACTTGGGCTTGCCCGCGACCCGCCAGCGGGCGATGAACGTAGGAGTCTCGCGGTCCGTACGGTGCTGGATCTCGCCGAGCTTCACGTCGTAAGTGGTGTTCATACGGCCCCCCGTCGCGAGTCGAGCCAGGCTGTGAGGTCGCTCCGCCAGACGCGGAGTTCGAGGTTGGGTAGTTGGACGCAGACCGGCGCGCGGCCGAGCTCGCGCCAGCGGTAGAAGGTGCGCCGGGAGACGCCGCCCAGTTCGGCGAGAACCTGCGGGACGGTCAGCAGTTCGTCGCGCCTACTCATCGGCGGTCACCAACTGCGTTGCGAGTGGTGTGCCGGTGAGTGCAGCCGCAAGGAGTTGATCTCCGAGGGAGAGTCCTTGTCCGGCGTACTCCCAGTGAGCGACGACGAGGACGGTGTCCTCGTCGAAGAGCGGCAGCCGCCCGAGGCTGATCTCTTCTGTGCGCATGTGTTCTTCGCGGGCGGCGCGGAGTTCGCCGAGGGTGGTGGAGTAGTGGCGGCTCTTGGTGGAGAAGTGGCCGCGGAAGCCGAGCATGTGGGCCCAGTGGGTGAGCCGTAGGTCGGCCAGGTCCTCGTCGCTGCCCAATCGCATGCAGGCGGCGATCAGGCGGCGGGCGTGGTCGCGAACGGGTAGGGCGTCGAGATTGTCGAGGGGCTGGATACGCCGGTCCAACGTCCCCACGCATTCAGCGGCCTTGGTGGCGTACTTGGCGATGTAGGCGGCGACGGCCTGTTCGGTGAGGTCGCCGTGCATGGTGATGCGGCGGACGTCGAGCTGGGTGCCCCATCGGAACGTCTGGCTCAGTGGCTTGATCTCGGCGGTCACAGCGGTTGCCGCGTGCTGGACGGCGTCGGCCAGGGCGTCGGCGGTGGCCCAGGCCGGTGGTGGCGAGTTGGGGCCGTCGGGTCCGTCGAGGCGGATGACGGCGTGGAAGTGGACGACGCCGCGGCGCTGGTATTCCGCGACCTTGGCGAAGGCGATGGTGACCTGATCGCGGAGGGCTTTGACGGTCAGGCCGTTGAGGCGGGCGAAGCGGCGGCGTAGGGCGAGGGTGAAGCGGCGCCAGAGCTCGGGGCTGATGGCGTTGAACAGGACCGAGCCGTCGTAGTCGTAGCAGTCGGGGCACAGCGGTTCGCCGAGCCGCGGGTCGTCGGCGCTGTGGCGGTCGGTGCAGGACATGAGCTGTCCGTGCGGGCAGGTCTGGGCGTCGCGGCGAGCATGGCAGGGCTGGACCTTGCCGTTCTTCTCCCGGCGGGTGTGGACACTCCCGAAGGAGGGTGCGGTGAGGGTGACGAACAGGCACGGGTGCGAGCTGACCGTCGCCGGGACGCCCTTGCCGCCGACGAGGCCGGCGCGGACGAGTTGGTAGGTGTCGGCGCGGTAGACCTCGGCGCAGGCCGGGCAGCGGGAAGCGCGGCGGGTCTTGCACGGGACGCGCAGGACGCCGTTCGGTTCGCGGTTTGTGGTGTAGCGGTGGAGCAGTTGGCCGGTGGCCTGGTCGTAGTGTTCGACCTTGCCACGCAGGTGGATGGGCTGTCGGCAGCCGCCGGTGCGCTTGATCTGGTGGGCCCAGCGGTCGTAGTCGGGTTGGTGGAGTCGGTCGATCATCCCGGCTACCGCGTGAGAGCGGGCAAGGTGGGGCAAGATGGGTTCCGTCCTATCCAGTGACGCTGGTGTGGATGGCCCCCGGCCTGGCGCGGATCTTGGCGGATGTGTGGCCAGGCGGGGGGCGCTGCGCGCTATGCGCCGTGGTTGTCGATGCCGCTGCCGTGGCAGTCGGCGCAGGTCTGGGCGTCGGTGATGCCAGTGCCGTTGCAGGTGCAGCAGCAGGAGCGCGGGAATGGGATGGTCATCGGTTGTCCCGAGGAACGATGCGGACGTACACGCGGTACTTACGCGGGTGGGCGCGATCGGGGTAGGCCCGGGACATCGCGGTGACGGTGAAGACCTCACGCAGATGGATCAGTCCGAGGGTGATCTCTGCGCGGTTTCCTTCGAGGCGGATTCGCATGGTCAGTGCTCCTGGGGGGCGTCGGGCTGGATGCAGTCGCGGTAGCTGTTCAGGGCGTCGTGGCGGGCTTTGGCGGCGGCGAGGATGGCCACGGCCCGGTATTCGACCGGTCCGAAGTGCACGGAGGTCGCGTAGTGGCCGTACGGGGAGTCCTCGAATTCGATGGGTGAGCCGATCAGGGCGGCGATCTGGTCGATGTCGGCGCGCATGTCCTCGTCGGCTTCGTGGTCCGGGAAGTGGTGGAGGGTGACGCCGGGCGGAGCCGGTACGTCGGGGTGGGTTTCCAGGAAGATGGCCAGGTTGAGCAGGCCGTTGATCAGTTCTCGGCGGTGGTCGCGCATGGCGTTCCTCTCAAGAGGTGGTCCGCAGGGTGCGGAGTAGGGCTGAGGCGAGTTGGTTGGACACGCCCAGGCGGGCGCGAAGTAGGTCGTGGGTGATGGGCTTGCCGTGCTTGGTCTGGTGTTCGGCGGCGACGCGGCGGGCGTAGTCGACCAGGGCTGGTGCGGGAGCGGGACCGTCGTCGTCAGCGGGGACGAGCGCGGGACGGTTCTCGTACGAGACGCCTTGGGACGTCTCAGGGACGGACGGGGACGCTTCTGCCCAGGACGAGGACGACTGCAGGACGTCCTGGCACGGTTCGGTACGGGCAGTGGTGGCGCGGCGTTCGAGCATGGAGACCGCGACGAGGAAGGCGCCGGCCGGAGTGGCTGCGGTGATCCAGCCCCACACGGTCGGGGCGGCTTGTTGCAGGTTCGCGGCCAGGGACAGGACGACGCCGCCGGACAGGACGAGGACGGGCCAGGAGACGAGACCGCGCCGAGCTTTGCCTGTCTTCTTGTCGCGCTGGCGTTCCCGGGCGGCCATGACACAGGTGAGGTCGATACAGACCGCGATGGCCCAGGCCATCCAGCCGTGCTGGCCGTTCTCGGTGGCGGTGTCGCGGATGTGGGTGAAGGATCCTGCTCCGGCGATGAGGGCCAGGACGACGACGGGGCCGGTGTCGAGCAGCCAGGCGGCGAAGCGTCGCATCTTGTTCCTCCTCTCCGGCGAGTCACGCGGTCTGGGAGTCGGGTGTCTGGTGAGGTTGTGCGGCCATGACCTCCGCCCACGTCGGTGCTCTGTCGGCGTAAGTACGGGCGGCGTGTTCGGCGGCTTGCTCGCTGACGTAGAAGGACCGGGCCCGGTACCACTGGCCGTCCTGACCCGCGACGATGGCGACACCCGGCGTCTCGGCGGCGATGGCGCGAGCCGAGTCGAGCGCCGCCGGGTCGAGGTCGCCGAGGGTCATGGTCGCGGTCTCGGGATCGTTCACCCGGTGGCAGATCCGCCCGGAGCACTGAGCCCGAAGGGCGGTGACACCGGGACCGAGGTCAGAGCCGATGCGCTGACCGCAGCAGAACAGATAGATGCCGAACGCCCTACCGAGCTGCGCAACCCGAAGCAGCGCGGTCGAGGTTCTGGCGATCTCGTCCTTCTCCGACTTGTCTGCCATCAGGTAGAGCTCGGCCAACTCGTCGACCAGGACCACGACCGGGACCGGGCGCATGCCCGGCGGGAGCTGCCAGATGTTGCGGGCCGAGGCCATCCGGCACAAGCCCATCCGGTCAGTCATGAGCTCCACCAGGTCATCGAGCAGTCCCCCGCACTCGGCGCGGCTCGTGGCCAGGGCGGACAGCCGCGGCGCGTACGGTGTGAACTCGACTCCGCCCTTGAGGTCGAACCCGACCAGGGCGACGGGTTGCGGGGCCAGGCCGACGATGAGTGCGTTGGCAAGGTTGGACTTGCCGGACTGGGTGGCGCCGGCGTTCAGCCAGTGCGGGACCGTCCGGAAGTCGACGGTCCACGGCTTACCGGTCTCCAGCCGACCGACGGTGACCTTGAGCAGCTCCGTCGAGGGTGGCAGGTCATCGACCTGGACCAGCGGATCGCGCAGGGTGACGGAGATCCGTACCCGACCAGGCTTGTCGGAGGAGACGCGCACGGCGTGCACGCCCCAGGAGTGCGCCAGCCGTTCGGCAGCGTCGGAGTAGTCCGCGGGAATCTGACCTTCAAGGGTGTGCAGCGTGACCCGCCAGCCGTAACGGGTCGGCAGCAGCAGCCACATGAACGGCTTGGTGTCCACGGCGACGCGCTGGAACTTGCGCCGGACGCGGACGACGCCGGTCGAGGCCACCATGCCCGGAACGGTGGTGAACCAGAACCGCTGCCGCTTCTTGGTCAGCCCGCAGCCGAGGGCGACCTTGCGCCAGGACGCCCGAATGCTGATCGCGGTCAGCGGGTAGCCGACGACGAGCCAGAACGACGGGTGGTGCCAGCGGCGCCAGGCCCAGAGCCCGGCCGCGACAGCGGCCAGGACTCCGAGCAGGGTGTAGAGATGATCAGACACTGGCGGCCTCCTGCTGCGGGAGCAGGGCGGCGGCCCGGTAGGCGATCCCCCAACGGCCGGCGATCTCCCAGACGTAACCGAGCAGGCCGACCGCGTTGACGGCGTCGCCGGCCTTGATGGGCGGTTCTCCGCTGATACCGATCTTCACGAGCTCGATCCGGCCGAACTCGTCCTCTACCGACACGGTCACCTCGTAGACGGTGTTGCCGTTCTTGTCGGTCTTGATCTCGCCGGTGTCCTTGTTGAGCAGCCGCGGGCGCGGCGCCTTCACGCAGGTGATCGCGAGCTTGCTGGTGTCCACAGGGATGGGGACGGTGCGCATGGCGTGAGTTCCTTACGTAGTGACTTTGTGACTCTTAGTATTCATGGAACACTTGGCGTTCTAAGTTGTCAAGGGATTCCACGCAGACTTGGTTGGCATGTCGTGCGGGGTGTGCTGAAGTAGAGGCCAGACGACCTCACGGAAGGCGCGGAATGGTCGAGAAGAGCGGTCGCCCCGGCTACCTCCAGATAGCGGACGACCTTCGTACGCAGATCAGAACGGGCTCACTCGCGCCCGGCGCTGCGTTGCCCTCGACCGCCCAGCTCGGTCAGCGCTATGACGTGTCCGCCAGCGTGGTCAAGGCCGCGATCAGCGTGCTCCGCACCGAGGGGCTGATCGTCGGCCAGCAGGGCAAGGGCGTGTTCGTACGGGAGGGCGCGGCGGAGTCACTGCAAGAGCCGGCCTCGTCGGACGTCATGGACCAGCTCTCTCAGATGCGGAGCACTCTGGCGACTCTCGGCGAACGGATCGCCGACCTGGAGAAGGCCGTGTTCCAAGAGCGGAAGCGATCTCGCTGACCCGACAGGCCAACTCTTCCATCTCCGACCGAATGGCCTGAAGTTCGGTCAGAATTCGCTCGTTTGCGGTCACTCCCGGCACCCCATTTCTGGTGGTTCGTAATCCCCTCTGGGATGCCGTTAGTTCATCGCGTATCGCCGCTGTTGAGTATCACGGAGCGTTAGCTAAGCTTCTGCATTGCTGCCTGCACGGCGGTTACACATGCGCTTACACACGCCCGCCCCTCCAAGCGCGCAAAAGGATGCGATGAAGACAATTCACCGCCCTGGATGGCAACCTCTGCTGCTGCGCCAGTACCGCGAAGCACACGGACTCACCCTCGAAGCCGCAGGTGACCAGCTACGCCAGGTCGCCGCACGGCACGGGCTCACCGCGCCAGCCGCGAATTTCCAGACACTCTGGGCACACGAACAGGGATCGGTATATCCCGGGCCTCACTACCGACGAGCCTATTGCCTCCTATACCAGGCAAACGAACCCACACTGGGTTTCCGGCTGCCGCTTCCTGGCGAAATATCCGAAGTGGAAAATTCCATCTCGGATTTGCCCCAGCCCACCGACCCCGCCGTGGACAACGCCGCCGCCGAGGTGATCGAACAGGCCCTCGTCAAAGTCTCGGGCGCTCCCATCAACGGTGAGCAGAACGCCCTCCTCAACCGAGTCGTGGACGCCTGGCGACGCCGCCACGGCCAGGGCAGCCCCAAGCCCATCCTCACCCTCGTCGGCGGCTACGCCGGATCCGGGAAGACAGAGTTCTCCCGCTTCCTGTCCGACATCACCGGCTGGGCCTTCCTGGACAAGGACTCCCTGACCCGCCCCATGGTCGAGCGCCTACTGATCTCCCTCGGCGGCGACCCCCACGACCGGCACACCGAGCTGTACCTGAGCGAGGTCCGCCCACTGGAGTACCGGTGCCTGATGGAAACCGCGTTCGACAACCTCAAAGTCGGCACCTCGGCCATCCTCGCGGCGCCATTCATTGCCGAACTCCAATCCCCCGACTGGATCTCCCGCCTCACCAACCGATGCGCGGCCAAGGGCATCGACGTGGCCGTGGTCTGGGTGCGCTGCGACGCCGACTCCATGCGCGAGTACATCGAGTTCCGTGGTGCGCCCCGAGACTCCTGGAAGCTCGCCAACTGGCAGACGTACGTTAGCGGCCTCAACTCCGAGACCAGCCCACCCACCGCCCACATCACCGTCGACAACCGCCTCGGCGCCGCCATCAGCCTTGCCGACCAGACTCGCGAGACGTTGAAGCGGATCCTCATATGAGGGGCATCGTCCTGTACGGACCACCCGCCAGCGGCAAGAGCACCATCACCGGCGCGCTCAGCCGACTCGACCCGCGGTTCGCCCTGGTGCGCAAGCTCAAAGCCGGCAACCAGCGCGGCACAGAGTACGACTTCGTCACCATCGAGGAGCTGGCCAGGCTGCGAGCCGCCGGCCGCCTCCTCCTGGAGACGCGCCGATACGGCAACACGTACGCCATCGACCGCCACCAGATCGACGAACTGGTCTCGTCCGGCCAGGTACCGATCGTCCATCTGGGCACCATCGCCGACATCCGCCGGCTGACCGAGGCAACAGCCTGGCTGGTCGTCCTGCTCTGGGTACCGCGGGCGGTCTGCGAGGAACGCTCGCGACAGCGCCTCGACATAGACACCCCACACCGCTTGGCAGCATGGGACGAGGCATTCGCCGACCTGCACACCCATGGTGAGATCACGTTCCATCACCGACACCGAACCGACCTGATTGCGCCGGAAGAGATAGCGCAGCAAATCGCAAGCGCCTACCACGGCCGCGAAGTGGCGCCGATGGATCAACGCGCGTAACCAGTGAGGATCTGCATCCACAGCTGCCGAGCAGCCCGAGCAGACATCCATTCAGTCTGAACGACGCGCGGACGGCCGTCCCATGACAAGCGTCGGATGAACGACAACCCGCCGGCCGCGCACAGCTCGTACATCGGAGGCATGCAGCTGCACGTGTGCTCATGGACCCTGATCCGATCGCATCGCCGTACAACGTCTTGCCATGCCACCTGAAGCACATTCTCCTGAGGAACTGCCAAGTGATGGCTGTGATGATCGAAGCGCCACGACGGTACGTTCATACCTCGGCCCCCAACTGCGCCTGCGCGAGAAGCAGCCTGACAAAGGTCTCCAGGTCATCCGCGCTCACCGTCTGCTGCATCCCAGCGTCAACCTCTTTATCGCTGAGCCGTACACCGCTCCGGCTCCCATAGAAGGCGCCTGCGTCACTCTGAAAGAAGGACCAGCCGGGGAAGCAGGCGCGAAGCGCTACAAGGCAGTGACTCTTGGTTGCCATGTCACGAGCGTAGAAGTTGCACATAGAGCCTGTCTACCCCTAGGGATACCGAGGGATAGCGATAGATCCCTATAGGCGAGTGACGACCCTTGAAGTCCCCTTTCTACGCTTGGGCCTCGTGATCGAATTCGAGCCGGATCGCCCCCGCTGGCAGCAGGTCGCCGACGTGCTCCGTGGACGCATCAGCAGCGGCGAATACCCGCCAAAGTACCTCGTCTCGGAAGTCCGCCTCGTCCAGGAGTTCGGCGTTGCCCGCGACACCATCCGCAAGGCGATCCGTCAGCTGCGCGACGAAGGGCTGATCTACACCGTGCCGAACCTCGGCAGCTTCGTCAGCCCACCCGGCGAAGCCGAATCCACGAAAAGCTAAGCCCCGGCACATTGGCGGAGTACTCTCCCCGAGCATGAACCGCCGGATCGACTACTACGACGACCCACACGCCCCTCTGCCGAACAGCCTCGTGCCCTCGGTCAATGTGACCGTCATCAATGAGGCCGGCGCCCTGCTCCTGATCCGCCATAGCGACAACGACAACAGGGCCCCCCGGCGGCGCCATCGACCTCGGCGAGTCCATCCCCGCCGCAGCCATCCGCGAGACTCTGGAAGAGACAGGAATCACCTGCGAGATCACCGGGATCGTCGGCACATACAGCGACCCCAAGCACGTCATCCTCTACACCAGCAACGGGGAGGCGCGACAAGAGTTCTCTATCGTGCTCACGGCACGCCCGACCGGGGGCGAGCCAACTCCGAGCACAGAGTCTCGCGAGGTCCGATGGGTAGCGCGACAGGACATCGAGAGCCACCCGATGGACCGGTCAATGCGCATGCGCATCAACCACTACCTCGAAGCAGCCGACCCGTACATCGGCTGAGCCCTGAGACAACCGACATGGAGCCTTAGCCGAGCACGATGGCCATCCGACAGAATCGCACGTCAGAGGCGTGATCGACGATTGGATGAGGACTTTCTCCACGGTTTCAAGGCGCGTGCCGCCAGCGGCGTCCCGCGCTGGGCGGCTGCTGGCCGCGCTGCGGCTCTCCGGCCGGTCGCGCCAGCACCGCCCAACCGCGACAGCGCCATCAGCTCGGCTCGCCGCCGGCGTTGAAACCTCATGCTGGGCGTAGAACTACCACACTCTCCCGTAGGTGCGCAGCTTCATAACTGCGGCGCTTAAGCATTCGCGCGATCCGGATCTCTTCGACTCTCCATCCTGCAAACTCAGCAAGCCTGGCTAGTATGAGATCGGCCGCTATAACGAAGCGGCCATCCCCGGAACCATGGACGGAGTTCCCCACGACATAGACGAGCCGGCCGTGCGGCTTTACTACCTTCCGACATGCCTCAAGCACCATAAACATATCGTCCGCATAACCACGAACGACTTGCTCCCGACCGAACTTGTAATGATCGTCTGGAATCGCCTCAAGCAGAGGAGCGAGCAACAGGTCCACCTGACCTGCATGGCGGCTGTTCTTATAATGATAGACGTCAGGAAACTTAATACTAGGATGGCTGCGCAGGGTAGATAGCCTCTGTCGCTTCATCTCTTCAGGCGTATCCCACAGGCCAAGGGCCCACGCTTCCGTTTTGTAGACTTCTGTATAGTCAATATTATTAGGATACGGCGGCGAAAAGACGATCCACTCAAACTGCTGGCCACCAGTCAACTCGTCGCACTTCCGTGCATCTCCCCGAGCGACGGTGACGTCCAAGCTTGACTGTCGGGCTGGAATAGCCTGTAAATCTTCCAGCATACGCTCTACATTCGCGCGAAAAAGCAGCCATGGGTCCTGTGGAACGCGTTTAGCCTCGAATCGGAGAGCCCTTCCATCGCGACGCAGCCGGCCTGCACCTTCTACGCTAGAGCCAAGAGCTACGCTGAATAGCGTCTTCACGCGCTCGCTCGATACGGATGCTACGGCTTCCCGAAGCGACAGAAGTGAATGTAGATGCTCACCCGAAAAATAGGCCTGGTTGTTCAGTGTCACCGATAGTGTTACATGCTTCTCTCCCAGCTGACACTGATACGCGCTTTCCAGGTGAGGGAGCCAATTCTTCACATCAGCGGCTAGCGCTGCCCCCTCCGAAAGACCAGAGACCTTAGCGCTTGACAGTGACCACAAGAAAGGGTTGAGCTCGACTCCGACAGCTCTCACTGCGCAGTTCGTACTATCCGCCGCGCTAATCGCGGAAACCACCGTAGTTCCGCTTCCACAGAACGGATCTAGAAGAGATAGCTCTGACGAAGGCTCCCAGCACGCGTCCTTGAACAGTCGTCCAAGCAGCTGGCTTGAGTATGCCTCCTTGAGGTGGAACCATCGGTGGAGGGGTTCCGTACTGTTACCGTTAGGGACAACAAGCCGCGCGTAATCGGCCACGCGATCAGAGAGGACCCAGCGCGCCTGAAGCAGGTCGTAGTGACGAGTAAGCGCATCGTAAGCGACCACGATCCACGATCTCCTAGAGCACACATTATGGCCCTATGCGGCCAGAGCAGATATAGATTGACTCACACTACACCATGCTGCTAAGGCGCGCGACCGCTATGCAACTGATACAGACAGAGCTCCTATAACAGGAGCGTAGAGCTGCGAAGAGCCTACCGACACTCCTGAGCGCCCCTCATTCGTGATTCACGTGCGGACGGCAGTACAGTCGTACCGGATGCTCGAAGTCTGATCGCTTAAGTATGGCCTCATCGTAGTCAATGTCCGCGTTGGCATAGAACAAAGCTTCTTCAAGTTTAAGAGAGGTTGTAGACGGCTTCAAATTGTGGCGCCGGCCGTCGAAAACGACCAAATACCCTCTAGTTTCTCGCCCAGGCGCCTGCTGTCGATACAGCTCAAGATAGTCAACCAGCTGCTGTGCGCCGTCGCGTGCTCTTTTGTCGTCAAAATTTTGCGTGGCCTTCCTCTCGCCTGGGCGGGCGCTAAGCCCCAGCCATTTGATCTCAATCAAGGCAACCCTATTAGAGGTGATCCACGTGACCTTGATATCTACAGGCCTCGTTTCATTAACATTCTGCTCTGGCATGACTTCGACGAAATTGTGATCGCGCAGCGAGGCACTAAGGAACTTTTGAAGCGATCTACGCATAAGTCGCTCAGGTCTTGGCAAAAAAATCAGACGATTGTCGTCTTGCCATGCCTGTGCTATAAATTCACATTGCGCTTCGCGTACTTGCGTGTATCCGTAGTGGACCAGCGCATCATTCAGGTCCCGGAAATACGGAACACTAAAGTAGCTAGGCCAGCCCTGAAGAGTGGGAACCGAATATGTTCCAATAGGGGTAGCAATGTACTCTTCATGCGGTCCGCGGTATTCATATGATAGGCATCCGGGCATAGATCCACTCAGGCGTGACCCGAACCAGACGACAAGTGATCCATCTGTACGAACTTGAACCGTCAGAGGCGACTTTCCAGTATGCATCGCAGTTAAGCGTGAGGCGTTTGGAACGATCGATCGCGCTCCCTCTAGTACAAAAGCACGTGGATCTTGGTGCACGACAACAGTAAGTCCGTACTCTAGTCGTTCTGTGGAGATTGCCTCATGTATGGAGCGCACTTGCTTCAGGAGTGCCGGAAGTCGGGCAACCCCGTCGGAGCCCATGTCTCGTTGTACACGAACGATGAAAAGCTCCTCGGCGATGCGCGCCAATCCTTCATGATCAATCTGCACTAGTCATGCTCCAAGAAAATGAGGACCGTTGTCGTCGGATATGGTCGAAGCAAGGTATGTAAGCCAAACTACCGCCGGAACAAAAAGATCAGCGTCCTCGGGAACCACAGAACTGACTGCGTTGAAGTGATCATAAAGAGCGTCCGCGCCTGCTTTGTCTAGTAGTGGCCTCGTGCTCGAAAGGGCCAGTGCACGGCGTAGTTGAGGCTCTGCAATGATTGCCTCTCCAACTTGCGGCAGAGGAATCGCCAGCGCACTGTTACAAGCCGCCCTCAGATACTTCATTCGGTCCGCGAAGCGAGCAAGACCCAGCAAATCCGCAAGAAGAAGCTCTCCATTATCAGTTATCGAATACCCTTCATCCTGCAGTATCAAAAGCCCTCGGTTCACCAGCGCACGCAAAGCCTCACGAAGGGCATCGCTAAATGGCGCAATGGTCTTGGTGGCCACAAATGAGTAGCCCCATTCAGATGGAGCGTTCCCATCATAGACAGCAAGGAGACAGGACAAATAACCAAAAAGTGTAGCTTCTTCCTCGCTTGCTCCACCTGCAACATCTGAAAGCTCCTTTGCGATAACAAGGGAATCAAAGGTCGCCTCGGGAAACATGGCTAATCCCTCATGTCGTCGTAGTCAGGATCTTCTTCGAAGCCGTCAGTCGAATCTTCCTCGCCCAAAATGTCCTCGGATACTGCCTCTTCAAGCAGCTCCTCAATACGCGCATAAGCGCGGTCGAAGAGCTCTTCCCCCTCTGCCTGTACTTCGCTTAGAGGTGTCCAATCGGTCATCCGGACTAGCTGCATACGATCCCGACCACAGCGAGCAGCTAGCCGTTGGAGGAGCTGGCTAGCGTTGATGTTCGCCGTCATGACAATGTGGTATCCATTACCGACGAAGTCGGCAAACATTCCGCCGGCGCGCGCCTCGTATGCAATATCCAGACTCCCTTCGGGTGTATCTATAAGGAGCGTAGCTTTACTCGAATCGTCACTCATGTATTGTGCAAGAGCCATGCGGAGCGCAATATCCAAGAAGAACCGCTGGCTCTCTGAGAGCTGGACGGTCGATCGCCGGCGTTGTCCGTCAACCTCAAGCCCGAGTTTGAAGTCGTCCCTTTCCTTGTCGAGAAATATATCGAGATCTATGCCTATGAACTGTCGGGCGAGTTGGCGGAAGAGTGGGACAAACTCCATCTCTCCCTCCATATAAGCTTCCCTGAGCTTTTTCTGGAGCGGCCGTAGTTGCGTACGATATGTGTCTCGAAGCTTCCGATGGTTATTACGACGCCTCTCTGCATCGGCTTTCTCGGCCAAGAGATGGCTTCGGCGGGCCGCAAGTGTATCTGAACCGAGCGCAACTCCAGGAAGCCGCCCTTGATGCGTGGCTTCAAATTGCGCCAGCTCTTCCGCAGCCGCTTCCTTTTCTGCCTTAGCTACCCGGAGCTCACCTCGAAGGCGATCCACTCGCTGTGACAGCTCCCGCAACTCCTCCTGCGCCCGCATCAGTTGGGAGTCGAGATCCTTGAGTTCCTTTAGAGTACTGTCGTTTCCGAGGTCATCGAGGCTGGTATCACAGAACGGACAACTGCGCGAGCTAAGCTTTGCTTCGAGTCGCGCGACAATGCCGTCATCACGACTCCCACAGACTTCACAGGCGCTCTCCCTCAATACTGACTGCACCATAGGATGAAATCTTGGGTCATGCCTTTCGCCTACGCGTTGCGCAAACGCACGATCGTACTTAGTCCGGATGTCCTGCAGACGCGCACTTGCCTCCGCGTACGCTATCTCTGCATCCTCCGCAGCCTGCTCCGCGGTAGCAAGCGCAGTGTCCTTCTGTGAAGCCTTTTGGCTAAGCGACTGATGCAGCTCTACAAGGTCTTCGGCTTCTTCTCCAGGAGTCGCATCTATACCCAGGTCGCGCAACCGGTTCCGAGCTTGAGTTGCTTGCCACTGCGCGTTGCGCGCATTTGACTCTGCCTTTGCGATCTTTCGGCGGAGATCGTTGGCCTCGATGCTTTCGTTTCCGTTCATACCGAAGGCGAGATATAGCGCTGGGTCCGCAGCAGCTGAGTCCCAGAACAGTAGATGACGCCTCTCATCGAATGTAAAGACGAAGTGCTGCATGAACGCGAACTGCGAGAAGTCTCCCAAATTGCAGTCCTGGACTAGCTCTGCTTCGTATCTTGCATGAAGCGCACGCGCCTTCTCGCTGTCTTCCTCGGAGGCAGTCTCATGGACCAGTATCTGGTCTCCACTGTCTATAATTTGGAGCTCTCTCAGCTCCTTGGGTGCAAAGAAACTTCTTGCAACAGTATAGCTTTTACTCGAGAGGCGAAACGTCACGCACACTTCTGCGCTGGATCGGTCCACGTCCGCTATACGACCATCAAAGTATTTCTTACAGTAGTCCAGACTGGCTTCATAGTAGTCTTTGACGCCCAGAAAGCTCCGGTCAGGCTCCGCCACTACACCCGTCAGGCAATAGTTTATGGCAGCAAGAAAGGAGGACTTTCCTAGGCCATTCGCACCCGCAAGGCAGAAGACTCCGCCACCCATATCAACATCTACGATCTCCTGATTCGCGTAGAGGCTGAAGTTCCTGAGGACTACACGTGTAATAGTGGGGAGACGCCTCTTGATAGTCAGGGTTTGCTCCTGGCGCGAGTGGGCCGCAGTGGACGTGAGGCACACCCAAGATGCGGAGGATAGCCTCTTTGAGTTGTTTATATCCCTTCTGATCGATTGTCAAGAGTACAGTGCTACATCGACGACTAGCCACAGCGTCATGGTTGCCCACACGCCCTCGGTCAGATCATGGCCGTGTCTGCACCCTGCTGCTACTACTTGAGGCTTTTGAACTGTACGCTCATAATGACTGTTTTGTCGGTATCTCTTGTAGCCGAAGTGAAATGAAATGGAGACGTTCTCGTACTGTCAAAGCAGGGAGCCGCACGTCACCCTTCTCCATCAGGAGGTCTCTGTGCATCGAGCTATGCCTTGTGCTGAAGGCGGGCGGGCGGGCGCTCAGCGCCGGTTGCGCGGTTTACGCGTCAGCTGCCAAATCGACAGGGCCGCACCACCAGCGCCACCTGCGGCTACATATGCAGAAGAAGTTTCATCAGACGCTACGGATATCTGTGCAGACCACACTGTGACCACCCCTCATCCTATGGGTTTGCAACAACCGGAAATGGTTCACGGCAAGGAGGGCAATGAACGAGGCATGTCGTTGTGGCGTCCAGTGAAAGCTGGATTCTGCCGCGCGGCTTCCGGTCCTCGGGCCTCACGGCCCTGCGGTCCGGGTCCGCTTGCCATCGGTCAACGGGGCGGGCGACTGCACTGACAGCGGGAGACATACAGGATGATCCGGACATGGCTCCAAACTCAGAGTTGGCCGGGTCACGGCCCGTAACAGTACCAGGCGGTAATCGCTCCTACTGAGGGTGTTGAACCGCTGCAGCGATGATGGCCCTTACCCTGGTAATCATGGACGCTCCATTGCATCGCGTGCCCAATGGTGGTGATCCCCGAACCCGGATTGCTCGTGGAGATGTCTCCCTACCCGCCCTCAGCATAGAATTTTATACCTTCTGGCCACCTCTGGCCACTTTGACAGGGAGGACTACTCGCCTTCAGCACCTAGCCATGTGGCCAGCTCTTCATAGCTAGTTGCTGCACGCAGAGGCAGCCCCTGGGCGTTCCTGTCGATCACCTCTGTGGCTGGCCCCAGCGCGGTGTACGGACTGTGTGGAAGGCACACCGTCCCCAGTATCGTCCGGTAGCGACTGAAATCGTAGTTTGCCCCGACCGGGCAACGTGTGAGTGTGGCCACAACCTCGGCCCACTTGGTCACGGCATTTTCTACCAGAGTGGCTGCGTTTCGAACTGTCTTATGGTCCCCGGCATCGTAACTGGCGGTGTAGGGATGGCTCTTGCACGAGACGATCAGCAAGGTGTCGCCTCGCTCGCCCACTGCGTCGAAATCGGTGAGGACCTGCGTGCCCCGGGGACGCGGTTTAAAGCCCCGGATGGGAGCGCTTTGTGAGGGCTTCCAGGGTGTCTGGTCGATGAGGTGCTGCACGGTCTGCTCGAAGTGGTCAGCGCGAACCTTGGCCACTCTGGGATCGTGAGTCACCCCGGCGACAGTGCAGAGCCGGTGCAGGTGCCGGCTTGCGGCTTCGAAGTCGATCAAAACGTCTGGTCCAGCCCAGTGAACGACAGGTCCAGGTTCCTGTGGCCATAGGCGCAGGGGCATTCGGTCGAGGCGCCCCAGTATGTGTTGGGGTTGCGTGAGGCTATCTAGTGGCAACCAGGCGGTTAGCTCCCTCTGGATCGCGGGCAGGGTCCGGCTGAGGAGTTCCTCCAAAATGTCCCGGCGCAGGCTCACATATCCGTATCGCACGAGACTTAGCCAGCCTGCGGAGGTGTGGTAAGTCAGGTAGTGGCTGAGAGCCTGCAGCAGCACGAACAACGCGGGCAGTTCCGGCTCCCACCAGCGAGGGCTGTACACCGAGGTCTGAGCGAGCACAGTCCGTACATCGCGTAGCGATACGAAGTACGGTGCGAAGCGGCCACGCGTGGTCATTGGAGTCCCCTGATCGAGGGCTCCGTGCCAGGTCGACAACATGTCCCAGGCTGGTAGGGAGTTGACGAGGAGGATCGGCGCAGGATCTCCATCGCGCCAGTCAGGAGACAACATGCGAGTACCTGGGCCGGTTAGACCGGTCGGATGGACGCAAACACGCTGGTCGTAGAGCTTGATGGCGTTGTGGATAGGCGCGTTGGCCACATCGGCAGGAAGGCCTTCGGGCTGTGGCCTGAAGGCGATGCCCTTATTAGCTCGGCGCAGCCTGGAGTGGATGTCACTCAACGTGATTGTCATGGCGGACAGCCGAAGGACTCTCCGCACGATGCCGTCGGTGACGGGGAAACTGATCTGTCCAGCCTGGAGAGGTAGCTGGGGACAGATCTTGTTACTGGTGGCGGCCATCAGATCCATCAGCGCTCGGTCGTAAGGGCCAGTGGTGGAAAGATTGCCGCCAAAGAGATCGGGCAAACGGCGCAGGTACCATAGCCATTGAACTGGCGGATAGGACTGCGTCAAGTCGCAGATGGCATCTTCAGTCGTCCGCCGCAGCGCCGTGAGATATTTTCCAGCTGTCTGCGGATTCATCTCCTGTTCCACTGGCGGGTGCGCTGCGAGCGCGGCCCTGATGCTGCTTTGCCTCCAGATAGTTCCGGTACGCGGCCACTCTCGTTCCACCAGCGCAGCAAACTCTAGGGCTTGGTTGTCCAAAGCCAGCCGGGCCCTGTGTGCCTTCAAAACGCGTCGTCGCTTACTCATGTGATTAGGATGCCATCGCACCTAACAGAGCGACCGCCGAACTGTTGGACGGACCGCCACAGGCCAGCCAGCCCTAGCATCACGCGGATCTATGCGGTTGCCGAGCACCAGGCTCACTGCTGCCTCATCACCCGCCGATTCCCAGGTAGCCTCCAAGTTACTCCGCAGCTGCTCGCCCCCGATCCGCGCTGCCCGTCGCCGAGCGCTCGAGTCCGCCTACGCCTGTGCTTGCGCTACCAGCCAGTTCGTCGAACCGATCGAGGACTCCTCCAGTACGAGGTGACTGGCGAGCATCTACCGAAGTCTCTGTGGACGTCCCCTGTCCTCATGGGCATCCTCAACAGCTACGCTGATCCGTCACGTCACCGTGACGCACCCGCGTCTGGACGGTCAGCCAGGTTGCATGACGGCGCCTTCGAGCGCCCACGACGCAGACGCGGTGGTCTCAACATCCTCAAATGCAGCTACACAAGACTATGACTAGGTTGTATTCTGGCGGGCTGGTTGACGCTAACGCTGCAGGTGACCCCGTGAACATAAAATCCTTGAGCGAGCTTCAAATGCCGGATGAGCGAACCCTGCGCTTCACGCCGTATGGGCTCGGCATCGACCGGGCATTGACCCCTGAGGCTGCCGCGGAGTATCAGCAGGCCATCATGGCAGCTCATACCCTCTCGCCGGTTGTCTCAGACGGCACTCGCCGATCCTTCGACATGCTGCGGGACTTGTACGTTCTGGGAATCTTCCGCTACGAGGTTTTCACCGCTGTGCACGACCGGGCTCTGTTCGTCATTGAACAAGCACTCCGGGACCGGTTCGTCGCCTTCTACAACGGCACCGTGACATTCGTCGACGCCAATCATGCCCACCATGTCGTGCCCGCCAGACGCTATGAGCAAGTTGTCGAAGCGATCCGTCGGAACCGCGGCTGGCGGCTGCAGGCCGGCCCTGGCCGGCAACCAATCCCGTTTGACGCACATCTGCATGACCTGCGCGTCTGGGCGCGTCATGTCGGGCTGCTGCGCGGGCAACGCAACCGCAGCCTTGAGCACGGTTTGTGCAGGCTCCGGAACACCGCCGCTCACCCTAACTGCTTCTACCTCCTGACTCCAATCGAAGCAGCGCGCACAATCTCCGACGTAGCAGAGTTCATCAACCAGCTCTGGGGGCAAGCGACGCCGGGCGGGCGTCTATATCCGGCGCCGATGGAGCGCGTCGTTACTGTCCTCAGCTGGGAGCGTGAGGACGTGGCGATCACGCCTGTGCAGTCGTTCCCTCACCAGAATTGGGACTATGGGTCCAGTTGGCGGCACGCCGTGATCCGCTGTGTCCTCGACGATCCGGACCTGATGTTCTTGGACAGCCGCTACGAGTCGACGCGGTTTCCCTCAGAGGTGCTGTACGGGCCGGCGACCATGTCGCGCACCCTTGCGTGGCTTCGCAAGCATGCTCCCACCGACGACACATGTGACATCCTCGACCGCACCTTCTTCGTGCGGGTGATCGGTAGGAGCGTGTACCGACCCATTAGTGAAGAGAGGGCCCGGTCGCTGCCACCAGCCGACCATGACGGAGACTGGTACGAGATCGTAGCTGATAGCCCTGGTGACGCGCTCTCCCATGTTCAGCACTTGCAGACCGCGGCGACGCCCGGCAGAACGGGCCGCCCTTGCTCCCGCTGCCCAGCTATGACACTCGGCCATGGCCCTTATGCCCACACCATAGGAACGATCACGTCGATGCGATCCTCCCCCTCCGCCGTCGTCAAGACCCCATTGGCACTGCCGCATATGCTGCCCGTCCTGTCGTAGCGTTGCTGACGGTGACGGATAGGGGACATGTGCGGGATGATCTTGTGGAGGACGCGCACTGCGCGTTGCGTTAGTGCAGCTCACTCCACATGTCGGGGCCGTTAAAGCCGCGCTCTCCTAAAGCGGGTGCCGCAGGTTCGAATCCTGCCGGGGGCACCAGATACGACCTCACGAAACCAGCCCTCGACCAGGGTGTTCGTACGGCATGTTGGGCAGGTCGGATGCGGTAGAGCGGTATTACTGGGCCGAACGAGTCGTAGTCGCCGATGGGTCGGTGTCGTGGGTGGTTGTCGCGGGGGCCAGCATCAGGAGACAGCCGTATCCCATGGAGAGGGCACCATAGGAGATCGGCCGCGCTGTCTTTTGGGATGCCGCATCCGGCAGGACATATTGCGATGTCTGCATATCGCCGGTCGTCGCCGCGGAGAGCCCGCGGGTGACTCCGCCATCAGAGTGTCAGTAGTTACGAAGGGGCTGGTCGGAGGCTCCTACGATGGGCGAGTGGATATTTCCCGACTTCCGGTAGAGGCCCGGCGACGGCGCGGTGCCGAGATCCGCGAGTTCCTTTGCGGTCGCGCAGGGCCAGGCTGACTCCGTACGACGTCGGTATGCCCGCCGGCTCCGGCCGTCGTGCCAAGGGGCTGCGGCGGGAGGAGGTGGCGGTGCTCGCGGGGGTAGGGGTGTCCTGGTACACCTGGCTGGAGCAGGGGCGGGAGATCCACGTCTCGGCCGGGGTCTTGGACGCTGTCGCGCGGGTGCTTCGTTTCGACACGGCGGAGCGCGAACATCTGTAGCTGCTCGCCGGGCTCAACCCGCCCCAGGCCGAGCCGTCGGACCGGCCGGTCTCCGCGGAGTTGCGGCGGTTGATCGACGGCTGGCTCCCGTCCCCGGCCTACATCCTCGACCGGCACTGGAACCTGGTCGCGGTCAACCGCGCCGCGCACCTGGTGTTCGGCTACTCGGACCACGACCACAACTGCCTGGTGAGCTTCTTCACCAACGCCCGCTTCCGCTCCTCGCTGCCCCACTGGGAGGACGCGGCCCGCGCGATCGTCGGCCAGTTCCGCGCCGACGCGGCCCGCTACCCGGACGACCTGGAATTCGGCAGGCTGGCCGCCGACATGTGCGCCGCGAGTCCTGCCTTCGCCGAGATCTGGGCCGAGCATCCGGTCGGCAACGCGACCGAGGGCGTCAAGATCGTCCACACATCGGGGACAGGTGAGCTGATCTTCGAGTACAGGTCGCTGTCGTTGCCCGACCGGCCAGGACACCGGCTGATGCTGCACACGCCGCAGCCGGGCACTGCCGCCGGGGCGCGGCTGTCCGAGCTGATGGCGAGCGTTTGAAGGTGGTGGTGCCAGACCTAGGTTCGGCCGGAACTTCTGGAAATGGACGATCCGCTTGAGGATTGCCGCATGAAGATTCCTGAGCAAGACCGTTCTGATCACCGGCGGTGCCAGTGGCATGGGCTTCGCCACGGCGCAGCGGCTCTTGGACGAAGGCGCGTACGTCGTCATCACCGGACGTGACCAGGTCCGTCTCGACACTGCGGCCGCCCGCCTGACGGGCGTCCTGCCAGAGCCCGGCTCGGGCCGGGTGCTCGCGGTTCGAGCCGACGTCGCCTCCCCGACGGACCTCGACCTTCTGATGCGGCGGGATCGAAACCTGGCGCGGTGGCCTGGACGCGGTCTTCGCGAACGCCGGCGTGGGCGTGTTCAAACCGAGCGCCGAGATCACCGAGGCGGAGTTCGACCACACCGTCGGCGTCAACTTCAAGGGCGTCTTCTTCACCATCCAAAGGGCGCTGCCGCTGATGCGGGACGGCGGCGCGATCGTCATCAACGCGTCCTGGACGCTGTATCGCGGGCTGTCCGTCGCCTCCGTCTACTCCGCCAGCGAAGCAGCCGTCCATAATCTCGCCCGGACGCTGGGCGCCGACCTCGCGCCGCGCGGCATCAGGGTCAACTCGGTCAGCCCGGGTTACATCGACACCGAAATGTACCGCGACGCCAACCCCGACCCGGAGAGCGAGGCACGCAACTCGGCCGAGGTACCGCTCGGCGCCCTCGGTCACGCTGACAACGTCGCGGCGGCGGTGGCGTTCCTGGCCTCCGACGAGGCTGCCTACATCACCGGGCAGGACCTGGTCGTGGACGGCGGGCTCGTCGCCAGCGTTCCCGCCGCCTGAGCCGGCGGGCAGCGAGCTGCCGTTGTTGACATTCGTCGCATGGGCGACAGAATACACATATGAACAGTTCTTCAGCTGAGAATGTGTTGGTGGTGGACGGCTGCACCGTCAAGGTCGTCGACGCCGACCGGGTGTCCGCGGTGTGCGAGCGGATGCCCGCCGCCGAGGACCTCACCGACACGGCGGACATCTTCGGTCTGCTGTCCGACCCCAACCGGCTGAAGCTGCTGGTCGCCCTGCTGGACGGCGAGCTGTGCGTGTGCGACCTGGCGGCGGTGACCGGGCAGAGCGAGTCGGCGGTCTCCCACGCGCTGCGCCTGCTGCGCGCCCACCGCATCGTGGCCGCCCGCCGCTCGGGGCGGATGGCCTACTACCGGCTGGAGGATCCGCACGTACGGATGCTGCTGGACCTGGCGCTGGCCCACACCGAGCACACCGAGGCCATCCACCCGGAGCGGGAGGGCGAGCGCTGATGGGCGTGGGTCACGGGCACGCCGGGGCCCGGCACCGCTGGCGGCTGGCGGTCTCGTTCGTCCTGATCGGCGGATTCTTCCTGGTCGAGCTGACCTACGGACTGATCTCCGGGTCGCTGGCCCTGATGTCGGACGCCGGGCACATGGCCGCCGACGTCGTCACCCTCGGCGCGGCGCTGGTCGCGACCAGGATCGCCGCTCGCCCCGACACCACCGGCCGGCGCAGTTACGGGTCCTACCGGGCCGAGGTGTTCGCCTCGCTGCTGGCCGTGATCCTCATGCTGGGCGTCGCCGTCTACGTGGTCGCCGAGGCGATCGGCAGGATCGGCGGCCCGGCCGAGGTCTCCTCCGGGCCGATGCTCGTGGTGGGCGCGCTCGGTCTGGTGGTCAACCTGATCGCCCTGTTCCTGCTGCGGTCCGGCGCCAGTGAGAGCCTCAACGTCAAGGGCGCGTACCTGGAGGTGGTGGCCGACACCGCGGGCTCGGTCGGCGTCATCGCGGCGGGCTGGCTGATCACGGCGACCGGACAGGTGTTCTGGGACACGGTCATCGCGCTGGCCATCGGCGTGTTCGTCGCCGTACGTGCGATCTCGCTCGGCCGACAGGTGTTCGCGGTGCTCGGCCAGCACGTGCCCGAAGGCATGGACGCCTCCGTCGTGGCGGCCGACCTGGCGGCCATCGAGGGTGTGCGCGACGTGCACGACCTGCACCTGTGGACGCTGACCTCCGGCATGCACGTCGCCACCGCGCACCTCGTCACGGGCGACCAGAGCGACAACCACTCCGTCCTCGATCAGGCTCGTGACCTGCTCCGCACCCGTCATGGCGTCGCGCACGCGACCCTGCAGGTGGAGCCGGACGGCCACATCGGCTGCGACGAGGTCGGCTGGTAGCCGGGGGCTATTTCGACGGCCGTCGGTAGAGCCAGGTCAGGCGGGGTTCGAGCACCCACTTGAACAGGCCGCGGGTCTGCGGCAGGCACAGCACGATGGCCAGTGCGAAGCAGCTCGACAGGATGGCGAGAGCGCCGAGCGGCCCTCTCGACAGGATGGCGAGAGGGCCGAGCGGCCCGAAGAGCCAGGGGAACCTGGTCCTTGGCGATGAGCACGACCACGTCGTGCAGCAGGTAGCAGTAGAGCGTGCGGGTGTGCCGAGCTCGGTGAACCACGTCTCGCGCCTGGGCACCAGTGCCAGACGGCCAGGCACATCGCCGGCGCGCAGATCAGCAGCCCCGCGCGCAGGCCCGGCCCGGCGTACCAGGACAGGTCGAGCTCCTGGTGACCGGCCTCGTAGAAGAACGGGCTCAGCTTGGCCCGCGGGGCGACGTAGAGCGCCACGACCGCGGCGGCCGGCTTGACCCAGCGCCTGCCCAGCAGGTCGAAGTGCTCCGGACGCATCACGAGCCCGATGACGAAGAAGGGCATGAGCCCGAAGAAGCGGTCCATGCTGAAGTCGCCGGAGATCTCCGAGAAGCCGCCGACCAGGTAGATCACGATCGCGTGGCGTAGCCGACCTCGACGATCACGTACGGCACGACGAAGGTGTCGACGAGCTTGTGCCGAGTCGGCCGCCGGCGTCGGCACGAGCGCGTGGCCCGTCGGCACGAGCGCGATCATCAGGAACTTGACGTTGTCGCGGAAGGGATCGCGCCTCTTCGCCCGCGACGCCTGCCGAGGAACGTTCACGAGTTGTCCGGACTGGGCGTTCTCATCCATCCGTGTGCCGGTCCAGGCTCGCCGACATGCTTCAGCGCGCCTGAGGCGACGTCGTCTCGGCTGCGCCGCGGGCGGCGAGCATGCCGCGCATCAGCTCGATCTCCGCCTTCTGGGCGGCGAGTATCGAGCTCGCCATGCGCTTCACCTGCGGCTGGCCGCTTCCCTGCGCCGCCTGGGCCATCTGCACGCCGCCCTGGTGATGCGGGATCATCAGGCGCAGGAAGAGGGTCTCCGCCTCCTTGCCGCTCGCCTGTTCCAGTTGCTTGAGCTGCTCGCGGGTGGCCATGCCGGGCATCTGGGCGGACTGCGGTCCCATGCCGGGCATGTTCTGGTGGCCCTGCCGCGTCCAGGCCATGCGGGGCTCCAGCGACGCCTGGGGCAGGCCCCACAGGTCCAGCCAGGCGTACATCTGGCCGATCTGCTGCTGCTGGGTGGTCGCGATGTCGTAGGCGAGCGTCCTGACCTCGCGGTCGGTGGTTCGGTCGCGGATGATCAGTGCCATCCGTACGGCCTGCGCGTGGTGGGCCTGCATGTCACGGGCGAAGCCGGCCTCCAGCGACGCGTCCCCGGGCGGGCCCGCGTACCAGAGGCGGAGGCCGAGCGCGGACAGCGCGAGCGTCAGCACGGCGGTCACCGCCACCAGGACCCCGCGCCGCCGCAGGAACGCCGCGAACCTCATGCCGACGGCTCCCCGACCCCGCCGCTGCAGGACGCGCCCGGCTCGGGCGTCCCGGGGCCGTTGATGTTGGCGCGCAGGAACGCCGTCAGCCGCGGGTCGTCGGCGTTGTCGAGCTTGAGCTGCTTGCCCCAGGCGCTGAGCACGACCGGCGCGGACAACCCCGTGTACGGCGACAGCACGACGAAGTCGCGCCCCTGGGCCTGCTTGTACAGGATGTCCAGCTGGTCCTTCGGCAGCCCCGGCTGGAAGGCGATCCAGACGGCTCCGTGCTCCTGGCTGTGGACGACGTTCTCGTTGCGCAGGGGTTTGGGGTAGATGCCGCAGTTCTGCCACTCCGGCGCATGGTCGCCGCCGACCGGCGGGGCCTGCGGGTAGCTGACGACCTTGTCGGTGTGGTTGCGACCGGTCACGTTGATCGTCTGGACCGCGTCCAGCGACCGTCCGGCCCGGTCGGCCAGGACGAACGCCGTGGCCGCCGTGGCCACCCCGGCGGCCACGACCACCGTGGCGCTGATCATGACGACCCGCCGCCGGCGCTCCGTGCGCCGCTGCTCCGCCTGCAGCGCGGAGAGCCGCTCCTTGAGCGTGCCCTCGGCGTTCTTGTCCATCCGCTACCTCCGACCACGTGCTTCTACGGTACGTAGAACTTCTACAGCACGTAGAATATGGATGCCGTAAACGGATGTCCTCCCGCGCCTACGTGGGCGTGTCTCACTGGTCCCGGGCGCGCTTGTCCAGCTGGGCGAGACGGTCGTTGTAGGCGGCCAGTTCGGCGTCCGTGCGCTGGTCGGCGTGGCGGTCCTGGCGTCGCGCCTGACGGTGGTCGCCGAGCGCCCACTGCACGGCGGTGGTGATGACGACGATCATGGTGGGGATCTCGCCGAACGCCCACGCCATGCCGTCGGCGACCGTCCGGCCCTCCAGCACGCTCGCGCCCCACGGGCGGTTCAGCTGGTCGTACCAGGCAGAGGCGATCGACGTGCCCGTCATCCTCATCGAGATGCCGAAGAACGCGTGGAACGGCATGGTCATCATGAGGGTGCCGAGCTTGGCGACGTACGGCAGGCGGCGCGGCGCCGGGTCCACGCCGATGATCACCCAGAAGAACAGCGCGCCCGAGGCCAGGAAATGGGTGTTCATCGGGATGTGGCCGACCGGCTGGCGCATGGCGTCCTCGAACAGCGAGGTGGAGTACAGCGCGTACGAGCCGCTGATGAAGAGCACCATCGCGACCACCGGATGGGAAAGGGGCGCGGTGGTAGTGATCACGGTCCTCAGCACCACGAATGGGGTTGTGCTCGTCAGCGCCGGATACGCCGGTTCGGCCGAGGAAGTTCGACAACTTGTAGAAAGGAATATCGACGACTCACACCCGTCCCACCTGGATCGATAAGGCCGCCATGAGGAGCGGGCCCGGTTCCGGGATCAAGGGCTTAGCCGGGTCTTACGCCGGAGTTGGCACCGTGAGGCAGTAGAGCTTGAGGGAGATGACAGATGAACGCGCACGAGCCTCACGAGCAGGACCCTGGAACGCAGGGAAACGGCGGGTGGAGCCAGTTCGGCACCACGCCACCGACGGCGGGAGGCTTTCCCCGGCGCGACCCGATCGTCACGGAGCAGCCGCCGCCCCCGCCTCCGTCGGCGCCGGCCTGGAGAGCGCGTTTCACCGCCGGCCAGAAGGCGGTGGCCGGGCTCGCACTGGCAGCGATGGCGATCGCCGGTGGGGTGGTCGGCGCCATCGCGGCAACCTCCTTCCGGCCCGTGCCTGTCGCCACCACCGTCCACGCGCCTAGTCCCGTCCTGAAGCCGGCCTCCGGAACGCTCACCGTGGCAGACGTCGCGGCCAAGGTTCAGCCGACCGTCGTGATGATCCAGGGGCAGAGCGGCGAGGGCTCGGGCGTCGTGCTGTCGCCGGACGGCCTCATCCTCACCAACAACCACGTGGTCGAGGGCGCGAGCCAGGGCGGCGGGCAGATGAGCGTGAAGTTCAGCGACGGCAAGACGGCCAAGGCGAGCATCGTCGGCACCGATCCAGCCACCGACCTGGCCGTCATCAGGGCTGCGGGCATGTCCGGGCTGACCAAGGCGACGCTCGGCGACAGCGACGCACTCAAGGTCGGCGAAGCCGTACTGGCCATCGGCAGCCCCCTCGGCCTGGACGGATCCGTGACGGCGGGCATCGTCAGCGCGCTTGACCGTACCCTCACCACTGGCCCTGACCAGCGGCAACAGCTCCCTCCCGGCTTGGGCCAGGAGCAGAACCAGCAGAGCGCCGGCACGACGATCGGCGGCGCCATCCAGACCGACGCCTCGATCAACCCGGGCAACTCCGGCGGCGCGCTGGTCAACGCCGCGGGCGAGCTGGTCGGCATCAACACCGCCATCGCCTCGAACGCCGCCGGCGGCGGTGTGGGCTTCGCCATCCCGGTCAACACCGCCAAGCAGGTCTCCGACCAGCTCATCGCCACCGGCAAGGTCCGCCACGCGGTCCTCGGGGTGAGCGTCACGGACGCGACCGGCGATGTGCCCGGCGCCCTGATCAGACAGGTCATTGCGGGAAGCCCGGCGGAGAAGGCCGGACTGAAGCAAGGCGACCTGATCACGAAGATCGGCGACACACCGGTCGACGCGGGCGAGACCGTCGTCGGACAGGTCAGGGGCTTCAAGCCGGGCCAACAGGTCAAAATCACTTATCTGAGGGACGGCCGGGCGAGCGAGGCCAACGTCACCCTCCAGGAGAAGACCTGACACGACGGCCGCACCGGCGAGCACGGTGACCAGCCCTCACACAGGACAGACCTTGGGGAGGTGGGCGCTCCCCAGGATCGGAGCAGGGCCCAACGGCGTCGACATCACCAGCGCCGTGCCCTCCGGCGGCCCGATCCACGTTCGCTACGAGCTCCGGGACGCCGAGCCGGGCCTGCTCCCTGCCTGGGACCGTCTGCGGAAGGCCGTCTCCACCTGCGAACCGGCCTCATCGGCATTGCTCAGCATGTCGCGGAGGAGGGGGATGAGTACTTCGAGTTCGACACAGGTGAGCGGGACAGCGCCTGCTCGGCTCGTGTGCTGACCAGTGTTCAGTCCAACACCGAGGAGCCCGACTTTCCCGCCGACATCGTCGAGGCAGCCGAAGCACCTCGGACATTGGCCCGTCTGGACGAACGGTCCCCGAACGAGATCCGCCAGAACAACTACCTGACCAACCCGGTGGACCAGGAGATCCTCGAACTGTTCAAGGAGGCGTACGCCGAGGCTGCCCACCGCAGGAGCCGCCCAAACCCATGATGCAGACGTTCCGGGGTTCGTCGACCGGGCCGAGTCGGATCGGCGAGCTGGCCGTCGAAACGCCGTCGCTCCGACGTGTGGTGGAGCACTCCGGGGACGCGACGTCGGACCGTGCGAGCTGTCCTCAGCGAACCGGGAACCTGTCTCTTCGCAGCTCATCGGGGCGGCACGCGTTAGTGTGCAACCTGCGCAAAGCGTGGATCAGGGCAGTTCATAGCTTGGGCGGCTTCGTTCACTGACGGTGTTGCGGTTGCAGTGTTCAGAGAGGTAGCGCGGTGTTCGAGGCTGTGGACGAGGTGCCGTGGGCGCGACTGGGCTACTGGCCCGATGGCCCGGATGCGGCGCCCGAGCTCCTGAGGGAGATCGCGGCGGCACCTTCGGGTATGCGGGGGGAGTCGCCGGTAGGACGGCTGTGGGACGGTTTGTTCCACGACATCGCGTGCCAGGAGCTGTACGCCGCGGCTCCCTACCTGGTGCCGTACCTGATGGAGTTGGTCAGGGGTGCGCGGCAGCCTCACCGTGGGCTGATCGTGGACCTGATGACCGCCATGGCGAAGGCTCAGCCCCATCGCGACGTGTTCCGGGATCCCACCGCCGGTCCCGAGCCTGACCACGCGGCTCTGGCGCGGGATGCCATGGTCGAGCACGTCGACACGCTCGTGCGATTGCTGGACGACGTCTCGTCAAAGGTCGTGGCGAAGGTGGCACGTCTGCTGGCCTGCCTGCCGGAGGCCATGCCGCAGAGTGTTCCTGCGTTGCGCGCGCGGGCCGAGAAGGCGGCGAGGCGGCCGGGCGACACCGGAGCGGTGGCCTGCGTACTGGCTGTGGCATGGCTGGCGGCGGCCGATCACGCGGCGTGGTTCTACAGCCTGCTCAGCGACCCCTCTGTGCATCGCGACCTGCGAGCCATCGCCGCGGCAGGACTCGCGCTGTCGGATCCCACAGCGGAACCGGACGACGACGCGCTGATCAAACTGATGGCCGACGTACACGCTGACGCCGGTTCGGTGCTGGAGCGCTTCGAATGGCACGGCCTCGGCATCACGCCCCTCAATACGGCGCTGGTGGGGGCGGAACATTGGCAGCGGGAAGTGACCCGCGATCTGCTACTCCGTCCTGGACACCAAGAGATCGACCGAGGTCTGCACAGTGCCCGGGAGGCGATCTGGCACTGGCGTGCCGCGCCGGCCGAGTTGCTTCCGCTGCTTGCCGACCTGGCGCGTGATCTGGCTTCCGTATCGCGGCCCAAGAACAGCCAACAGGACGCCCTGAGATATGCCGTTCAGCTGATCGCCGGCTCCGGCCAAGCCGCCGCGGCGTACGCGGACGTGCTGGCCGCGATGCTCACGGGAGACCCCGCCGAGCCGTGGCCGGAGGCAGCCGCGCCCGCCGTGGAAGGGCTGGCCATGCTCGGCGACGGCCGCTGCATCCCCTGGCTTGCCGCCGCCTTCCAGGACAGGCACGGCCACGTCAAACACCTCAACGTCCGGGACATGGTTCCAGCTCTGGTGGCGCACGCGGACGCGCTGATGTCGACGCTGGAAGGCTATCTCGGCCCTTCGGACCAGCAGGCCGGCCTGAAGTATGTCGACTGCCTCGACGCGCTGATCTCCTGGGGAGCGGCGGCAGCGCCCTTGGCGCCGGCGATCGCCGCCCGCTTGGCACCGATGTACCTCTCCGTTGTGCTGCCGCTGTTCGGCGCGATGGGCCCGGCCGCCGCCGACGTCGAACCTCAGATACGTGCTCTGCTCGACGACGGGCGTGACCAGCACGAGGCGGCCTGGGCGCTGTGGAGAATCACCGGCGACCCTGGGCAGGCCCCGGCGCTGCTGACCGCACACCTCGAACGATACGGCGGCCATGCCGCTCGCGACGTCGCCCCCATGCTCGAACAGCTCGGTCCCGCCGCCGCCATCGCCGCGCCAGTGCTGCGCCGGCACTTCTACGATGCCGAGCATGGCCACCTGTACGACCGGGTCGCGATCGCCCGTGCCCTCTTCGCGATCACCGGTGACAGCGAAGGGCTCGTCACGCCGCTGCTGGAGGCCATCACCGCCAGGCCACTGTCGGATCTGGGACATCGACGGGCTCCCTCCGAGTTCCTCGCCGTCGAGGCGCTGGGCAGGATCGGCTCAGCGGCGGAAGCGTCCGTACCGGCACTGGAAACCATCGCATACGGCCGGGCCCGCGTGACGGACTGCCATGTATGGGCCGACGAGCACTACCAACAGGCCGCCCGGCATGCGCTGGCTTCCATCAACCAGCCCCGAGCCAGGCAGAACGTGGATGCCGGCGGTGTGGCGTTCTCAGTACAGTGGCGGGGTGGCAGGTGAGCAGCTGAGTGTGCGGGTGGACAGCTGGATCTGGTCGGTTCGGCTCGCCAAGACCCGTTCGATCGCGTCCGACGCCTGCCGGGGCGGTCACGTCCGGGTCAACGGGGTGCGGGTCAAGCCTGCGCACGCCGTACGGGTCGGAGACGAGATCCGGCTACGGCACGATGGGCGCGAACGCATCGTGGTGGTCTCCCGCACCATCACCAAGCGCGTCGGCGCCGCCGTGGCCGCCGAGTGCTACGTCGACAAGAGCCCTCCGCCGCCTCCCCGCGAGGAGACCGTGGCGGTGGCCGTCCGGGCTCGTGGCGCGGGGCGTCCCACCAAACGCGAACGCCGCAGCATCGACAGGCTGCTCGCGCGCCCGATGGTGGAGGAGCGGCGGGACGGCCGGGCACGCCCGGACTGATGTCCGGGCCCCGGGATGACTGTCCGCCGCGTACGCGACCACGTCCCTGAGGACGTGCTGAACGTCAGAGTCCCGCGTTTGGCCGTCACCGCCACGCACGACCTCCTGGAGTTGCCCGAGGTCTTCGGCCTGGCAGCGGTGACCGACCCGACCCGCGGGCACTTCCCCGGCATCAGCACCCGTCCGCTCGCCGTCACGCAGGCCCGGCAGAACGTCGTCGCCGCCTTCCAGGCCGCCGGCTTCGAAGTGGCCGCGATCACCGCCTTCGGCGCCGTCGGAGGCGGAATGCCCCCGCCGTCCCGGTACCGCGTCAGGCACGTCGAGCTCGACTTCAGCCGTCCCTTCGTGTTCCTCACGGTTGACCGCCGGAGCCGGCTCATCATGGCCGCGGGCTGGGTCACCGAACCCGAACCCTGGTCTGACTGAGCACCGCGGCGCCCTCGCCGGGCCGAAAACCGTTTGCCTGGGACGGCGTGGCTTCGAGAACGTGGTGCCCATGAGGCTCTGACGGATCACCCCCACCCTTCGAGATGCCACGACGCCGGCTCGCGTCGTGATGCCGCCTGTCCATACCCTTCTGCAGGGAAGAGAGCGTCTTTGTCTCAGCAACACCCGGCCCCGCCCGCTCCGGTCACGGGGGCCACCGTCACCGTGTTCGCCTCCCCCACCAGCTGGATCGAGTCCGACGCCGTCGCGCAGTGCCGTCAGGTGGCCGCCCTCGACGGCATGACGCACGTCGCCGCCATGCCGGACCTGCACCCCGGCAAGGGCGCGCCCGTCGGGGCCGCCATGACGTCGGCCGTCCTGTACCCGTTCCTGGTGGGCTCCGACATCGGGTGCGGCATCGCCGTGTTCCCCGTCAGGCTCAAGCGCGCCGTACCCGAGAAGCTCGCCGCCCGCTTCCCCGACCTCGATCGTGCGCTGGACCCCGAACGTGATGCCGACGATCCCGCCTGGGCCGTCATGAAGGACGACGTCCCCGCCGGTCATGTCGAGGGCCTCGGGACGGTCGGCCGCGGGAACCACTTCGTCGAGCTGGCCCGGATCGGGACCGTCTTCGAGCCGGGCCACGCCGGTCGGCTCGGTCTCGACGCCGGTGACCTGGTCCTCGTCGTCCACAGCGGTTCACGGGGGCTGGGCGAACGCATCCTTCGCGAGCACACCGAGGTCCACGGCGCGGGCCCCGCCCCTGATCCCGGCGCCTACCTGGCCAGGCACGACCAGGCCGTACGGTGGGGGTCGCTCAACCGGCGGCTGCTGGCCGCCCGGGTCGCCCACGCGCTGGGGTTCGAGCCGGCCGAGCCGATCCTCGACCAGTGCCACAACCTGGTCGAACTGCGCGACGGCCGCTACCTGCACCGTAAGGGGGCGGCGCCGGGCGACGGCCGCGACGTGCTCATCGCCGGCACCCGCGGCACCCCGTCCTACCTCGTGGCCGCCCACGCCGGGCCGGACGCCGGCCACTCCGTGGCGCACGGCGCGGGCCGCAAGATGTCGCGGGCGGACGCCCTGCGCCGCGGCCGGGCCAAGCACACCGTCGAAGAGCTGCGCCGCACGCCGGTGGGGTCGGTGGTGGTGTGCGGCGACCGCCAGCTCCTCTTCGAGGAGGCGCCCACGGCCTACAAACGCATCGAGCAGGTGATCAACGACCTCGTCGACCATGGCCTGGCCACGCCCGTGGCCACCACGATCCCCCTGGTCACCTACAAGACACCCGACCTCGGACCGGCCTCCCGAAGGGACCGCCGCAAGCGGGGCCGGACGTGAGCGTCGTCCCCCGCTCCTCCGCGTGGAGGGGCGGTTCGCGGTCGGGAGGTGTCAGACGCCGGAAGTGCGCCCCGCGCAGCGCAGGGTGCCGCTCGGCGCCTCGGAGTTCCAGCGGTAGGAGATGTCGGAGACGCGGGTGGAAGCCGCCGGTCCTCCGGTACTTCATCGCGAAGTGCACCTTCTGGCCATCGCTCATCGGCAGCTCGACCTGACGCTGTGCGCCGGAGCGGCCGTGGTGGTCACCGGCCGATCAGGGTCGCGCCGGGGAGTGACTGCTTGACCGCCTCCGGTGTGCCCACCACGACCATCAGTTTCCCCTGGGTCTTCTTTGCCGCCGCGTTTCCGTAAAGCTGCACTTTTCCGAGGTTCTTCGCCTCGACGGTGACGAACATCCGGGTGGGGGTGCACCACAGTGTCACGGTGCTCTCCGAACTGGTTCCGGTCATGAGTTCCTTGGGCCCGGCGAAGCCCTCTTCCGCGGTGACGACGTTGCCCTCGGACTTCGTCAGGTCCTGGCTCATGTTGAAGGTGACGCTGGAGGACCCCTGGTCGGCGAGCCCGCACACGCCCTTGCTGTTGATCCAGGGGACCATGTCGTACTTCGCGACCTGGATGCGCGCCAGCACCTTGTCCGCCCCGTCCGGCATGCCCGACTTGGAGGCCGAAGCCGGCAACGACGCCAGCGGCCAGTGGCTCGGATCCTTGAGCAGCCAGTCCTTCGGCTCGTCCGTCGAACAGCCCGTCAGCAATAAGACCGCAAGTAACACGATTTTTCCCCGCATAGGGGGATCATCATAAGGTCGGAACTTCCTGACGTACGGGCGTACACGGTGACATTTCAGGGGCGGGTTACCGTGGGAGTAGGTGTCGGATCGGCGTGCGGCCGGCCCGCGGCGCGCCCGGCGAGCGGGTCGCGGCCCGGCAGGCCGAGCTCGCCGCGGTCGATGCGATGCTCGGCGTGGACGGGCCGTTCGACCGCGCCTGGCAGGTCATGCTGCGCGCGCTGGTCGAGGACGACGGCTGGGACGACGTGGCGGCTGCCTGGCGGGACCTCGGGCAGCCGTACGAGCTGGCGCTGAGCCTGTTCCACGGCTTCCACGGCGCGCGGGCCGCGCCGGCAGCGGGTGACCGGCCCGGCGGCACGGCCCGCATCGGGGAGGCCGCGCGGCCGGCCGAAGAGCTGGGCGCGGGCGCCGCTCGCCAGGGAGATCGCCCTGCTCGGGCGGCCCACGCCGGCCCAGGACGGGCTCACCGAGCGCGAACGCGACGTGCTCGTCCTGATCGCCGCGGGTTTGAGCAACCGGCAGATCGCCGCCCGGCTGCACATCTCGCCCAGTACGGCGGGCGTGCACGTCTCCCACGTCCTGGCGAAACTGGGCGCGGCCCCCGTACCGAGGCGGCGGCCATCGCCTTCCGCGAGGGACTGACGGGGTCCGCCACGGCCCGGCCGTGACGGCGACGGCGGACCGGCCGCCGGGCCCGCGAGCGACGTGGGTGACGCCGTCGCGGAACGGGGGGCCGGTCAGCCCCGAGGTCAGGTGAGGGTGTCCTCGACCTTGATCTGGCCGCCTTGGACGACCCACTTCTGGTTGGGGTGGTTCAGGCACGTCCACAGGCGCACCACGGTGTTGTTGGCCCGGCTGTTGGTGGCGTCCAGGCAGACCTCACGCCCGGTGCCGATGGTGTCCTCGACCTTGATCTGGCCGCCTTGGACGACCCACTTCTGGTTGGGGTGGTTCAGGCACGTCCACAGGCGCACGTTGGTGTTGTTGGCCCGGCTGTTGGTGGCGTCCAGGCAGACCTCACGCCCGGTGCCGATGGTGTCCTCGACCTTGATCTGGCCGCCTTGGACGACCC
>NZ_JBEXYK010000016.1:134447-152104 GCF_040630865.1 Nonomuraea sp. NPDC005730
ACTTCTGGTTGGGGTGGTTCAGGCACGTCCACAGGCGCACCTCGGTGTTGTTGGCGCGGCTGTTGGTGGCGTCCAGGCACACCGGCGGACCGGCCTGGGCGGCGTGGGCCGTCGAGGCGGGGACGACGGCCGCGGCCACCAGGGCGACGGCGGATGCGGCCATCAGGCGGGCGAGGGGGCTGACGGGCATGGGATACCTCCACTGATGCGGCGGGCGGGCCGGCCCCGGCCTTGTTCGGCGGGCGATCCCGCACGAGACGATCGGCCGGTCCGGACAATGCATACAGAAAGTAATCGTCAGCTTGCGGAAAGTGACCTGGCAGAAAGGTGACGCATCCCTAGCCGGCGCGTGAAGCCTCCCCGCAGGTCAGAGGCGCACCGCCGAGGCGGTCGCCGTCAGCTGCTCCGCGTCCATGTCGGCGACCCGGCTGGTGAAGAACCAGGAGTGGCCGAAGGGGTCCTCCTGTTCGACCTGGGGGTCGCCGTGGAACTGCAGACCGCCGATCGTCCTCGGGCTGCGGAAGTGGTATTCGGGGTGTTCGTCGCGCAACATGAAGACCGCGGCGCCGATCCGGAACTCGGCGTGCGCGATCTTGCCGCCCTGGCGCGGGATCTCGATGTCACGCCGTTCCATGAGGCGCAGGTCAGCGACGGCCCAGGGTGACGAGCTTCTCGTGGAGCCCATGAAAAAAGCGGGTCAGGAGAGTCGCTGCGGAGCGACGGGGCTGGAGATGGAACCCTCCGGGGAGAAGAAGCGATCGTCCACGTGGTCCAGCGCCAGACAGGCCCCGCCCAGGGCGACGCATTCCTCGCCGAGCGTCGAGGGCCGGATGTCGGGAACGCGTACACAGTGAGGTTCGAGCGCCCGGCGCAGCGCGGGCAGCAGGACGTCGGCCGAGCGGGAGAACCCGCCGCCGAGCACGACCAACTCGGGGTCCAGCGTCAGCACCATCGCGGCGGTGCCGAGCGCGAGATGGCGGGCGTACGCGTCGACCGCGGCCTGGGCCTCCAGGTCGCCGGTCCGGGCCGCGCCGAAGACCAGCCGGGCGGCCTCCTCGGGCGAGGCCCCCTTGGCCGCCGGGCCGCTCTCCAGCCGCCCGGCCATGGTGCCCCAGCCGGTGATCTCCATGAGCCCGACCTCGCCGGTGGCCCCGCTGAACCCGTGGTACAGGCGCCCGTCGATGATCAGCGCGGCACCGGGCCGGCGGCCGACGTGCAGGTAGACGAGGTGCTGGACGCCGGCGGCCACCCCGAGCCGCTGCTCGGCGAGGGCGGCGAGCTTGCTGTCGTTCTCGATGGAGATCGGGCAGGCGAGCCGCTGCCCGAGATGACCGACGAGGTCGACGCCGGGCCAGTCGGGCAGGTCGCTGACCATGGTGACGAGCCCTTCGCGGTTGACGACGCCGGTGCTGCCCGCGGTGACGCCCCACATGTCGGACGCGGTCAGCCCGGCGGCGACGAGCGCCGCGTCGACGGCCCGCCACACGGCCGCCAGCCGCTCCCGCTGGGCGGTGTGCCGGTCGACGGCGACCCGTCCGCTGGCCACGATCCGGCCGGCGAGGTCGGTGATCACGGCCAGCACCTTGTGCACGCCCACGTCGATGCCGAGCACGTGACCGGCGTCGGTACGGAACCGGTAGCGCTTGGCGGGCCGGCCCATGGCGCCCGGCGCGGGCGGCACCTCGGCGATCCAGCCGCGCTGCTCCAGATCCGTGACGACGTCCACGACGGAGGCCCGCGACAACCCGGTACGGGCGGACAGCTCGGTGAGCGTCAATGGTTCGCGCGCCTCACGCAGGGCTCGGATGCTGCTCAGGGAGTTCAGCTGGCGTAGCCGCTGAAGGTCGCCACCACTGACCTGCACGGTCACACTCCTCACTATCACTGGTCTCTGAACTATATCCCTCTGGCCCATCCCCACTTCTAGCTGCATGTGCCCGACGAGAAGAGGCTTGACGGCAAGGTCATTCTCGTGACTATCTATGGAAACCTTCATAAAGGAGTTTGCGAAATGACAGTGACCATCGCCATCGTCGGGGCCGGATCGCGCGGCCAGATCTACGCCAGGGCCGCCGCCGCGGACGGCCGGGCACGGATCGTGGCAGTGGCCGACCCGGACCCGGCCCGCCGGGCCAAGGTGGCCGCCGACCACGACCTGCCGGACAGCGCCTGCTTCACCGGATGGGACGAACTGGCCGCCGTGCCGAAGCTCGCGGACGCCGTGGTCATCGCGACCCAGGACCAGTTGCACGTCGAGCCGGCCGTGGCCTTCGCCGACCTCGGTTACGCCATCTTGCTGGAGAAGCCGATGGCGCCGACGGAGCCGGAGGCCCGCCGCATCGTCGAGGCGGTCGAGCGTAACGGCGTGGTGTTCGCGGTCTGTCATGTGCTCCGCTACACGGCCTACACCAGGGCGTTCAAGCAACTTCTGGACAGCGGCCGGCTGGGGACGATCTCCAGCGTGCAGCACCTGGAGCCGGTGGGCTGGTGGCACATGGCCCACTCCTTCGTGCGGGGCGCCTGGCGGAACGCGGCCGAGTCGGGGCCGATGCTGCTGACGAAGTCCTGTCATGACATCGACTGGTTGCTCCACATCCTCGGCGAGCAGCCGGTCGCGGTGTCGTCCTTCGGCTCGCTGACGCACTTCCGGCCGGAGAACCGGCCCGAGGGCGCGAGCACGCGTTGCGTGAGCTGCGCCGTCGAGCCGGACTGCGCCTACTCCGCCAAGCGTCTCTACCTGAGCTGCCTCGGCGACGCGCGCCGCGAGTTCTGGCCGCTCGGCGCCGTCACGTCCGACGCCACCGTGGCGGGTGTCACGCACGCGCTGGAGACCGGCCCGTACGGCCGCTGCGTCTACGACTGCGACAACGACGTGGTCGACCAGCAGGTCGTCATGCTGGAGTTCGCGAAGGGCACGACCGTGTCGTTCACCATGACGGCGTTCACACCGCTGGAGCACCGCAAGACCCGGATCTTCGGCACCCGCGGGTACGCCGAGGGCGACGGGCGCGACATCCGGGTCGTCGACTTCGTGACCGGCGCCGAGGAGCGGATCGACACCGAGACGTCGGCGGGCGCGTCGCTCGCCGACGGCCACGGCGGTGGCGACGGGGGCCTCACCAAGGCGTTCATCGACGCCGTCGGCGCCGGGGACCAGGCGCCGCTGGGCGCCGGCCCGACCGAGGCCCTGGCCGGGCACCTGGTCGTCTGGGCCGCCGAGCGCGCCCGCGAGACCCGCACCGTGCAGGCCCTGTGAACGCGACGATCCCGGCGCCCGCCCGCCGCACGCCCGGCGAAGGCCGGTTCACCCTCACCGCCACGACCCCGCTGTCCGCCGACCCGGCGCTGGCCAGGGCCGCGGAATGGCTTCGCGGGGCCCTCACCCCGGCCACCGGCCTGCCGCTCCCGGAGGGGCCGGGCGGAGTGGAGATCCGGCTCGTCGCGGGCCTCGGGCCCGAGGAGTACCGGCTCACCGCCACGACCGAGTCGGTGCTGATCGAGGCGACGGGCCCGGCCGGCGCCTTCTACGGGGCGCAGACGCTGCGCCAGCTGCTCGACCCCGCCGCCTTCCGGGCCGGACGCGCCGGGGACCGGGCGTGGAGCATCCCCGCGACGGAGATCGCCGACGCTCCGGAGTACGGCTGGCGCGGCTGCCTCATCGACGTGGCCAGGCACTTCCTGCCGAAGAACGACCTGCTGCGGTACATCGACCTGCTGGCCGCGCACAAGCTCAACGTCCTCCACCTGCACCTGACCGACGACCAGGGCTGGCGGCTGGAGATCAGGAAGTACCCCAGGCTCACGGAGGTCGGCGCCTGGCGGCGCGAGTCACCGGTGGGCGCCGCGCGGCACCAGCGCTTCGACGGGCGCCCGCACGGCGGCTTCTACAGTCAGGACGACATCCGCGAGATCGTCTCCTACGCCGCCGACCGGTTCGTCACGGTCGTGCCGGAGATCGACCTGCCCGGCCACACGCAGGCCGCCATCGCCGCCTATCCCGAGCTCGGCAACCTCGACGACCGCCTGCCGGTCCGCACCGAGTGGGGGGTCGGCGAGAACGTGCTCAACGTCGCCGACGACACGATCGCCTTCTTCACCGACGTCCTGGACGAGGTCCTGGAGCTCTTCCCGGGCCCCTACGTCTGCGTCGGCGGCGACGAGGTGCCGAAGACCCAGTGGAACGAGAGCGTCCCGGCCAAGGAACGCATCCGGGAGCTCGGCCTGCACGACGCCGACGAGCTGCAGACCTGGCTCATGCGCCACTTCACCGACTACCTGCTGGCCCGCGGGCGCAAACCGCTCGGCTGGGACGAGCTCCTGGAAGGCGGGCTGCCGCCCGGCGTCACCGTCGCGGCCTGGCGCGGCGACAAGTGCGCGGTGCTGGCCGTGCGGGCCGGCCACGACGTGGTCGTCTCACCGTTCAGCGAGACGTACCTGGACTTCCGCCAGGCCGACGGCGACCAGGAGCCGGTGCCGATCGGCAGCGTGACCTCCCTGCGCGCCGTCCATGCCTTCGACCCCGTCCCCGGCGGCCTCGGCGAGGGTGAGCGCGCCAGGATCCTCGGCGCGCAGGCCGCTCTGTGGACCGAGCACATCGACTCCCCCCGGCTGCTCGACTACATGGCCTTCCCGCGCCTGGCCGCCTTCGCCGAGGCGATGTGGAGCGGCGGGCGCGACTTCGAGGACTTCCTGGCGCGGCTCGCCGTGCACGAGCAACGCCTCGACGCGCTGGGCGTGGAGTACCGGCCGGCGGGCGGGCCGCACCCCTGGCAGCGGCGTCCCGACGCCCCCGGTCACCCCCGGACCAGGGCGGAGATCGACGCTCAGCTCGCCCGCTGGACCTCGAACCTGCGTCTCTGAGCCCCGCGTCCCCGTGCTGAGGGCGGCGCCGGTCTCAGCAGCGCAGGGCCAGGAGCTGCGCGGTGTGGGTGGGCAGCTCCACGTCCGCGAGGCCGGTGATGAGGTCCCTCAGGGGCACCAGCTGATCGACCAGGACCGTGCCGTTGGACAGGAGCAGGGTGGGCACCGGCGTGTCGAGTTCGGCCTCGCTCAGCGCCGGCCCGCCCAGGGCGCAGAGGGCGTCCCCCTGGCGGCGGACGCGCTCCCGGAGGCCCGCGTTGCCGCCGGCGCGGGCGATGACGCGCTCGATGGTCCAGATGTCCTGGGCCGTGCGGTTGTCATAGGTGGTGTTCGCCGCCGAGGCGACCGAGGAGGCGGCGGCGATGGTGGTCGCGGTGACAATGGCGACGTGCGCCAGGATCTGGTCGGCGGTCCACTCGCCGGCCGGTGGGACGGCGCCGCCGTCGCCGGAGTCGGCCACCGTGGCGGCGGCGTCCAGCAGGGCACGGTAGGCGTCCCTGAGGGGGATGGTGTCCAGCACGTCTTTCCTCCTTCTGTGCTCGTGTTGCCCAGGGCCGGGACGTCAGGCGTGCGCCCGGTACATCTCCCACGGCGCCTGCGGGAGGACCTCGCCGGTCTCCAGCAGCGACTTGAGGTTCGCCAGCACGGCCGGCCATCCTTGCGCGATCCCGTCGCGCATCGCCTGGTTGGGCAGGTCCTCGTGGGACACGGTGAGACGGACGATGTCCTGGTGCGGCTCGATGAGGAAGGTGACCACCGACGACTTCCTCGATGACGCGGCGCCGGGGGCGTCGTCGAAGGTGACGACGAGGCGGGCCGGGGGCTCGGCCTCGATCACCTCACCGGTGACGTCGATGGCATCCGATCCGTCGACGCGCCGGTGCTCCCAGGGCGATCCCGGCCGCCAGTCCGAGATGTTGCGGTGTCCCCAGTAGCGCGCCGTCAGGTCCGCGTCCGTCAGGGCTCGCCAGACCTGCTCGGCGCTCGCGCGGATGTAGGTGACGTAGACGTAGGTCGGCACGGACGTGGGTTCGTCGCTCATGGCGTACTCCTCTGCCTGGTTCAGCCCCTGGAAGTACGACATCGACGCCGCCGCCCGCCGCCTGTTGGAGGCCGGCGGCTGGACCGCGCCCGACCCCGAATGGCTGCCGACCGGCGCCGACATCATCGCCGACTACCTCGCCCCGCTGGCCAAGGTGTTCGGCGACCGGGTACGTACCGGCGCGCGAGTGACCGCCGTCAGCCGCCTCGGCCACGACCGGGTGCGCACGGCAGGCCGCGAGCAGGCCCCCTTCCTGATCCGCCTGGCCGACGGCGGCGAGCTGCAGGCAGGCGCGATCACCGCCGGATCGTCAGCGCGACCGGCTACCGCCCCGACCACTCCATCACCGCCGAACTCCGCCTTGACCTGGACCCCGCCCTCGGCTCCACCCGCCGCCTCGCCCCGCTGATCGACCCTAACCAGCACTCCTGCGGTACCGTCCCGCCACACGGCGTCGACGAGCTGGCCCACCCTGAGCCCAGCTACTACGCCATCGGCGTCAAGAGCTACGGCCGCGCCCCGACCTTCCTGCTCGCCACCGGGTACGAGCAGGCCGCTCGGTCGTCGCCGCCCTGGCGGGCGACCGGGAGGCGGCCCGCGACGTGCGGCTCGACCTGCCGGCGACCGGGGTGTGCTCGTCCGACCTGGCCGAGGCCCAGGAGCGGCGGGCCGGCGGCGGGCCACTGCTCCTGGCCACCATCCCGGCCCCGGGCGGAGCGGGCGGCTCCTGGTGCGGGTGACGCGCCCGGACCCGGAACGGGCGCGCGTGAGGGCCGGTGGCGGGCGCCTATGATTTTGATCAGGATCGAAGTAAGGAGTCTCGTCATGGCCGCCCCCGCCGACACCTCATGCTGCGCGCCGATCGCCCGCGAGCCGCTCGGCGAGGCGGACGCCGTCGAGCTGGCCACGTTGCTCAAAGCCGTCGCCGATCCGGTGCGGCTGCGGCTGTTGTCGATGATCGGCTCGCACGCCGGCGGCGAGGCGTGCGTGTGCGACCTGACCGGCGTGTTCGACCTGACCGCGCCGACCATCTCCCACCATCTGAAGGTGCTGCGCACCGCCGGGCTCATCGACGGGGAGCGCCGCGGCACCTGGGTCTACTACCGGATCATCCCCGAGACGGTGAACAGGCTGGGCGCGCTGTTCGCCCCCGTGGAGCCCGCCGCCCGGCCCCGCGCCGAAGGAGAGGGGCCGGGCCGGGCGTCCTGACACCGCATCCCGGAATGCCCGTAAAGAGGGACGGTGTCATTCGTGGTTGATCATTTGCTATGTCGATCGGGCTGTTCACAAGTGCGCATGGTTACCTTCAGTATTCGTGAAGATACGATCTGGCCCTGCGGGGCCGGGAAACAGCTCATCTGGCCCTAAACGTGCGGCCATTTCCACCATGCTCCTTCTGAGCGCGGTGTCTGTCGCGCTCCAACCCGCCCGTCCGGCAGCCGCGCAACCGGTTCCGCTGGTCGAGGAGGACTTCACCGGGGCCACCGCGATCCCACAGTTCATCGGCGTGGGATCGGCCTGCCTGACCGGCGCGCCGGCGGCTCCGCCCGCCGGGCCTGGCGACCATCCGCTCGGGGGCTGCCCCGCGAACGCGGCGGGTCCCGTCCCGCCGACCGGAGCAGCGCCTTACGGCTATCTCCAGCTCACCAGCGCCGACCTCGACCAGACGGCGGCCGCCCTCTACAACGAGCCGATCCCGGCCGAAGAGGGCCTGGACGTGACGTTCGAGCAGTGGCAGTACGGCAACACCACGGCGGTGCCCGCAGACGGCATCTCCTTCTTCCTGATCGACGGCGCGGCCTCGCTGGACCGTCCGGGCGCGTTCGGCGGCAGCCTCGGCTACGCCCAGAAGCTGCCCGACGACGACCCGGTGAACCCGTTCGAGCCCGGGGTCAACCAGGGTTACGTCGGCATCGGCCTGGACGTCCTCGGCAACTACTTCGGGGACTGGGAGCAGCGGGGCCGCACCTGCGCCGAGCGCTCACCGGCCGGCACGGGCTTCCGCGTCCCGGCTCCCGGGCCGAACATGGTGACGGTGCGCGGGCCCGGCAACGGCACCGCGGGCTACTGCTTCGTGACCGCCACCACCAGCAACTTCACCACGACCGGGCCGTGGCCCTCGACGCTGCCGGGCACCCTGCAGGGGCCCACGCGGACCGTGCCCAGCGACCCGCGGGCGGCGCAGGCCGTGCTGGAGGAGTCGAAGCGCACGGTCAACGTCCGGATCACGCCGGCGCCGAACCCCGAGATCACCATCTCGATCGACTTCAACGACGGCAACGGGATGCAGGAAGTGCTGTCCCTGCCCGCGCCGCAGCCGGTCCCGGACAGCTACAAGTTCGGTTTCGGTGCTTCCACCGGTCTGTTCACCGATGTGCACCTGATCCGGAACGTGGTCGTCCGTCCGGTGGCCGAGCGGCCTGAGCTGTCGCTCAGGAAGCGCGTCGCCCAGGACGCCGACCTGCCCGACCCTGTGCCGGTGGGCACGGAGGTGCCCTACGAGTACGTGGTCACCAACACCGGCAACATGAACATCACCGACCTGATGGTGGACGACGACCTCGTCGACGAGGTCACCTGCCCGCGGACCACCTTGGACGTGGGCGAGCGGGTCATCTGCCGCGGCTCGTACACGGTCACGGAGGAGGACGCCGAGCGCGGCTCGGTCACCAACACCGCCACCGCGATGGGCAGGGCGGACGGGACCGAGGTCAGCTCGCCGCCGTCCGAGGTCACCGTCGGCGTCACGGACGAGCGCGGCATGCTGGAGCTCGACAAGCGCGTCGACGACTCCCGCACCTACCGCCCCGGCGACCGGGTCACCTACCGCTACGTCGTGCGGAACACGTTCGACGAGACCGTGACCGACCTGCGGATCGACGACAACCGGGTGTCGGACATCGTCTGCGAGGCCACCACCCTGGAGCCCGGCGAGTACACGATCTGCACGGGCACCTACACGGTCACCGAAGAGGACGCCGCCCACGGCTCGGTCACCAACACCGCCACCGCGGTGGGCATGATCGACGACACGGAGGTGAGCTCGCCGCCGTCGGAGGCCACCATCGACGTCATGGGCGAGCGCGGGACGCTGCTGCTGGACAAGACCGTGGACGACACCCGCACGTACCGGCCCGGCGAGCGGGTCACCTACCGCTACGAGGTCAGGAACAACACCGGCGAGAGGCTGGAGAACCTCCGGATCGAGGACAACCGGGTGACGAACATCGTCTGCCGGACCACCACCTTGGCGCCGGGCGAGTCCACCACGTGCACGGGCGTCTTCGTCGTGCCGAGCCGTCCCGGCGGCAAGAAGGACTGCCGGAAGGGCTGCAGCTTCACCGTCACCAACACCGCCGTGGCCAGGGCGGACGGTCTGACCTCCGCGCCGGCGACGGCGACCATCCGGGTCGCGCAGAAGTCGCAGCACCCGCGCCCGCCGTGCCGGCCGGGCAAGAAGAAGGACCACTGCCGGCCCGGCAAGAAGCCGCACCACCACGGCCGTCACCACGGTCACGACCACGGGTACGACCACAGGTACGACCACGGGTACGACCACCAGTGCCCGCCGGGCAAGAGGCCGTACGACGGCAGGAACGCCGCATCGGGATGTGTCTCCGAGGTGGCGGACAGGAACGAGCGGGAGATGGGCCGCCCCATGGACGAGTCCTACGAGCCTCAGCCTGAGGACATGATGGACGACCCGTACATGGAACGTTCCTACCAGGAAATGGACGAGATGCCGATGCCCTGGGAGACCTCCGAGTAGGTCGCCCCGCTTTCCATCCGCGTCAACCTGATGGTCCCTCCCCGCGGGGAGGGACCATCGTGCTGTCCGCCCCCCCGGACGGTCACCCCCAGGCGCCGACCTCCTTGAGGAAGACGACGCCGTCGATCGCGCCGAGGTGGGACGGGTCCAGCGGGAAGTAGGCGAAGTCCCGGGAGACGCGCCGCGCCGGGTCGGCGACCGCCTCGGCCAGGCGGCGGGCGTCGACCACCGAGTGGTCCCACGGGAGCGTGGACAACACGCCCTCGACGGTGTCCGGCGGCGGGCTGTCGTCGCCGGTCGTGCCGAAGGCGGAGGCCAGGTAGGCGTACCGGTCGCCCAGGTGGGCGGCGGCGATCGCCCCCGCGCTCCACCACTCCAGCCGCTGGTCGCCGAACGACATGAACGTCTTGTCGCGCTGGAGGTGCAGGTTGGCGGAGAAGACCAGGGCCGGGCCTTGCTCGGCGACGGCGCGCAGGTTGGCCGCCATCATCGCGTCCCGCAGGGCCGACAGCCTGGTCCAGCGTGCCGGGGAGGCGTCGGCCATCCAGTGGTGGTAGCGCAGCAGGGCGGTGGCGGTGCGCGCGTACAGTTCCGCCCGTTCCCTGTCCCGCGCGCCGAGTTGCGGCGACTGCGTGTCGAGCAGCGCCGCCAGGTCGTCGGCGATCACCCGGAGCCGCTGGGCGTCGGCGGACTGGCCGATCGACTTCGACGGGTCCATGGCCGTGGCCTCGTCGGACCATCGGTCGTCCTGGCCCAGCAGCGCGTCGAGGGTCTCCCTGGTCACCACCGCGGCGGGGAGCGGGCCGTCGAGCAGGTCGTACAGGCCGGTGAGCGCCTCGCGCGGGCTCGCCGCCCAGTACTCCACAGGGCCGTCGACCCCGAAGAACCGCAGCTTCTCGTCGTGCTCCTCGTTGTGGGCGCGCATCCAGCGGACGAGCTCGCGGTTGGCCGGCAGGGCGCCGAAACCGTGGCTGAAGCCGCGTTCCATGACGTCGTCGAGGGTGCCGGCACCGGTCGTGACGTAGTCGTCCACCAGGCGGCCCTTGAGACAGTCGCTCTCGACGGCGAACGACCGGTAGCCCTCGTTCTCGACGAGGTGCCGGAAGATCTCGTTGCGCAGCGCGCCCAGTTCCCCCACGAAGTGCCGGGCCTCACCGAGGCCGAGCAGCAGTGGCCTGGCGGGCAGCGTTCCCAGGAACGCCGAGACACCCGCGCCATCGACCGGCCAGGCGATGTCCTTGATATCCATGGCTTCAACGCTATCGTTGAACATTCGGTGTAACCCTTCCAGCCGAAACGCTGGTAAGCACCCCTCAAACCTTCAATCGGCACCTCAGATATTGAACAGTTCGTTCAAAACGCTCTGTTGACATCAATGAGTTCCCGCGCCATTGTTGCCTTCATGTCGATCGATCACCCCTTCTCCCCGCCGGACCCCGAGCAGGCGCGCGCCCAGCGGGTGCACGCGTCCCTGTTCCGGATCGCCGAGCGGCATGCGGCCACCGACGAGCAGCGGCTCAGGCAGGCGCACCCGTCGGTGATCGGGCCGCACGAGGCCGTCAGGCTGGTCACGTTCCTGCTCAGCGGGGCCGCGAAGCCGGACGACGGCGAGCCGGAGGTGGACCAGGCCGACATCACCGCGGCCTTGAGCCTCGTCCCGCTGGTTCGCGGAGAGCTGGACGCGCTGGAGGCCGGGCTGCTGGCGATGGCCCGGGGGCGCGGCATGACCTGGCAGGAGATCGCCTTCGGGCTCGGTCTCGGCACCGCGCAGGCCGCCCGGCAGCGCCACGAACGCCTCGCCGAACGGTCGGGGACGGCCCTCGACTAGGCCGTCAGGCGCGGCGCGGGCGGTTCCACCAGAGGGACAGCGACAGCGCCGCGACCACGAGCAGGGCCCCGGCCCCGGCGAAGGCGGCGGCCGTGTCCACCCGTTCGCGCACGACCGTGAAGGTGCCGGGAAGGGCGTCCAGGGCGGTGGCGAGCTGGGCGGCGTTCTCGGCCCGGTGGTAGGAGCCGCCGGTCGTCCTGGCGATCTGCCGGAGTGCCGGCTCGTCGATGATCCGTGGGTTGCGGCCCCGGTCGAAGCCCCCGCCGAACCCGCCGCCCCAGCTGCCGAACCCGCGGCCGTCGAACTGCGAGTTGTCGCACACCATCGGAACCGGGTTCGTGGTGCCGAAGCCGATGGTGAACACGCGTACGCGGCGCAGCGCCGCCTCCTGGGCGGCCCGCTGCGGGTCGACGCCCTGGGTGTTGGCGCCGTCGGTGAGCACGACGATCGCGGCGCCGGCGTACCCGGAGGCCGCGGCGGGCGGCGTCGCGGCGGTGGCGGTGACCGAGGGGTCCACCTCGGCGATCGCGTCGATCGAGGTGAGCATGGCCTGGCCGATCGCGGTGCCGCGGGCGACGGTGAGCCCGTCCAGGGCCTCGATCAGGGCGTCGGTGTCGTCGGTGGGCGGGACGAGCAGGCCCGCGGTGCCGGCGAAGGTGACCAGGCCGATACGCGGCCCGCCGCGCTGCGACTCGATGAAATCGGCGGCGGCCTTCCTGGCGGCGGTGAGGCGGTTGGGGTCGACGTCGGTGGAGCACATGGAGCCGGAGGTGTCGAGCGCGAGCAGGATCGTCGCCGACCGCATCGGCACCGGCACCGACGCCTGCGGTCGCGCCGCCCCGGCCGCGAGCAGCGCCAGCCCGGCGACGAAGAGCGCCACGGGGATGCGCCGCGTCCAGCGCGTACGCCCGGGAAGGGCGGCCCGCACGAGCGCGATCGAGGTGACGCGCACGGCGGCCCGCCGCCGCCGACGACCCGCCCACCAGCGGATCACGAAGATCAACGGGATGACCAGCGCGGACAGCAGCGCCCACGGCCAGGACAACGACATTCAGATCACCCGCCCGGACCGGAACACGGTGACCGCCGCGCCCGCGGCGAGCAGCGCGAGCGCGAGCCCGATCAGCCCGCCGGCGAGCGGCAGCGGCTCGTCGGAGACGGTGAGCCGCAGGTCGATCGTGTCGGCGATGCCGTCGAGCCGCGCGGCGTCGGCGGCCGGGTGGTAGGCGCCGCCGGTGGTCCGCGCGATCGTGGTGAGGGTGTCCTCGTCGAGCGAGGTCTGCAGGTGGTAGCCGTCGACCCGCACCGCCGCCCCGGCCGCGGTGCCGACCCCCACGGTGTGGACGCGCACGCCCGCCTTCTGGGCCACGGCGGCGGCCCGCTCGACGTCGCCGCCCTGGTTCTGGCCGTCGGAGAACATCACGATCGTGGCCGACGGCCAGTAGCCGAGGTCGGGCGGCGTCCGGTCGCGGCCGATCACCACCCGCCTGCCGGTGATGGCGGTCAGCGAGGCCGTGATGGCCGCCCCGAGCGAGGTGCCGCCGGTGATCCTCAGACGGTCGATGGCCCTGAGCGCGACGGAATGGTCCGCGTCGGGCCGCGCGGTGGTGAGCGCGCCGCGTTCGAACGCGACGACCCCGATGTCCACGCTGTCGGGCTGCGCCGCCACGAACGCGCGGGCCGCCCGCTGCGCGGCGGCCAGCCTGGTCGGCGCGACGTCGCCGGCGCCCATGCTGTTGGAGACGTCCACGGCGAGGATGACGGTGCCCGCGGTCCGCGGCACCGGCACCATCGCCGCCGGTCCCGCGGTGGCGACCGCGAGCACGCCGACCGCCGCGATCGTCAGGCCGGTCCCGAGGTACGCGCCGCGCCCGCCCGGCCCGGCGACCCCGGCCGCGGCCAGCGCCGACCTCCGGCGGCGGGCCGAGACGACGGCCGCCCAGGCCAGCGCCGCCGTGACGAGCAGCCCGGCGGCCAGCAACAGCGGGGACGACAGCGTCAGCCGGTCCCCGGCGAATCCGCTCATGGCCGCCGCTCCCCCGTGCGGGCGGCGATCTCGACGAGCGTGTCGGTCAGGTCGCGGTCGGTGCCGACGCGATGGACCGGCACCCCCGCCCGGCGCATGCCCGCCGCGAGCCGGGCGTCGCGGGCGTCCACGGCCTCGCGGAAGCGGACCCGCAGCAGCGGGTCGGCGGAGTCGACGACGAGCTGCTCGCCGGTCTCGGCGTCCTCGACCACGATCAGCCCGGCCTCGGGCAGCACGTCGTCGGCCGCGTCCACTATGCGCAGGGCGACGACCTCGTGCCGCCGGGCCAGGCGCTGGAGCGAGCGTTCCCAGTCGCCGTCGCCGATGAAGTCCGACAGGACGACGATGAGCGCGCGGCGGCGCGCCAGCCGTCCGGCCGCGTCGAGCATCAGGGCCAGGTCGGTGGTGGCGCCGGCGCGCGCGCCGGCGGTGCGTTCCAGCTCGGCGCCGATCCGCAGCGCGTGCCGCCGGGACGTGCCCGGCGGCACGACCCGCGTTGTCCCGGTGTCGAACAGCAGCGCGCCGACCCGGTCGCCGCCCCGCCCGAACAGCCGGGCGAGGACGAGCGCCAGCTCGGCCAGGACGTCGTGCTTGCCGCGCCCCGGCCGCCCGGCCGTCATCGAGGCCGACCGGTCGAGCACCAGCCACACCGTCAGCTCGCGGTCCTCGGTGAACACGCGCAGATGGGGTTCGTCCAGGCGGGCGGTGACGTTCCAGTCGATGTGCCGGGCGTCGTCGCCGTCGGCGTAGCGGCGCAGGCCGGTGAAGTCGATGCCGGAGCCGCGGTGCGCGGTGCGGTGGGCGCCCTGGAGGCGGCCGTCCAGCCTGCGGACGACCTTCCACTCCAGGCGGAGCAGGAGTTTCTCGGGGGCGGTGGCCATGACGGCTCAGCGGTTCCGCAGGACGACGTCGGGCGTCCGGACGGCCCCGAGCACCCTGCTGATGATCGTGTCGGCGTCCACGTCGTCCGCCAGGGCCTCGTAGGACAGCACGAGACGGTGGCGCAGCACGTCGAGCGCGAGTTCGGACAGGTCGTCCGGCAGGACGTAGTCGCGGCCGCGCAGGAACGCCAGCGCGCGGGCACCCGTGACGAGCGCGATGGACGCGCGCGGGCTGGCCCCGTACGTGACGTACCGCTCCAGCTCCCCCAGCCCGGCCGTGCCCGGCGAACGCGTCACGGCGACCACGCGTACGGCGTAGTCGACGATCGACGGATCGACGTACACCTGCCGGGCGCGGGCCCGCATCTCCATCAGCTCGGCGGTCGTGACCGTCGGCTGCGGCGGGTCCGGTGGACGCAGCGCGCGTTCGACGATCGCCTGCTCCTCGTTCTGGGCGGGATAGCCGACGACCACCTTCATCATGAACCGGTCCACCTGCGCCTCGGGCAGCGGGTACGTGCCCTCCGACTCGATCGGGTTCTCCGTCGCCATCACCAGGAACGGCTCCGGCACCTGGAACGTCTCGCGGCCGATCGTCACCTGGTGCTCCTGCATCACCTCCAGCAGGGCGCTCTGCACCTTGGCGGGAGCGCGGTTGATCTCGTCGGCGAGCAGCAGGTTCGTGAACACCGGGCCGAGCTCCGTCCTGAACTCGCCGGAGTGCTGGTGGTAGACCCGCGTGCCGACGAGGTCGGCGGGGACCAGGTCGGGGGTGAACTGCACGCGCTGGAAGCCGCCGGTGATCGCCGCGGCCAGCGACCGGACGGCCAGGGTCTTGGCCAGGCCCGGCACGCCTTCCACCAGCAGGTGACCGTCGGCGATCAGCGCGACGGCCATACGTTCGAGCAGGACGTCCTGGCCGACGATGGTGCGTTTGACCTCGAAGAGGACCTGTTCGAGCGGATGAGGCTGGGCCGGGGGCATGATGTCCCTTCTGTAGGCGCTATGGGCAGTACCGGTCAGATCTGGGGTCCGTCACCTGGTGGGCCGTCGCCTTCGTCGCCGCCCAGGGCCGCGCCGATCGGCACCGCGAACGCGATGCCGGCGAACGCGTCGTCGCCCCCGGGGTCGGCGATCGAGACGACGATCCCGACGACCAGCCCGCGGGCGTCCAGCAGGGGGCCGCCGGAGCTGCCCGGGTTGACGGAGGCGTCGAACTGGATCAGCCCGTTCAGGCCGCCGTCCTTGCCGGTCCGGCCGGTGGTCCGGTCGAGCCCCGACACCACCCCGGTGGAGACGCTGTAGGTCAGGCCCAGCGGATTGCCGATCGCCACGACCGGCGCCCCCACGGCCACGGCGCCGCCGAGCGTCGCGGGCACCACGATCTCCGGCAGCTTCACCGGCTTGAGCACGGCGACGTCCCGCTTGGGGTTCGCGGCGGCGACGACGGCCTTCGCCCTGGTCCCGTCCGCGAACGTGAGGTTGATGTCCTTCGTGGCCTTGATCACGTGATGCGCCGTCAGGACCGTCCCGTCCTCGGCCGCGATCACTCCCGTGCCGAGCGACTTGCCCGCCTGGATGACCACGACCGACGGCCCGACCCTCCGGAAGACGTCCGGCACCGTGAGCGTCGCGGTGGGCGTCGGCGTGGCGCCCGGCCCTCCGCCGGCCCTCCCGCCGTCGCCACCACCGCCGCCCAGCCAGTACGCCAGCACCGCGACGACGACCAGCACCCCGCCCCCGGCGGCGACCCGCCGAACCCTCCCGGCCCTGGCTCGCCCGGCTTCCCGAGCCCCGGCCGCACCGTCCTCCTGCGGCACGCGCTCCATGCCCCTCATACTCAGCAATCGCACCGAAAACTGCCATAAAGAAGGACGCACAACTGGCCGCATTGGCCTCTTGCGGACACCCCCGGTCAGATCGGACCCGGCGCAGCTCGGGTACAGGTGCAGGCGTCCGCACCTCCCCCAAGGAAGGGGCACGTCGTGAGATCCCTGCTCAAGCGCGTGGTCACCGTCGCCGCGTCCGCCGCCCTGGTGACGTCGGCGACCGTCGCGCCGGCCGCGGCCATGGACGCCTACTACGTCTGCACCAGCGGCTCGCGGATCCTCATCTCCGACCTGGTCGGGTACGTCATCTTCGCCAGCGGCTGCACCGGATCGGGCACCGGCACCTACGGCACGATCACCATCCCGTCCGGCAGCTACTTCTGCCAGACGGTGACGCACAGCCCGGCGATCGACTACGTCAACGGGCAGCGTTGCTGACCTCTCCGCCCTCGCCGGAGGCGGTCACGAGCGTGCGCACGACCATCGGCTCGGCCAGGACGAGGGCCAGCACCTGCGCCGCATGGCGGTGATGCGAAGTGGTCAGGTGCCGCGCCCGCGCCCCGGCACCGGCCCATTCCTCGATCACGACCATGCTCGCCGGATGGTTCGGGTCGCCGTAGGGGCGGTAGGCCAGGCAGCCGGGCTCGTCCAGGGACGGTTCGATCATCGCTTCGAGCGCGGTCCGCAGCCGGTCCTCCTGCCCGGCCGCGGCCACGTACTGGGCCAGCACGATGAGGGACATCTCCGGCGTCGTCCTCATGCGAGGGGCCGGGCGGGGCCGGTCCCGGCGCCGGAGGCGGTGATGGCGTCGGCGATCTCCGCCAGGTCGGCCGGCGTCAGCTCCACCGCGCCGGCGCCGATCCAGCCGTCCACCTGCTCCGGCCTGCGGGCGCCGACGATGGCCCCGGTGACGCCCGGCCAGGCCAGGACCCACGCGATGGCCACTTCGGCGGAGAACGTCCCGGTGAGCAGGCCCGACTGCAGCGGCGACTACGCGATCACGTGCCGTGGGCGTGCGCCCACGCGATCTCGGCCGCCGCCGACCGGTTGATCGCCGAGAACGGCGGCTGGATGACGTCCACGTGGGCGATGCGCTCCGCGGCCGCCAGCTCCTGCGGCGAGTGGTTGGACAGGCCGATCGCGCGGACCTTGCCCTCGACCTCGGCTTCGAGACCCTCCGCCTGCCCGACGACCAGGACCAGGCGTTGATCGCCCACACCACCGAAGAGGGCTCCCCCTCCCAGACCGCCCTCCGCCTCCTGTCCACCTGGACCCGCCAGGCCCACGCCGCCCCCTGACCGCCTCGGCACGGCGGGGCCGCTAGGAGCAACGCCGTTCAGTTAGCGTCCGGGCGGTGGTGTCAAGGGCTGGCCGGGATCATGTTGATGCTGATGGCAGCCTTGTAGGTGGTCCGGTCGATTA